>CBFIBI010000010.1:0-51901 GCA_965660725.1 Opitutales bacterium
CGTGGACTTTATATAATCTGCTTTATAGCCACGATTATACTGGGAACATTACTCTACCTGAATTCCTAATTGCAGATTTTGTTCATTTTCCTGGAAAAGGTAAATCTTGCCTGAAAGTTCCATTCACAAGAGCAGCCTTCCAACTTGAATAGGCCGATAACTTATCTTGATCATCGATGTTAGGATCTTCCACAAAGTCCATTAGGCGAAGATAACCATTTAATTCAAGATAATCCCCTAACAGTCTATTCGAGCGAGGGTGTCCAATCATTGAAAAAACTAATTGTTCAGCCTCTACCGCTCTTACTTTCTGATTTCCAGAAACTAAAAAGGTTCCTCGAGAACGAATCAAATTTAACTGTTCACGAATAGTCTGGTTCTCTAAATCCAAACAATTTCCAGATAATGAAAGCCTCTTTAAATTTTGAAGATTAAGAAGTGGTTTTATTGAATAGATGAAGTTATTGGAGAGAAATAAGGCTTGGAGCTTTTCAAAATGGGCAAGAGGGCTTAAATCGACAAACTGATTTCTTTGCAAGCGTAGTTCCTTCAAAGTATCTAATCCTACAATCGGGCGAAGATCACAAATTCGATTTTCAACCAAGTATAAATGTTCAATTTCTTGTAGCGAACCTAATCCATCCAAATTATTCAAACGGTTATCAGATAAAGAAAGCCTCCTTAATTTTTTAAAATTTCCTACAACAGATGCCTCTTCAATCTGATTACCAGAGAGCAAGAGAGTCTGCAGGTTCGGTAAATCGTCAAGCGAGCTAATATTCTTCAGTAAATTATCGTACAAATATAAGTTAACTAACTTTGGTAAAGAGCGAATCTCAGGAAGGGGATCGGTATCCCTTTTACCATTTCCACTTTCGTCATTAATCGTTTCCCCCAAGTCATATGATTTATTCTTATTGTTATCTACATAACTTTCGATCCGACCCAACTGATTCCCATGAGCATAAAAATTGACCAAATTGATCAATGAAGAAACTCCTTCTAAATCAATAAGCGAATTGCCAGATACATCCAAGTGTCTCAGGTATTTTAAATGATAGATTCCACTTAGACCGAGAAGCCGATTATTTGCTAGTGATAATTCCTGCAACTGCCATGGCCCACGCCTCACCCTTTCGACGAGCTCAGATAAATTAATAATCAATGAAGCAACTTCATCTTTGGGCGTTTTATAATCAGATAATTTAAGTTGAATTTGGGATGCCTCATCCTGCATTTTTTGGAGCGAAAGGCCAGACAGAGGAGACAGGTCTGAAATCTTATTTCCAGACAAATCAAGTTTATGTAAATTAGGCAAGTTGCACAATGGAGATATGTCCTGTATTAAATTATCTCGTAACACCAAAACGCGTAAATTTTCAGCTGACTGTAGACCTGTCAGGTCGCGCAAACCTGCATTATTTAGCTCAAAGTAAGTAAGTTTTTCGGCTACTAGTTCATGGGTCAGTTTATCCCTATCAACCCGCAATGTTTTCGCCAATTCTCTTTCGAGCATTGGTTCAGGGATAAAAAGCGGTTTTGAATGTGTGGCAGGTAAAAAGAAAAGAAAAAACGAAGCAAATAAACCTGCATTCAAATATGTAGATATGATTTTGGTAATTTCCACTACCTAAAAATCGACCGAAAACAAAATAACTTTAACGTAATCTGGCAATTAAGTCCTTGGATTCAACGGAGTCACCCACTTTGACAAGAAGTTCATCAACAATTCCACTCGATGAAGCATATAAAGTAGTTTGCATTTTCATCGCCTCTAGGACTGCAATTTTCTCTCCTTTAGAAACAGTCTTTCCAACACTTGTTGATATACTGCTAACCATTGCCGGAATTGGAGCAGCAACATGCTTGGCATTACTTGGATCTGCTTTTTCACGGACTTTCGCTTCCGCTTTTACAGATTTATCCAGCACAATTGTGGTTCTTGCTTTACCATTTAATTCAAAAGTTAATGATCTTTCGCCTGACTCATCTGGAGCACCAATGTGGAGCAATTTTATGAATAATGTTTTTCCCTCTTCAATCTTTATGGAAATTTCCTCACCAGGTTCAAGTCCATGAAAATAAGCTGTTGTGGGAAGAACAGACACATCTCCGTAAGTACCCCGAAAAGATTGAAAATCCTCGAAAACCTTTGGATACATAACACTTGAAAACAAATCATCTTCTGAAGCTTTTCTGCCCAATTTTTTAGACAGTTTCATCGATTCTTTCTTAAGATCCATCTTTGGAGCAGATGCACCAGGACGACCACGCAATGGCTTCCGTTTACCTAAGATAACTTTTTGAACCGCCTTGGGCCACCCCCCTTTAGGCTGGCCAAGATTACCAGAAAGAAGATCAATTACAGATTCAGGAAAACCAGTTTCTGGCGGTAGATTTGGCAAATCTTCGGGCTTTACTCCTTTAGTGATTAGAAAAATAGCAAGATCCCCCACACTTTTACTACTTGGAGTGACCTTAACAATATCTCCCAACATCTTATTTACCTGCTGATAAGTCTTAACGACATCAGGCCATCTTTTTCCCAGCCCCAAGGCACCTGCCTGCTCACGCAGGTTGGTGTACTGCCCACCCGGCATTTGATGGGCAAAAACTTCAGCACTCCCAAAAGGAGGAGAACTATCAAATGGAGCATAATACTGACGAACAGCTTCCCAATAAATTGAAAGTTGATTCAAGGAATCCACATCCAATTTGGTCGACCGAGGAGCATTACGTAATGAATGCACAATAGAATTTAGATTCGGCTGACTCGTGCAACCTGAAAGTGATGATATTGCTAAATCGACGACATCTACACCAGCATCACCAGCCTTGAGAACTGATGCTGAAGCAATTCCACTCGAGTCATGCGTGTGAAAATGAATTGGCAAAGAAACTTCATTTTTAAGTGCCTTGACTAGACGGTACGCTGCGGTTGGATGACAAAGTCCAGCCATATCCTTAATGGCAAGAATATGTGCTCCCATTTTTTGTAATTCTTTGGCCAAATCAACATAGTAATTTAAAACATATTTTTCCTCATTGGAGTCTGTAAAATCACCAGTGAAACATAGTGCAGCCTCGCACAGTGAATTTGTTTTCTCACTGACTGTTTCCATGGCCACTTTAAGATTGGGAAGATAATTTAAAGAATCAAAAATTCGAAAAACATCCATGCCCGCCTCTGAAGAATGGATCACAAATTCCCGAACTACATTATCGGGGTAATTTGCATATCCAACAGCATTGGAACCACGAAGTAACATTTGAAAAAGAATATTAGGAATCTTTTCACGTAAGATACGTAATCTCTCGTAAGGACACTCCCCCAAAAATCTCATACATGTGTCATAGGTGGCTCCTCCCCACATTTCCATACTGAATAATCCCGATAAGCGACGAGCCATAAAGTCAGAGACCGCTAACATATCATATGTTCTCATTCTGGCCGCAAATAGAGACTGATGCGCGTCTCTCATTGTGGTATCTGTAACCATTAGAGGCTTTTGCTCAAGAATCCACTTTGAGAATTTGTTTGCACCCTTTTCTAATAGTAAATCTCTTGTTCCAGGAGGTGGCTTTTCTTTAGCATCGTATTCAGGTTCAATTAAGGGAAGAGGAGCGGCAACCCTTGCACGACCTTTAACCTGCGGATTACCATTAACTATTGTTTCTCCAAGATAGCTAAGAAGCTTTGAAGCACGATCTCGTCTTGCTTTAAACCGAAAAAGCTCAGGTGTTACATCTATCATCCGAGTTGTAGCATTCCCGGCAACAAAATCCTTGTGGTTTATAACATTCTCAAGAAAAGGGATATTTGTCTTTACTCCACGAATACGCATCTCGCGAAGCGCACGGTGCATACGGTCTAAAGCTTGGGAAAGATTCGGACCTGATGTCGTGAGTTTAACTAAAAGAGAATCATAAAATGGAGTAATAATGGCTCCTGTGTCTCCCATTGCACCATCCAATCTAACTCCAAACCCAGCAGCGGAACGGTAGCTCAAGATTTTTCCATAATCAGGAGTAAAATCCTTTTCAGGGTCCTCGGTTGTAACACGACATTGTATAGCACATCCATTTCGAGGGATTAGATTTTGTGCAGGAATACCAATTTCTTTTCCGTGTAGAGACTTGTTCATTGCCACCAAAATTTGTGAGCGGACAATATCGATTCCTGTTATTTGTTCAGTAACAGTATGCTCGACTTGAATTCGTGGGTTCATTTCAATAAAGAACCACTCGTTCGTATCCTGATCCAACAAAAATTCTACTGTACCTGCATTATCATATCCAACCTCTCTCGCAAGTTTCACTCCCGCGTCACAAAGATCTTTTACAACATCATCCGGAAGACCAATGGATGGAGCAACTTCAACGACTTTTTGATACCTCCTCTGAACAGAACAATCTCTTTCGTGCAGGTGAACAATATTACCCTTACGATCTCCCAATATCTGAACTTCTAAATGCTTTGCTCGACCAACATATCTTTCGAGAAAAACTGCTGGATTCCCAAAAGCGCGTTCGGCTTCTCCCTGTGCTTCCTCAAGCATGGATTTTAAATCTTCTTCTTTATTGACCACTCGCATACCACGACCTCCTCCACCAAAAGCCGCTTTTATTATTAGAGGAAAACCAATCTTCCTTCCCCATTTCAGCGCGTCAGATGCTCTGGAAACTGCATTCGGTGTCGCTGGAAGAGTTGGTACATTAGCTTGGTCTGCAGCTTTTTTAGCAGCAACTTTATCTCCCATGCTTTCAAGTAAATCTGGGCGAGGTCCTATAAAAGTAATACCAGCATCATCACATGCCCGAGCAAAATCAGCATTTTCTGACAAGAACCCATAACCAGGATGAATCATATCAACACCCTTGTCCTTTGCCAGTGTTATTATTGAGTCAATATCAAGATAGGCAGCAACGGGTCCCTTACCCTTCCCTACCAAATACGCTTCATCAGCTTTAAAACGATGGACACCAAAACGATCCTCTTCTGCATAAATAGCGACTGTACGCAAATTTAATTCAGTAGCAGAGCGAAATATTCGCACTGCAATTTCACTACGATTGGCAACTAAAAGTTTCTTCATAAATTAATAAAATGGGGAGTTATAAAGCCAATGTATCCAATGAATAAATCATAACATTTTTTCAATGATAAAAAGCATTCTCTTCTTTAGATTGTATTAAATAACCATAAAATAGGTTCAAAAAAGGAGTCAACATATGTTGAAGCACCAAGAAAATAAAAAAGACCAGCAACAGCCAAGTATGGACCAAAAGGGACTTCTGCTCCCATTACAAGTTTGGCACCCGATTCAACAGAAGTTTTTGATTTAAGAAAGATTCTTTGAAAAATCATTAGCGGGATCAAGATTACACTCCCAAGAAATGCCCCTCCGAAAATAGAAAAAACAGCACCTTGCCAACCACAAAATGCGCCGATGCATCCAAGTAATTTAATGTCACCTTCCCCTAATGCCTCACGGTTAAAGAGAACATAGCCTAATGCCCCTATCCAATAAAGTAAAGCCGAGCCTACAAACAGTCCTAATAAAGCATCCAGACAACTTGAAAAATGGGTTAACCATGAAGAACCCGGTGATATTTCCTTAAATTCGGGAAAGAAAAAAGCCATAACCAATCCCACAAAAGCGCCACCAATACTGAGTCGATCAGGAATTAACATAGTTTCATAATCAATCACAATTATTGTTACCATGATCCAAGAAAAAACACAGCAACTTAAAAGCGAAACAACATCGCCATCCATTACATACAGATATGCGAAGTAGGCAAAAAAGGCACCCATTACTAACTCAACCAACAGATACCGGACAGGTATTATGAATGAACAACAGTCTGCCCTACCCATTTGATAAACCCATGAAAAAACGGGCAAATTACGAAACCATGGGATCGATGTCCCACAACAAGGGCAATGAGAACCCGGTAAGACAACTGATTGACCATTAGGAATTCGATGAGCACATACATTTAGAAAACTCCCTAATACAGAACCTAAAATAAAGCCAAGGGCAGGAAACAGAGGTAAACTTAAAGGATTTGTTAATATCTCGATCATTTTCCTAACGCGATTTTAGCTCCAGAAAACATAGCATCGATGGAAATCTTTCTATTTGTCCAAATTTCAAGCGAACGAACCGCTTGGTGAACAAGCATGGACAAACCATTCGAATGCACCAACCCAAGTTTCCTAGCACTCTTAAGCAAGGCAGTCTCAGGTGGGTTGTAAATCATATCATAGACCCTTGCGTCTTTCGAAAACTCATCAAGACAGATTGGAGAAGCATCCTTCTCTGCCAAACCTACTGAGGTTGCATTAATAATTACTGGAGATTCAATTTGATAAATCTCATCTAAAACATTAGTTAATTCGAACGGTTTGACTTCACTCACATCGAAAGATTCTGCTAAGGAAGAAATTAATTGAGACAACCGTTCAGTCGTTCGATTTCCAATCCAAATATTCTTGGATCCTAACGAAAGAGCACGGGCGATTACTGCACGTGCTGCTCCTCCGGCACCTAAGACAACTAAATTAGACAATCCAATTGAAACGAAAAGCTCTTCTATCAATGCTTTTTCAATACCGTAGCCGTCAGAATTAAAACCTTCCCATTCTACACCGTTAAAACAAAGAGTATTTACCGCCCCGATGTTGCATGCTTCTTCATCGATATTCTCCAAATATTGAAACACATTAACTTTATGAGGAATCGTCAAATTTAGTCCACGGTATCCACAATCTGCTAATTTCCCCAAAGCAACACATAAGTCTTCAGGATCGACTTCAATCTTTTGATAAACCCATTTCGAAAATTCTGAATGGCGTGATGACAACTCAGATAGAGCAGCGTTATGAAGTTGGGGGCTTATTGAATGTTTAATCGGATTACCCAACACAGCCAACCCAATCTGCCCGTCTTTAAGTGGCTTGACTTCGTTTAGCGATAGAGGTTGATCAAGCATTAGTTTCTTTCTGATAAGCTTTTTCGAATTCATCAACAAATCGTTGAAATAGAAGTGATTTTTTTAAATCACCTGTCTTTGCATAGAATCCAACTAGGTTTCGACAACCTCTTGATAATGTCTCAGCAACAGTGATTGGAAGAAGGAATGAACCTGATTCATCAATTGAAAAATCTCCTAAAAAATCCTCCATCTGCTCTATCTCATAGAATTTACCACCAGACCACACATCAATATAAAAAGGCTTATTCTCAGCAAAACAACCAAGCATAAATCTACCGGGTAATCCAATCGGTTCGAGCTCAATTCCTATTCTTCGAGCCACTAGTAAGTAAACTACGCATAATGTGATAGGTATACCCTTTTTTTCTTCAAGCACCCGATGTAAAAAACTATTTTCGGGATTGGTAAAATCTTTAATAGCAGGGCGAAAGGCATACTCATGAAAAAAAACCCTATTTATAATGGAGCAAATATCCTTAGAAGTTTGAGGCGGAAGCAAAAGCTCTCTAACTCGATCGGATAATTGATCCAAAAACAAAGTTGATGAAGCCACATCAAAATTTGTCGAAATTGTCCTGTCTAATAAAAACCATCCTGATTCAAGCTCATACCTAAGAGAACGAATAAAATTCAAAAAATCGCCTACACCATCAATCCAACCAAGTTCAACCATGTAGTTTTGTGCATGCTTTGCCAACAATTGATTAGGTGCTCTAATAAGTTCCTCTAAAAAACGTAGTCCATCCTTAGGGTTTCTATTAAATTCATCGATTAACCCACTTCGAACAGTAGGGTTTTCATCGTCTAACAAACGCGATAATTGCTTCCATTTTTCGGTTTTAAATTGTTTTGCCTCAAAAGTCATAAATTTACCCAATAATCGCGCCTACGGTTTAAAGGTGCAAGCTTACTTCTAAATTCGATTTACTAAGATCTTTGACCGAACAATGCAGAACCGACTCTTATCATTGTGGAACCTGCTGCAATCGCTTCTTTTAAATCTCCAGTCATGCCCATTGAAAGTTCAGGCAAGGGAATGCCATAATAGTCAGAAATTCGATCCCTCAGGTTTCGTAAACGAGTAAAAGCATCGCTCGCAACATTTAGATCGTCGGGCACATAGGGAGCAATAGTCATAAAACCCTCTAACTTTAAATTTGGTAAACTTAGTGCCTTGTCTACAAGCTTTTCACATTGATCTTCAGTAATTCCAGCTTTTGCCGGATCTTTTCCGGTATTGACCTGAATAAAAATTCCTAATTTAGATTCTTCTTTGCATAGGAACTGATTTAACCGTTCTAATAATTTCACTGAGTCAATTGTTTGAACTCTTGAAAATCGTCCGGGAATCCACTTTGCCTTGTTACCCTGTAACCTCCCAATCAATTCCCAATTTATTTTTTCAACATCGATAGCACTCTGCTTTTCTAAAGCCTCCTGGACTCTATTCTCGCCTACATTCGTAAATCCCGCATTTTTGCAGTAATAAACTGCTTCAATTGGCCAATTTTTCGTAACAGGAAGAATCTGTACTTCATCATTTTTACGATCCGCAGAAACACATGCATGAGAAACCCTATCCTTGAGAATCTTTAAGTTTTCATTGAATAATGCTTCGCTAATCATAAATCGGTATTAGGAAATTAAATAATATGTTTGATTACCATAAGATCAATTAATATCTTTAGTATATGCACATACAAAATTTCAAAACTTTCTGTGACTTGGTGGAAACACAGAGTTTTTCCAAAGCGGCCAGGTTAAATGAAGTGACTCAGTCTGCTGTAAGTCAACAACTTAAGGCTATGGAGAACCATTACGACATGCTGATTATCGATAGAAATCAAAAGAAATTTCGCTTAACTCAACAAGGAACAACACTCTACAGTACTTTCAAAGAAATTCTTACACTTTATGAAAAGCTAAATTGTGAAATCCAGGAAATGAGAAGCGTGGTAAGCGGTTCTATCCAAATTTCAACTGTTAACAGTATCGGACTGCATGAACTACCTCCCTATTTGAAATCATTCATGCAGGAATTCCCCTCAGTTAATGCAAGAGTGGAATACAGAAGGGCAAACTTGGTTTATGAAGATGTTCTTCATGGCACAGCAGACATTGGATTAGTTGCATTTCCTGTGAAACACAAAGAATTAACTGTCATTCCATTTGCGACTGATGAGTTAATTGTTGCCATGAATCCGAAACACCCACTTGCGAACATGGAAAATATTTCAATTGGTCAATTAAAAGATGTCGACTTTATTGCATTTGAAAAAGATATTCCGACCCGAAAAGCAACTGATGAAATTCTAAGGAAGGCTGAAGTTAAAGTTTCCATTGTCATGGAATTTGACAACGTCGAAACTGTCAAACGTGCTTTGGAAATTAATGCAGGCGTTGCCATTATTCCAAGAAATACGGTGTTGAATGAAACTTCGAGAGAACAACTTGTAACAGCAAGGCTCGACGATGGAAACCACATCCGTCCTCTATCGCTCATTCATAAAAAATCTAGAATTCTTACTCCCGCTCTTCGTTCTTTTATCGAAAAGATGCAAAACTCTCCAAATGATAAAGAGAGCAAAGCCATGGTTGCCTAGGCTACAGTTTATCTGCTAAAAGAAACCTTGGTAAGTTTTGCGTTAAAACTACCAACGACAACCTTACTGCTTATTTTAACTGGCAATCTCGAGTTTCCAGTTGAATACCAAACCCGTAAAATCCCCTCTGGGCTTTTCTTAAATACACCTTTTAAATTTTTCATCTCGGGTCTTGTTTCAATAACTGTAAATTTACCAGCCGGAACTGATATATTTTTTCGTTTCCCTGTATCAACAATCATCGAACGAAAACTTTTGCCATCACATGTTGGAAGTCTGATTTTTTGATTTTCTTTTAAATTTTTAGTCCTGAAAGAGTATGCAATGGCAAGGGGGTCAAATACAAAACCAGGAATTGAAATCTTACTTGTCAGACCTGAATCTTCAATATAAATAGCCTGCATGGTGTCATAGTTAAATTCTACTAAAATTTGCTTCTTGGTACTTCCTTCCTCTTGGGATTTTCGATACGAAAAAGATTTGGAAAAATCTTCGGCCACCTTACTTTCAATTGTGGTACGAACACGATAAAAGGAATCCGCAAAAGAGTTTGTTCGGACAAAAAACTTAATAATCAAAAACGATTCATTCCCTTCTTTAAAACGCGAATGAATTTCCATAGTTGCCTTTCCAACCGGAATAAATCCCCAGCTTAAATCATATTCCAATTTTTCCCCCACTTTAAATGGGAGCGAATCTATTTTCTCGCCAAAAATTAAGTGGTTAAAGATTAAAAGAAAAAAACAAAAACAAACCTTAATCATTTACAAGGAAATGGAACATCAACTGAATTTAATTTCCAAACTTCTTTCGCATATTCTCCAATGGTCCGATCGGAAGAAAATTTGCCCGATCCTGCAATATTACGAATCGCCATAGACGCCCATTTTTTCTTATCTTGATAGGCTTTACCTGCCAATTCCTGAGCGTCAATATAAGCTCGATAATCTGCTAAAACAAAAAACGGATCACCCCATTGCAAAAGACTATTAGGCAAATCTGATAAAACACAACCATCATCAGGTGAGAAAAAATCGGAGGACAACCAATCAAGAACCGCCTTCAATTCTTCGTCTTCATTGTAAAATCTTACAGGATCATACCCAGACTTCTTCAAAGCTTCAATTCCATCAACAGTTTTTCCAAAGATAAAAATATTATCATCACCAACCTCTTCTAAAATTTCCACATTTGCACCATCTAATGTACCGATGGTTACCGCACCGTTTAAGGCAAACTTCATATTACCAGTGCCTGATGCTTCTTTTCCAGCTGTAGAAATTTGCTCAGATAAATCTGTAGCAGGGATTATTTTCTCAGCCATAGAAACTCCATAATTAGGCAAATAAGCAACTTTTAGTTTATCTTTAATCCTCTCGTCGTTGTTAATTCGATCACCAACCAAGTTTATAGCATGAATAATAACCTTCGCTAAATGATATCCAGGAGCCGCTTTTGCACCAAAAATAAATACTCTTGCCGGTATGTCCAAATCTGGATTCTGCAAAAGACGACGATAAAGAGTTAAAATGTGTAAAAGATTAAGGTGTTGTCTTTTGTATTCGTGTAGTCTTTTAATTTGCGAGTCAAAGATTGCATCGGATGCAACTGAGAATCCTAATTTAACCTGAATAATTTTCGATAATCGTTCTTTACTAAGATTTTTGATTTCCAAAAACTGCTGTTGAAAAGAAAGGTCATCGGCCACTTTTTCCAATCCTCTCAATTGGCTAAGATCGGTAACCCAATCATCACCAACGACGGATGTTACTAATCTCGACATTTCTGGATTACAACCCAATAACCAACGGCGAGGAGTAATGCCATTAGTCTTATTGTTAAATCGTTCTGGATAAAGTTCAGCAAAATTCTTTAATAACCTTTCCTTAAGAAGTTTGGTATGCAGCGCAGCAACTCCATTTACAGATTGGCTTCCAATCACAGAAAGAAAGGCCATTTTAATTTGACCATCTGCTAAAATAGACATTTGGTGAACGCGATTTGGATCATGTGGCCATTTTTGAGAAAGCTCCTTTTCAACAAACCTACGATTAATCTCTCTAACAATATCCATATGTCGCGGTAACACTTTCGCAAAAAGACCTTCACTCCAAGTCTCAAGGGCTTCGGGGAGTAAAGTATGATTTGTGTACGCAAAAGTTTGCTGGACAAGTGTCCACGAAATATCCCAACTGAGATGCTCAACATCCAGAAAGATTCTCATCAACTCAGGAATTGCAACTGCTGGATGAGTGTCATTCAATTGAACGACCGCTTGCTTTGGAAATTCATCCCAATGTCTCTCTTTTTTATTAAACCTTCGAATAATATCTTGTAACGAACAGGATACGAAAAAGTACTGCTGAACGAGTCGTAATTCTTTCCCGCTTTCAGTTTCGTCATTAGGGTAAAGGACTTTTGAAATGGTTTCGCCCATTGCTTTTTCGCGCACTGCCTCTACATAGCCGCCTTGATTAAAGATTTGAAAGTCCAATTGCTCTGAAGCTTTTGATTCCCACAATCTTAAAAAGTTAACCGTCCTCGCCCCATAACCAACAATTGGCAAATCATAAGGAATCCCAACAATCTCTTTTGTAGCAACCCACTTGGGTGAGTAATTGCCTAGATCGTCATAAGAATGTTCAACATGTCCATACAATTGAACTTTTTGAGCATACTGGGGCCTAATGATTTCCCACGGGTTCCCATTCTTTAACCAATCATCTGGCTTTTCCATTTGTCGCCCGTTGACAAACTCCTGCTTGAACAGACCAAATTGGTAATGAATGCCATAGCCTATCGCGGGAAGATCCAATGTGGCCATGGAATCCAGAAAACACGCAGCCAAACGCCCAAGTCCTCCATTTCCCAATCCCATGTCATGCTCTTCCTCAAACAATAATTCAAGGTTAAAACCAAGTTCTGAAAGTGCTTCATTAACCGCTTCGGTCAGCCCCATGTTCGCAAGGTTCACATTCAGCAATCGACCCATTAAATATTCAAGACTCAAATAATAAACCCTTCGTACATCTTTCTTACTGTGCTCTTTTTGGGTCTCAATAAATCGGTCGATCATCATTTCTCGAACTGCAAGAGAAGTCGCCATCCATAACTCTGATTTGGTAGAACTACCAAGATCCCTAGCAAGTATCAATCGAAGTTGGTGCTGAATTGCATCTTTGAGTTCAACAACTAAGTCTTCATATTCTTTATCCGCGTGAATCGAAAATTTTTTGGAAAGTCTAGCTTCTGTCATAAATAGGTAAATTCATTTACATCAAGGCATACTTCATGCCAACCTTCTTATAAAAAAAAGGTTGTGTATTATTCTTGCTATGAAATCAAAAAGCTCAGTCTACAGAAAACTTATGGATAGTTTTGTGTTTGTATGTTTCTCCAGGTCTTAATACGCAGCTCTTCCACCCTTCTTCTCCCTGATGATTCGGACTGTCAGGAAAGACCTGCGTTTCTAGACATAAACCTGACCGCAAAGGGTAAACTTTACCCGATTGACCAGAATAAGATCCATCCAAATAATTTCCGGAGTAAAACTGAATTCCGGGCTGATCGGTAAAAATATCTAATTTACGGCCCGAGTTCGGGTCTCTTAAAGTTGCCGCATGATTTAGTTCTCCGTTATCAAGTTCTGAAGCATTCACAACCCAAGTATGGTCATAGCCCTTACCAAATTTCAATTGTTCGTGACTTTGATCAATACGATCACCAATAATAAATGGCTTTCTGAAATCAAGTGGTGTTCCCGAAACGCTAGTAATCGAAACTGGAATATTAGTTTCGTCTGTTGCCACAAACTTGTCTGCATAAATGGTAAGTTCGTGATCTAGAATCGTAGGATCTCCTTCGCCGGCCAAATTAAAATATGTATGATTTGTCAAATTTAAGACCGTAGACTTATCTGTTTTTGCAGAATACTCGACAATTAATTCATTGTTGTCTGTTAATGTGTAAGTAACTTTCGAAGTCAAATTTCCTGGGTATCCTTCATCTCCATCTGGACTCTTCATAGTGAAAACAACGCCAGTTCCAATTTCCAAAGGCTTTGCATCCCAAACGATTTTATCAAAACCTATCTCACCACCATGTAAATGATTTACGCCGTTGTTAGTGGCAAGTTGATATTCCTTTCCATCCAAACTAAACTTCCCCTTAGCTATTCGATTTGCGTAGCGACCAGCCGTACATCCAAAATAGGGACTTTTTTCGCGATAGTCTTTAAGATTTGAAAATCCTAATGATATATTGCTAAATTTGCCATTTCTGTCAGGTACTATGATCTCCTTGACAGTTGCACCATAATCAAGAAGGTTCACCTGCATTTTATTAGCATTAGTTAGAACAAACTGACTGACTTTTTTGCCATCAGGCATTTTTCCGAAAGGAAACCTCGCTACTGTCATGGGTTTTACATCTGTTTTATTTTTATTTGAAAGACCTAATTTTTCCTTTCCCTTACTATAGACCTTCTTACTTTTTTCAGTAATATAATCTTTACTAGTATTAAATCCATGCTTGGTCTTTTGAGTTACATCAGAAATCGTGCAACCAAAAGTAGCAAATATCAGGGCAAAAGTTACTAAGAGATGAGAAAAAGTTATATTCATCCAACCTTTTTGTAGTTAAACTATATTTTTTTAAAGAAAAAAATCACAATTTTCTTGCAAAACGATTCTCAAAATCTCGCAAAGGCATCTCAAAATAAACAAGTCTACCCTGAGGGCAGGTGTATGGATTTCGGCAGGTATGTAATTCATTTGCAATTTGAACAACTTCCCTATCAGTATAGCTGCACAAATTTCCTTGAGATTTGGTTGCCTGCTTAATAAATGCTTCTTTTGCGTATATCTCCACTTTTCGCTGACCGCCAGCCTCTCTGGCAATTTCTAAAAAATCCAGCAAATATGTCTTGGCTTCCTCAGGATTAAGCCAAGTAGGACAAGCTTGAATCCGGAAGAAATTTCTACCAAATTCCTCAATTGCAAATCCGATTTCCCTGAGGTTAGAAAGTTCATTTTGTAAAAATTTTGCTTCGATTCCATCAAGTTCAATTGATTCAGAAAGAAGCAAACTCTGACTTTCTACTTTTTTGCCTTTGGATAAAGAATCCTCAAGTTTCTCAAATCGAATTCTTTCCAATGCAGCGTTGCAATGAAACACAACCAGACCTTCAGAAGTCATAAAAATTGCCATATTTCCATGCGTACGATCGATCAATCGCCAGGTCACATTGATGTCTTGTCTTAACCCAACAATCTTTTTAGGAAATTCATCAGCTACTCTCTCTGAAGAATCCAGCACATTTTCTTTATCAGCAGAATGCTTAATTTTTTCTTCAGAAATTTCTGGGAAAATTAATTCCGGGTTTTGATTCATTAATCCTGAGTTTCTGGCCGGATTTGAAACTTTAAAGCGGGCAAAAGCATTTTCATCAATCTTTGGAACTAATTCTCCAGAATCAGGATCCATTTCCATTTCTATTTTCTTCTCTGCCGGCATCACTTCTCCTGAAATCTTGCGGATTGAATTTAATATTGAATCAATTAAAAAATTGCGGACTTTAATTTCTTCCCGAAAACGAACTTCTCTCTTCGCAGGATGAATATTTACATCCACTAGAGAAGGATCAAGCTGCAAAAATAAAACAGCTGGAGGGAAACGCCCTTTCGGTGCGTAAGTATGGTAAGCTTCAAGTAAAGCGTAAGAAATGGTTTTACTTTCAATAGGCCTTCGATTCACAAAAAAGAGCATTTCTTTTCGTGTGGGACGACTGTAACCCGGTTTACCAAGCAATCCCGAAAGTTGAATCCCTTCACCACCCTCCTCTACATCATCTAAGCAGTCAGCTAAGCTCTTTCCAAAAATTTCTCTGACTCTGTCGATTAGATTAGAACATGCGGGCGACCGAAATAATGTACGCCCACTTTCAATTAAAGAAAAAGTAATCTCTGGATGTGCTAATGCATATAATTTGGAAAGATGAATAATATGCGAAGACTCGGTCACATCAGTTTTTAAAAATTTTCTACGACCAGGAACTGAGTTAAACAAATGGGCAACTTCGATTCGAGTGCCAACGGGCATGCCACATTCCTTCACATGAATCATTTTTCCACCATTTACTAGAATTTCATTTCCTAGAGAAACATCCCTAGAACGGCTTCTCAAAGTAAAACGACTCACGCTTGAAATAGAGGGCAAGGCTTCACCTCGAAAGCCAAATGTTTGAATTTCGTCCAAGTCTTTAGCAAGCCGAATTTTACTTGTTGCATGTCTTTCTAGGCAAAGTAGAGCCTGATCAGGATTCATTCCAAAACCATCGTCTTCCACACGAAGATATGATTTCCCACCATTTCTAAATTCAATTTCGATTTTATTGGCACCAGCATCAATACTATTTTCGACCAATTCTTTGACCACTGCAGCAGGTCGCTCCACAACCTCTCCAGCAGCAATTTGATTTGCCACACGATCTGCAAGTATACGAATTTTTGCCATCACCTTGTCGTAAAAGGAAGCTACCCTCGTGCCAACGGGAAAATCTAATTTTTTACATTCATGCTTGGGAAAGACTCGGAACTCTGACATGAAGAAATGGAATGCCAAACCAATTATCTACTCAAACAAGCCTTTATTTACTACAACATAGTCAACAACCTGTTGAATGGTTTCCCTGGAGTGAATCTGTTTTTGAATTAGCCAAAAAGCAAGACAAACCAATATTAATTTCAATTGGATATTCTGCATGTCACTGGTGCCACAAAATGTCAGAAGAATCTTTCTCCGATTCTTACATCGCCTCAATCATGAATCGTCATTTTATTTGCGTTAAAGTCGATCGTGAAGAAAGGCCAGACATTGACCAAACTTATCTTGAAGCAATTCATATGTTCAATCAATCAGCTGGTTGGCCGCTGCATGTGTTTTGCTTGCCCGATGGTCGTCCTTTTTGGGGTGGCACCTACTTCCCCAAAGAAGATGAAAATCAAGGAATTGTCCCATGGCCTTTAGTTCTAATGAGAATCGCAGAGCATTATAAAAGAAAAAAAGAAGAATTAATTGAAAATGCTGAAAATGTAACGAGGAACCTCATACATTCTAATGACTCCAACTATTCTATTGATAAAGAATGGAAGAATGATGATTTAATAATTGCTGCTGAATCTATCTGTAAAAGCCATGATAATCAAAATGGAGGCTTTACTCCAGCACCCAAATTCCCATCTCCAATGAAAATTGATTTTCTATTGGCAATCAGGGAATCACAAGCATTGAAAAACAACCCTTCTATTGGTATTGAAATTGATCAATGTGTTCAAAAAACCCTCACAAAGATGGCAAATGGAGGAATATTTGATCAATTGGAAGGTGGATTTTTTCGCTACAGTGTGGATAGCGAATGGCAAAACCCTCATTTCGAGAAAATGCTCTATGATAATGCCCTTTTACTTTCGACCTACTCCAAGGCATATCAGCGTTTTTCAAATCCCTTATTTAAAGAAATAGTTACAAACACAATCTCATGGCTAAATGAAAAAATGACGGAAAATCAGCATGGATATTTTTCTTCAGTAAGTGCTTTCACGAATGAAGGAGAAGGCGAATATTATCTGTGTTCTTATGATTCGATTAGAGAAAACCTTGATCCTGAAAAAGCTACAAAATTTATTCACGCATTTGGAATTACTGAAAAGGGAAATTTTGGTGATGGTAAGTCTGTGCCAATAAGAAATATCAACCTAGAAGACATAGGTGGAGATATTCTTGAAGCAAAAAAAATCATACTTTCTCTTCGCGAAAATAAAGAAAAACCCACTGTAGATAAAAAGATAATAACGGTTTGGAACGCACTTTTAATTCGTGGCTTTACCGATTCAGCTCGTGCATTTAACCGAAAAGAATGGCTTGAAAAAGCAATTATTTTAAATGATTGGATGACTGAAAACCTGTTTGATAAAGATGGAGGCATTTCTTCAATTTACTATAACCCTGACCACAAATCTTGTTATTCATTTATTGATGATTATGCAATCTGGGCAGAAAGTTTACTAGATCTTAGTTCAATAAGTGAATGGGTACGCCCGGGGAGCTCAAAAAAACTTATTAATATGGCACAGGACCTTGCTTTGACTGTAATTAAGAAATTCAAAGATGAAAAATTTCCTGGTTATTTTTTTAACAAAGTCGGCCAAAACAACTCAGTGCCAGTCAGAAAAAAGTTTTGGTATGATAATGCAATTCCCTCTGCAAACTCATCTATACTACGAGTTTTCGCAACGCTCTATCATCTAACAGGTAATCAAACTTGGCTAGAAGAGCTAAAAGAAGCCCGTGCCGCTTACCCAAAACTATGTCTCACTGCACCGCAAGGGGTTGGTCATGCACTGGCAGCTATTACAGAAGACGCTGTAGGTATTTCCTCTATTCAATGCGAACCTGAAAAACTAGACGAAACAATCTGCTCACTTGCCAAATATCCATACCGTCCTATTTTTGTAAATCCATTACAAAATAAGGATGAAAAAATTAGTAGGCTTAAAATCAAAGACCAGCTTATTGAAAACAAGCAAAGTTCAATTGAACCTGTAAATATTATATACTCCTAGAAGCTTAAGCTTTTTTTTCTTTAGCAATCAAACGACTTAAAGATCTTCCATCTTCTTTGACAACCTTTTCAGCAATCTCAACAATGTCATAGGATTCCCCTTGCAGAGATGCATGGGCAACTTGAATAGCAGCCCTTATAAGTTTTGAGTCTGTCTTTATTCTTAAACCAGTTCGAGACATAGCCCTTTCAACACCATCGAGAAGAGATAAATCTTCCTGAGTTAAAGTTATTGTACGCACTACCCGTTTGGGCAAATTAGATTCTGAATTATCTTCCATATCAAATTTCCTAAATAAAGAATAAATATATGTAAAACATAAATGCGCTAAATCAACACATCGATCATGAAAGTAAAAATTAAAGTCAAGCCACCAACTTCTCCTTTAATAAACTTTCCAATCCTCTGACATCAGCAGAAAACTTTCGAATTCCTTCTGCTAGCTTTTCAGTGGCCATGGCATTTTCGTTTATCATAAATCTAAAGGCAGACTCATTTACTTCAATTTTGTTAAGCGGAAGGGATTTAGCTTTTTCTGGATCTAGCTTAAGTTCTACTTGTGAAAAATCCTGCTGCATTTCCTCTAAAAAATTAGGCCCAATTGTCAGCAAATCGCAACCGACTAATTCTTTGATTTCACTAGTGTTACGAAAACTAGCACCCATCACCTCTGTTGAATATCCAAATTTCTTGTAATAGTTAAAAATCTCAATCACAGATTGTACCCCTGGATCCTCACTGCCGATGTAATTCTTACCATGCTCTTTTTTATGCCAATCCAAAATTCTACCGACGAATGGAGAAATCAATTGAGATCCTGCCTCAGCACAGGCAATTGCCTGCACCAAAGAAAAAAGTAAGGTCATATTTGTATGAATTCCCTCCTTTTCCAATTCCTTAGATACTTGCACTCCTTCCCAAGTTGTTGCTAGTTTAATAAGTATACGTTCTCGGGGAATACCATTTCTTTCATAAAGAGAAATTAGATTTCTTGCCTTTTCCAAACTAGCCTCAAAATCAAAGGACAAGCGAGCATCAACTTCAGTTGAAACCCTACCCGGCACAACATCCAAAATCGATAATCCAAACTCTACCAGCAGCAGGTCCATAACTTGCTCAACATCAGAACAGCCATCAGTTTTAGCCTTATAAACTACTTCATCTACCAAAGTAGAATACTGAGATTGCTTAGCAGCCTTAAGAATAAGACTTGGATTAGTCGTAGCGTCTCTTGGAGAATACTGGCGAATAGAATCAAAGTCCCCAGTATCGGCAACAACAATTGTGTGTTCTTTAAGTTGGTCTAGAACAGATAAAGACATTTTTAATAAAATTTTTCCTAAGCAACATTACGATTCAAACAATTTAAATCCTCGAATGATCGGGTTAGCCTTTCCACAAAAGCGGTTTCTCCACTTCTGAGCCATGCTCTGGGATCATAATATTTCTTATTCGGCTTATCATCACCTTCAGGGTTCCCTAATTGCCCCTGCAAATAATCCTTATGCGTTTTATAATAATCATGCACTCCATCCCAGTAAGCCCATTGCATATCTGTATCTAGATTCATTTTTACCACGCCGTAACCAATTGCTTCACGAATTTGCTCGCGGGAAGAACCAGATCCACCATGAAAAACAAAGTGAATGGGTCGATCATTCAATCCATGTTTTTCCTTAACATATTCTTGGGAATCACGAAGGATCTTAGGGGTTAATTCAACATTACCTGGTTTGTAAACGCCATGAACATTGCCAAATGCTGCAGCAACCGTGAAACGGTTACTAATAGTATTCAACATTTCATATGCCTGATTAACCTCCTCGGGTTGCGTGTAAAGTCTGGCGGTGTCGATATCAGTATTATCTACCCCATCTTCTTCTCCTCCTGTTACACCAAGCTCAATTTCAATTGTCATCCCAAGCCTTTTCATTCTTTCAAAATAAGTTTGGCATGTACTCAGATTATCATCAATTGGTTCTTCAGAAAGGTCCAACATATGGGAACTGTAAAGTGACTTTCCTTTTAATTCATGAAACTTCTCACCGGCATCAAGCAAGCCGTCAATCCAAGGAAGTAATTTCCGAGCAGCATGATCTGTATGTAAAATTACCGGAACATCGTAAGCCTCGGCCATAGCATGAACATGCATAGCACCAGAAACTGATCCTGCAATTGCAGCTTGTTGATTTTCATTCGATAAACTCTTTCCTGCATAAAAAACTCCTCCACCGTTCGAAAACTGGATCATGACTGGCGAATTCAATTTTGATGCAGTCTCCAAGACTGCGTTCACCGAATTCGTTCCAACTACGTTTACTGCTGGTAGGGCATATTGATTTTCCAAAGCATCATTAAAAATTGCTTGAACATCATCCCCGGTAACAACTCCTCCTTTAAACTTTTTGCTCATAATGTAATAATTTATTAAAATTTCCTATTTTCCACATCTCCAAGTTTCAGGCAAAACAAAAACATTTAAAACTTCCTGCAGCTTATATAAAACTTAATGACGCAAAAGCTCACTTACATCGCCCGACCCCAGTGCTTCCTCCACTTCGTCTAACTTGATGAATGTTGTTCGAGTATGTGGCAGCTTATACCTTTTAAACACGCCCTTATCTAATAAATAGTATAATTTCCTAGAAGAGATTCGTAAGACTTTCGCAGCCTCAGTAATACGTAGAATTTTGGGAACAGGCGGCTTTCGAAGTTCTTTCATATGCCCTTCCTGCAAGCGAACAGAATGCTCTATTTCCTCGAGCCTCTGGTCCATTGAATCAAGCCGATCTTTTATTTCATTAAGTGCTAAAAAAATAATTTCATTTTCAATCTCATTCGTGCTACGAATTCCCAACTCTTGTTCTTTTTCATTGCGAAACCTCACCGCATCGATTCGACTTCTAAAATATTTTCGATGTCTCTTTTTACGGTATGTCCAAGTTATACAGTGAGGTGATGCACGACCACTAGCCAAAGAATAAGATACTTTCATTTTAATTTGAGCATTGAATTAACAAATTGTTAATATAAAACTTTATTTCACTCCTATCTTCAACCCTTAAGAATTTGCGAAAATGAGCGAAAAAAATTTCCCCGAAGTTATCAAAGAAATTTACGACAAAGATGATCGTTTCGGAAAAGGTGCGTATTATTTCATTCGTGAGGCGTTGGACCATACTTTAAAAAATATTGATAAAGAAAAAACCAAAAATAAAGGCCATGTATCGGGAAGCGAATTACTAAATGGGATAAGAGATTATGCATTGGACCGATTTGGTCCAATGACCATGACCCTTATGAATCATTGGAATATATCGAAATGCCGAGATTTTGGTGAAATCGTATTTAATTTAGTAGATCATGGTATTCTTGGCAGAACTGAAAACGATTCCCTGGATGATTTCGATGGCGGTTACAGTTTTGATGATGCATTTGTAAGCCCATTTCTTCCCAAAAACTTAAGTGATTCTGAAAAACCGGAGTTAAATTAAGATTTAGCTTAAAATTAGAGCCTGTATAATAAGCACTAATGAAATAATTGCTATTGCGATATACCAATTCTTCAATCTCTCTTGGTTAGGACCTGTGCCAAATGCTCTACCACCAAATTCTTGGTAAGGTGCAGATTTGGGTTTTGACTCATCACAGACTGGACATTTCATCCCGTCTTTTGAATGCCATTCGAAATCACAATCAGGACATATCCTAAACATTAAATCTCATCTTTATCTACTAACCAATTATTCTTCAATAAGATTAATCTTGCTCAGATCAGTTTTTATAACAAAAGTTATATCATTGCCCATATTATGAGCTTCTTTTGCCCAAAAAAAGATTTTTTTAAGGTTTTATGTTCTAAGCCTTTTGGTTGCGTTCTTTTCTTTTTAGTGAGCTATCTACATTTCACTAAAACTCTTTTGTCTAACCCACTTAATGAGCCACTTAGTCGTGTTCAGTCCAAAGCATTGAGTGGAGACACTTATTATCAAGGAGCTCTCGCACTCTTTTACAAATTTGGGGAAAGAGGTTTAGCGATTGATTTAAACGAAGCTGAACGTTGGGCAAAACTATCTGCAGAAAAAGATGGTGCACTCGGTTTATGCACGCTTGCCGCACTTTCTCTTGAAAGCGGTAAAACTAGCAGAGGGCAGTTTCTTTATGATGAAGCTTATCTCCACTCGAATCTTCTGCCACTAGCAAAAAGTAAAGATCCACTAGCATTATACTGTTTAGGTATGGTTGAAATGGATAATCCACCAAGAAATTTCTCAAAGGCTATTAGGCACTTAGAAACATCCGCGGAAAAAGGGTTTGCTACTGCACAAGCCACTTTGGGAATGATCTACTTTACCGGAATTGGCGTTAAAAAGGATGCAGATATTGCCCTCAAATGGTGTTCCCGAGCTGCGAGTTCAAAACTTCCTTTAGGTATGTTTTATTTAGGCATGGCTTATTCTACAGGCGATGGAATAATAAAGAATGACGATTATTCTTTACGATGGATCCATGCTGCCGCTGAACGAGACTTAGTAATGGCACAACTTACACTTGGCATGAAACTAGCCACCGGAGATGGGATTAATAAAGATTTAGAAAAAGCAATAAGCTGGCTACACAAAGCTTCTTTAGGAGGTTCCTCTGAGGCTAAATTACAATTAAGAAAATATGAAAATCATTTGGCTCGATTAAAAAATCCCCCAGCTAGGTACATTGCCGATGATCAAACTGAAGCTATTACTGACTTAGCTAATTCTAACCTTAATCCAGTTCCTGCCCCAGTTAACAAAAACCAGACAAAAACACCCCGCATTCCTTCCAATCAAATTTCTGATGAGGATCAAGATGGTTTTGATCTAATCGAAGCTGCAATGACAGTTTTAACAGTTGAAAAAGACAGAACGAAAGCGAAAAATTTACTTGAAAGTCTAGCTTTAAAAGGACATCCAGTTGCCTCAAGGCAATTAGGTCTTATTTTTTACAAAGAAAACAATTTCAAGGAGGCTCGGAAATGGTTTGAAAATGGTGCCCAAAAAAGTGATCCCGAGTCTCTAAGATATCTTGGAATACTCTTTTTCCTGGGACAGGGTGTTGAGCAAGACTATTCAAAAGCAGATTTATGGCTTACCAAAGCAGCCCAGAAAGGAGATTTAGAAGCTTCTAGATACCTGAGAGTCGTTAAGCAATTTTATTAGTAAAAAAATTTCGAATAAATAATTTTAAAATTCTCCTAAGATCAAAAAATTATTCTGCCCAAGTTGCATCTCTCAAATCCATCACAAGATTATTCGTTCCAGGTTGGAGGGATACCGATTTGGACCAAACCACTCCAACTTGCCCCAAAGGTGAAGAGCCCACTACATAATAGTTTCCAGCCTCAATATTTTCCAAGTTGGCCTCTCCCATTGAGTTGGTCTTAATTCTTGCTAAGCTATTAGTAGCCAATGCATTTCTGATCGCGGAAGCAACTCCTGGGTATCGATATCCACGCTGAACTGATCGTGCCCAAAGCTCTGCACCAGAATCAATACCCTGACCTGTTGGTATTCGGATTCTAGAATTTCTAAGAATACTCTCTAAATCGCTTTTAAGTAGAAAAAACTCTGTAAATCCAGCAGGTCTGTTTTTGTTATTGAGAAATTGAACTTGTGCTCTTAATTGAATGCTTGAATTACCAACTGGAATTTTCTTTATTTGTGGAGAGGAAAGGGAAGAGCTTGGTAAAATTCTGCTTCCTCTAGCAGACGAATTAAAAGATGTACTCGGCAATGGGCGAGGAGAGTATGAACTACTATCAGGCATTGACCGAATAGTGGGAGTTCGATTAAACCCTCCTCCAATAATTGGATTTCTTGGAACTGACACCTTCATAGTGGAACTCCCAGTACCACCTCTTTTCAATACTTCTATAGCTTCTCTTGCTGCAATTAAAGCATTTTCTAAAGAAGCGATTCGCTTTTGTGCATCACTTAACTCGTTATTCAAAAGCTGTGCCTTCATATTGGCTGATTGTCCCCTCTCAACTACTTCCTGTTTTATGTTTCTTGCTTCTTCAAGTTGATTTCTTAAATCCTCAACACGCGACCTCTCTTGATCTAGTTGAATCTGGGCTGTAAGGTTTTTCTGGTTAAGTTCACGAATTTTTCTATCTAATTGGTCTCTTTGAGGAATAGAACTGGATGACATCAATTGAGACTGCAACCTTTGATTCTGTTCGCGTAAGCGTATAATTTCAGCACTGTCTGCTGCATTGGGAACATTTTGAACTACCACAGAAGGTGGAGGGGCATTATAAGAAGGCAAACCGGAAGGAACACCACGGGCCAATGACTGAGACTGCCTGAGACTGTTCTCGAGTTGAGCAATTTTTTGATTGAGAGCCTGATTTTCAGAAAGATACCTTTGCGAATCAATCTTCGCTCGATTTTCTGAATCTTGTGCAAGCTGCACTGAACCTTCCAAGCGCACAATCTGGGCACGTAATGCTGCATTGTCAGGCCTTACCCCAGGAATGGTCATTTGAGCCCTTGCCAAATCCTCTCGCAAACCAGAAACTCGACTATCCCTTTCACCAATCTGCATTCTGAGACTTGCATTCTCCTGAGACAATTCATTGATTCGATTCTGTAAAGATGATTTAATTTCCTTAGACTCGTTGGGTTTATTCTTAGAGACGGAATTCTGAAGTCTAAGATTCTCTTCTTCCAGAATGGCAACTTGTTCTTTAATTCTGCCAAAATCCTCCATCGCACTCTTAAATTCTTCATTTAAGCGAAGACTGTCATTCTGACTAGCTTCCAGTTCAAGCTGTAAAGCTTGTACTCTCGGTTCCTCGATCTCCCGTGCTGCTAATAAGTCCTGTTGTAGAAGAAGTAGTTCTTTTTGTAACTCTATAAATCGTGGGTCACTTGCAAGGCTCGGAGAGACTGGAGTACCATTCCTTTGCTCAGCTTCGAGAAGGAGTGATTCCATCTCTTTTCTTAGTTCTTCAGAATTTCTAAGAGCCTGAGTTAATGCATTAATTCTTTGACCTGCCAATTGTTCTGTCTTCTTTGCTTCATCAATTACCTGTACTAATTCAGAAGATGGAGTGGCAGGACTGGACTCCATAGATGCAAGCCTTGCTTTTGTATCTTCCAATTCAGTCTGCATTTCAACACTTTCTGCTACAGCATCTTGTAACTGTTTTTGTAAATCAAGAAGCAGTTGATTGTCACTTTCAGCTGGTTGACCTGATGATTTTGCAGCTATTAATTCAGATTTCAATCGGTCAATTTCGGATTGAAGTGCTTCTTTCTCAACTGCAAAAGAATCTGAAGGTGTACTTTCTGAATTGTTCAAATCTTGGACTTCGCTTAATTGCTTCTCGGCCAACTTAAGTTTGTTGGCAAGTGATTCCATCTCCTGCTGCAATGATGAAGCCATCTCAAGCTCAGCTTCTTTTTCTGTCATCTCAACAATTGCATTACTCAATTCCTCTTCTAATTCCTTTAAACGCTTATCTTTTGTTCCCAGTAAAGACCTCAAATCTTCAACGACAAGAGAATCCGTAGGTTCAGGTTCAATATCATCATTCTCAAATGTAGTACCATCTGCCTCAATTTTTTCAAGATTTCGGATCGCAAGACTTAGCTCATCTTCAAGTTTTTTTCTCTCAGCCTCCTCAGCTTCTGTCTTGGCAATTAATTCATTTATTGTTTTTTGAGAAGATAATAATTCATTTTCCAGCCTTAAATAATCCTCGGCATCTTTGGTTTGAGATCCGTTATTTGAGGAAATTTCGTTTAAATCTTCAATTGCTTTATCTAACTGCAGTTGAAGGCTCATCCTTTTTTCATCCTGAGAGTTAAGAGACACTTGAAGAGCGGAAACACTTTCTTCCGCTAAATTAAGTTCATCTTCGAGTTCTTTTATTCGATTAAGGCTGATGTCATCACCAGTATCAGTTTTAAAAGAATTTTCTACTTCTGCTAAACGGTTGTTAGCATCGAGTAGCTGCTTTTCAAGCTGTGATACAATTTCCAACTGTTGAACATCAGAAGAGCTACCTTTTCCAATCTCTTGCTTAAGCAAAGTCTTAACAGCAGAAAGTTCATCTTCGAGCTCTTTAATTCTCTTGAGATTAGCGTCATCATTCGGATCGGTTTTAAAAGAATTTTCTACATTCGCTAAACGATTATTTGCATCAAGTAATTGTTTCTCAAGTTGTGATACAATTTCCAATTGTTCATCATCTGATAAGCTATCATTCTTGGATTCTTCTTCAAGTAACGCCTTAGCCTGTGAAATTTCTGTCTCGATAGATGCAATTTTTCGCTTTCGGGCCATATCTTGATCTTCAAGCTCATCAAGCTTTTTTAAAGAATTAGCCAATTCTTTTTCCAGTAATTCAACTGTTTTACCATGCCCGATTGATTTTTGAGCAAGCTCCTGTTGAAGTTCCTGATTACGCAATTTTTCTTGAGCTAATTCTTCTTCCAGATCAATAAGCGAAAGAACTTCGTTATCTTCTGACATAGCGGCTCTTTTTTCAAGTTCAAGAACTCGGGCTTTTGAAACTTCAAGCTCTTCCAAAATAGCTGCATTAGACTTCTGGTACTGAACGCCAGCACCTAATCCTTGATTGCGCAAAACCAAAATTTCCTGTTCTAAATCATCAGCTTGTTTACGAAGAACATTTTTTTCTTCTTCAGATCTTTGAAGCTCGCCTAAATGAGCTTCCATAGAATTGGCTAGTTCAATTCGCAGGTTATCAACATCAAGATTGACCTTTTCTGCTTCTTCTAAACTTTCCTGTAAAATTCTAATTGTACCTAATGCTTCTTGGAGTTGAGAAACTGCCTGCTTTGTTTCAACAGATTCGCCAAGACCGGCTGATTTCATTCTCGCAATTTCTGAGCGGGCGGCGTCCAATTCACTTTTTAAATCAAGAACAAGCTCTTTAGATTCATTGGTCTGGTCTGCTTGAATTTCCTGTTCTGCCAGTAATTGATTACGGGTATCTTCTAATTGTAACTCCAGGGCACTTATCAGCTCAGCAGAGTCCTCTTTGTATTTTTCATTATCTTCCCGGGCAAAGACTAGTTCAACTTTTGCTTGATTTAATTCCTCACGCAAAGATTGAACAACTTGATCCACACTTCCTGATTGAACATTCTGAGTTCTTTTTGTTTGTTCCAAAACAGTGTTTAAATCTTCCAACTGTCCAGCAATGACTTTAACAACTTCCAACTCTTCTTTCAATTTTTTGGAATCCTGCTTTGCCTGTTTGAGTTCAGTCTCTTTTCCTTCCAATTCAAGTTCTTTCCTCGCTAATTGATCCAATGCCCTTTTTTGCCTTACTATTGCGGCATCTAACTCAACTTGTAAACCGTCTATAAGCTCGGTTGCTTTTGTTTGTTCGGCTTCAAATCTATCTGACAATCTTTCAATACGAGCCTCAGAGTCAGCTAAATTTCTCTCCATTTCCTCAACAAATGGAATTGCAGGTAATTTACCAAGTGAAGCATCACGAAGAGAACTTTCTGCCAACTGAGCCTCCTCTTCAAGTCGCTGAATTGTATTTGCATATTCAAACTCTCTTTTTGCAATCTCTTCCTGTGAAGCCTCAAATTCAGCCTGAGTTTTCTTGAGTGTAAGCTTGGCGATTTTCAACTCAGCCTCAAGAGAGGCAACCTGATCAATCAGATCCTCCCTTCCAGCACGATTTAACGATTTAGCTTTTTCAACCTCAAGTTTAGCTGCATTTAAGTCAATGAGTAACTTATTAACATACTCTGGACTGGCTCCTCGACCTGGAGTTTTCGAGAAAGATTCCATAGAATTTTGCAATTTAACCAACTGGGCCTCAAGTTCATCTTTCTCATTAAGCTCAACTTGCATCCTCGTAATTTCACCCAAGGCTTTTCTTAGTTCATTTTGCAAAGTTAGATAAGACTCTTTTGTGGAATCCATTGGAGCCATTTTTGCCATTTGTAAAGCACGCCTTGCCTCATTTAATTCTCGCTCCAGGGTTTCTAAGCGCATAGCATCTGCCCCTGATACCATTGTAGCAGTGCGAGCAGAATCCAAGTCCTTACGTGTTCGCTCTAGTTCATTGGTAACTGACCTTAACATCGCATTGGAACGCTCTTGCTCAAGAAGTAGAGTTTGCCTGGAAGAACGAAGTTCATCGCGGGCCATTTGTAAATCCTGCTCTAACCTATTAATTCTACCACTCACAGCCTGTGCAGTAGGTCGTTGTCCATCATCTGTACTCCAAAGTGAATTTTTTGATTGCTCTAATTCTTTGGCAAGCATTTGAGTTTCCTGAAGGCTGGTTTGGAGAGAAACAATTTCTCGATATGCCTTTCTCAAATCACCCTGTAAATCTGCAGTATCAGCAGAAAGTTCATTTTGAACTGATTTAGAAACAGCAAGCTCGGATTTTAATCGATTGATTATTTCAGAAGAACCCGAATCAGCATTTTCATCATTATCTTTGGAAACGAATCCTGCACTAGTTGTAATTGAGGGAGAGAAACGATTAGTCTGTCCAATCGGTATCGCCTGCTTTGAATTAATTGCTTTAGAAATTTCATTAGCTTTCCCAGTGAATGATCCACTTGCAACACCGCTTTGGGGTGCAACCGGTATAGCTTGCTGTGCAAGCTTTTCGCTTTCAGAGTCAATGGAACTGAAAATTCTGGTAGCATCGCTCAGAGAATTTTGGGATAAGGAAGATAAGGCATCCACTTCTGTTTCGGTACGCATTAAGTTTTTTTGCAGTACATTTAAGGATGGCAACGCTTCGTCCATTCGCCCAGCAAAGTTTTCTTTCAGATCATCCAAAATTAAATTTGTCTCCCTCAGGCGACCTTCAACTGAAGCGATATTTTCGGTAACTCCATTAGATCGCCTCATCCATTCATTATCAGCATCTCTTAATTTATTTTGTAAAGAAACTGTTCTTGAGTCATCTTTACCCAAAACGGAAGTCAATTGCTCAAGATTACTCAAAATAGAACCTCTCACTGAGTTTATCTGACCTGACGATTGGGCTTTTTTTAATTCCTGCAAGCGAGAAGATAAATCTGAATACTTAGACTCAACGAACTGAACTTTATCGTCAGGCGAGAGGGAATCAGTTTCTGCTTCTTGGACAAGTTGACTAAACGCAAGACTAGCTATCCCAAGCAAAAACAATGGGACACCAAACCAACCTTGCCTGCAAACGGATAAACAGGTTGTAATCATATGAATTGAGTATGCTAAGCTGAAAGAAGGAAGCAAGTCCTGATTTTTCCACCCAAAATCTATGTTTAACAAAATAAGAATTGAATAAAGGCAAATTATCTTCTAACAAAGATAGGTTGCCCGGGTGGCGGAATTGGTAGACGCGATAGATTTAGGATCTATTGTCTTAGGGCGTGCGAGTTCGAGTCTCGCCCCGGGCACCATCTTTACTTATGCCGACCGACTCAAAAGGCGTCGCCAAAAGGGCCCTGCCAAATTCCCAATACAAGCGAACTTACAGCAAGTGAAATAAGGAAAAGTTTTAAAATGCCCATTGAGGGTAAATTAATCCAGGGATCTTCTTTTTTCTCAACATGATCAGAGAAAGAGGGTTTCGGTTGAAAAACAACTTCTCGAATCCATCCAAAATAATAATAGATGGATATTGCCACACCTATTACCATCGCAGTTAATGAAAGATAAAGTTTGGCCTCGTATGCGATTGAAAACAAAAGAAGCTTCCCAATAAATCCGGCAAAAGGAGGAATCCCTGCCAATGAAGCAATTCCAGACACAAGGACAAATGCCATCCAAGGATGCTTGTTAGTCAGATCCTCGTAAACAGAAAGGTTGTGATCAGACTCATCATTCAACTTTGCTAACCCCATAACTCCAAAAACGGCAAAGGAGGCCAAAAGATATGTAAATAAGTAAAAGAAAAGAACCCAGACCGCACGGTCACTGTCGCCAGGAAATTGCATAGACGCCATAATAGCAACGAGCAAATAACCTGCATGGGCAACTCCAGACAATCCGAGCATTCTTTTCAAGTTCTGCTGAGCACACGCAGCCAAGTTACCAAAGAAAATTGTAAATGTCGCAACAAAACCAAGCAGGGGAAGCAAAAATTCAGACATTCCCAGGAACGGTCCATTTACCAGATTTAATAATACAAAAAAACCAGCTGCCTTTGAAGATACAGCCAAAAATGCAGTTATTGGCATCGGCGAGCCATGGTAAACATCTGGAACCCAAATCTGAAAAGGTGCAGCGCCAATTTTGAATGCAATACCTGCAACAATAAGTACAACGCCGGCACGAAGTAACAGATGTTCAGGATTAGCCTCTAGCAGATTGCCAATATACCTAAAGCCAAGAGGATCCTGAGACTCAAATCCTTCATAAACTGCCCCCCAATATTCCGGATTAGATCCCACTCCATAAATTAAAACAATTCCAAAAAGCAGAAGTGATGAACTCAATGCACCAAATATTAAATATTTAATACCCGCTTCCAAAGACTTCTCAGAATTTCGATTGTATGCAACTAATGTGTAGAAACATATAGCAACTGTTTCTAGAGCGACGAAGAGCATGAGGAAATGACTACTTTGCACAAGTAACATTAGACCCGCCGTTGCAAGCATGGTTAGATGATGAAATTCTCCAGCCCGTAATGTTCGATTCTTAAGGTAATGATGTCCCAAAATTGAGACCAATAAAGAAGATAAAAGAAAAAAGCTTCGCATTACATCTCCTTGAATCCCCTGCATAAGCATACCAGAAAAGGTGTCTCGGTCAAATGTATGATGCCAAACTAGGTAATCAAATATATGGAAAATGAGTAGAAAAAATTGAAAAGCAATTGCGACTCGACCGCACAGCAAGGGAGAAGAACCTGGCTTTCTAAAGAGATCCATACCAAGTATAAAAAGAGCAGCCATCGCAAGTGATAACTCGGGCCAGATTTCACTCCACAAATTCTCGTTAGAAAAATTTAAAAAAGCATCCATCTTATTATTTCAATTTAGGTTGATCTAGTAAACCATCAAGGTCTTGATAGATAGAAGTACGATTGCCATCATCTGCATTCCTAGGAGGACAACAAGGTAGAATCGAACCGACTTGGTCCAGATCTGAGTATCTGAAGTTGATTTCTTGATCCACACGGTCAGAGACTCCCCTAGGCCATAATCCAAGAAATAAAAGAGCAAACAAAATAATTCCAGCTGGAAATAACTCGCTAGAGTTCAAATCGGAAATTTTGTTATTCTTTTGATAATCTAGGAGTTCAGTTGAAGGTGATCCAAAAAATATTTTAGCAACAGCCCGAAGTCCAAAAACAGCTGAAATAATAATACCTAATGCAGCAAGCCCCAGAAAAAGATGGTGCTTTGGATTTTCCCCAAGTGAAAGGAAAACACCAAACTCTCCCCAAAAATTACCAAAGCCAGGCAATCCAATTGTAGCCAGTGATGCGGCAATAAAAAAACAAGCGAGAAGCGGAGTTTTAGAACCCAAGCCTCCCATCTCATCCATCTCAAATGTGCCAGATCGTTGCTGGATATAATTTGTTAACAAGAACATCAATGATACGGATAATCCATGGGCTACCATAAGCATGACACCCGAACCGGCACCAAGAGCTGAACAAACAGCTACTCCTAAAAAGCAATAGCCCATATGCATAACGGAACCGTATCCAACCATGCTCTTCAAATTTGTCTGGGCAACTGTGACAAACCCCACAAATAAAACATTACCCAAAGCCAGCCAAAGCAAATAGGGACTCCACGCAAGTGCACCATCTGGTAACAAAGGAGCAGCGATCTGAATCAATCCATATAAGCCAAACTTCTTGAGCACTCCTGCATGAAGCATTGAAACGGAAGTCGGAGCAGCCTCATACCCTTTTGCCGCCCATGTATGAAATGGGAAGAGTGCAACCAAAATACCAAAGCCAAAAAGAAGTAGCCCAAAAATTTTAAACTGAGTTGAGTCTGCTAAAACAGCTTCTGAAAGTGCGTTACTCAACGATGGAAAGTCGAATTTCTCAGAATCAACCATTACATTTAAAGCAACCAATCCACCCAGAGAAATTAAGGCACCCAAGGTTAGATAAATTGTCATTTCCAATGAAATGCTTCGTCGGTCACGCCCACCCCACAATCCAATCATAATAAAAGTGGGAATGAGGGCGAATTCGTGAAATAGGTAGTAAAAGAAGAGATCCACGCTAGCAAATAAACCCATGAGTCCGGATTGCATAAAGAGCAGAAGGCCAAGATAAAGCTTAATTCGAGAAACTCCGGAATTAATTGCTGCCCAGCCAGCTGCTAGTCCAACAATACCTCCCATAGCAAACAAGGGTGAGGAAACTCCATTAAGGCCCAAATGAAAAGAGATATTAAGCTCGTGCAATCCCATTCTTGGATAAAATATTTCAAAGCAATATCCCGGAACAGAACTATCAAATTTGAAAAATAGAAAAATTCCAGCAACACATGGAAAAGAGAATCCCAAGTAGGCAAGATTCTTGATTAAAGATTCATTTAAGGTAAATCCTGTGAATAAAAAAAGTGAAATTGCAGCAGGAATTAAAATTGAGCCAAGAAGAAAAAATTGATCTATACTCATGTCCACTGTGCTAATTTCCAAATAAACCTAAAGCATAAGCAAGAAACCCAATCGTCCCCGCTATAAACCAAAATGCATAGGCATGAATTTTTCCTGTGTAAAAAGCTTTTCCGACTAAGGCAAATAAACCTGAAATCCCTGCTGAACCACGCACCATTAACCCAGATATGAATAACAATTCCATAACTTCTAAAAAGCGTGCAAAAGGATCCTGAATTCGTTCAACATAAAACCGGTAAATTTCATCGAAGAAAAGCTTGCTTTTGCACAGAGCAAAAAATGAGGGCATTTTTTCAGATAATGGATCGATGCCTTGGACTTTTCCATAAATACTCCTTGCACAAAGACACCCTACAACCCAAGCAAATGTCCCCAGGACTATCATCCAAAGATGATTGGGCATTTGAGCAACCCTTTCAATTCCTGGCAGAATTGATTCTACAATTGATAGAGGATATAAAGAATGAAATCCTCCAAAAATTGAAAGAAGTGCAAGAAGGATTAGGGGTCCTGTCATAAGTATACTGCTCTCGTTTGCGTGCAAAGCATGATCCGATCTTGCTTCGCCTTCAAAGGTGATAAAATACAATCTGAACATGTAAAAGGAAGTCAGTATTGCACCAAGGTAAAGAAGTACAAATATCGCCATATTCGTATTGTATGCACCCAATAAAATGGCATCTTTACTAAAGTACCCCGATAGGAAATTAACGCCAGAGATGGCCAAAACACCAATCAAAAAAGTCAAAGCGGTAATAGGCATCTTTTTTCTCAATCCGCCATATTTAAAAATATCTTGTTCATGATGACATGCATGAATAACAGACCCTGAACCAAGAAACATAAGAGCTTTAAAAAAAGCATGAGTCATTAAATGAAAAAGAGCAATACCTGGCATGCCCAAACCAAAAGCTGCACTCATGTACCCCAATTGCGAAAGAGTTGAATAAGCCAATATTTTCTTGATATCTCTTTGCACAAGCGCACAAAAGCCAGCATACAAGCCCATGCCTGCTCCAAGTATGGCAATGAAAGAAAGGGACATACCAGTAAAGAAAAAATCTATCCGTAAAAGTAAGTATATTCCCGCAGCAACCATCGTAGCAGCATGAATCAGGGCGGAAACTGGAGTGGGTCCTGCCATCGCATCTGGGAGCCAGACATGGAGCGGAAATTGAGCCGATTTGCCAATAAACCCACATGCTAACGCAAGACCTATTGCAGTAGTGACAAGGCTAGGATCAAAATCAACCATATCAGCAAGCTCTACAAGATTAACGGTACCAGCACTCCAATATGTAAGCACAATTCCAATCAGAAAACCAAAATCCCCAACCCTATTGACTATAAAGGCTTTTCTAGAAGCCTTGGCAGCTTCCTCGGTCTTGAAATAATGAGAAATTAAAAGGTATGAACTGAATCCAACCAACTCCCAAAAAACGAAAATCATAATAAGGTTGTCGGCTATAGTGATTCCTAACATGGAAAACATGAAGATTGACAAACCACCAAAATATCGAGCTTTCGCATTGTCCTCGGCCATATAACCGAGACTGAATATGTGAATTAAAAATCCAACAAAGGAAACGACAAATAAGAGCAAGCGTGCAGGAGCATCTATTAGAAAACCAAAACCAAGCTCCCAATTAGCCATTTTCATCCAAGTTGCCTGCCAAACAAAAGTTTCATTTTCACCTGTAAAAATCAGATATAGAGAAAAAACTAAAATCCCTGCAGATGTTGATACCGACAAAAGAGAAGCAATATTTCCCGCTTTTCGAAAGAAAAGTAGAGTGACAAGAGCTGAGAGGAGCGGCAAAAGCAGAAGGCTGAAAACAACAATTTCTTTTTCCATGATATTAGTTTTTCAAAAGGGAAAGATCTTCTGAGAAAACACTTTGTCTTTTCTTGTACAAAGCTACAAGCAAAGCTAAACCCACCGCAACCTCAGTAGCAGCAACAGTCATAATAAAGAAAACAAAAAGACTTCCATCCAAGTTCTGTGAAGTACGGGAAAACGAAACCAATGCAACATTTATTCCATTAAGCATCAGTTCCAGGGACATAAGAACAAGTAAAAGATTTCTCCTCAGAACAACTCCCAGGAAGCCAATAGAGAAGAGAAGAAATGACAAAATTAGAAAATGATGTGGAGTGACCGTTTCCATGATCAATTGCCCTCCTCCACGGAATTAGACTTTTTACTCAAAACAATGACTCCGATCATAGCCGCAAGAAGCAAAAAACCTGCAACTTGTAAAGGAAGCATGTATTTTGTAAATAACCCGTAACCAAAATTTTTAAGGGATGTGGAAAAAATAAGGAACTCACCATTTACAGGACTTGAATCGTCTAAAATAGTCCAAGTTTCAGGAGATGAATTTTCAATACCTGAAAACTGTAGAAGCAAAACAACCAAAATACCAAACGAAACCGAAGCAGCTAATCCAGATAGCATCTTAATACGGGAAACTTTTCCACCTTCTGGACCTACGTCCAATAGCATAATTATAAAGAGGAAAAGGACCATAACCGCCCCTGCATAAACCAAAACCTGTAGGATAGCCAAAAAGAACGCTTCTAAAAGAACAAAGAGTGCTGCCACACTCACTAATGAAACAATCATAAACAATGCCGCAGGTACAGGGTGGCGCGCAAGCACCATTAACAAGCCACCTCCTAGGGCAAGTGTAGAAAAGAAATAAAATAATAGATCGACCGTGTTCACATTTAAATTTGTGCAAAAAGAAAATATTTCATAAGTGAATATACCCGAACACTAGTGATCGTTCCCTGCATCCTCGGCTTTCTTTTTCTTGTCCCACTTGTAATGAGCATCAGGCACTGTGCCACCTAATTCGTAAAGTTTCTCTTTGTTGTTAATCATCTCTTCTCTTGAATATCCCGAAGACGAATATTCGTCTTGGAGAAAAATTGCCTCTTCTGGACAAACCTCCTGACAATAACCACAATAAATACAACGCAGCATATTGATTTCAAATTCTTCAGGAGCTTTTTCAACATGAGATCTTTCGTCTTCGTCCTCTGGCACTGAGCCAGGTGTTATGCGTATTGCTTTAGGAGGACAGACGAATTCACAAAGCTGACAAGACACACACTTTTCTCGACCGTTCGGGTCTTTAACAAGAGTGGGAACACCACGATAGTTTCGGGGAATAACGGGTTTTTCCTCGGGATACTGTAATGTTACTTTATCCTTAAACATATTTGAAAAAGTGGTCTTTAGTCCCGTTACAATTTGAGGAAGATAAGTTCTTTCAGAAAGTGAAAGAGGTTTGCGTTCAAGTACTACTGTTTTTGCCATGGTTAAATTAAATAGAAGTTTGATCGAGCCATGTCACAAGCAATACATAAAATACCAAATTTACGAGTGCAAGTGGAAGCAATTTAGTCCATCCAAGATTCATGACTTGATCGTATCGAAAACGCGGTAAAGTCCATCTTATCCAGATAAAAAAGAAAATTAAAAAGAGCGTTTTGGCAAGAAACCAGCCAATACCAATAAGAGTACCTACCCAAGTAGCAGGCCATGGATCCGCAACCCATGGAAGAAAATGCCAACCACCAAGAAAAATCACAGTGAAAATAGCAGAACCAACCACAATGTGAGCGTACTCAGCCACAAAAAAGATACCAAATTTAAAACCGCCATATTCAGTGTGAAATCCACCAACCAAATCAGTTTCAGATTCAGGCATGTCGAAGGGCAGACGATTGGTCTCCGCAAAAAGAGCAATTAGAAAAATTAAAGCAGATAAAGGTTGTACGAGAAATAGCCACGCAGCGTTGCTTTGAGAGTGAACAATATCAACCAAACTTAAGCCCATAGCACCAGTTTCAGGATCACTCACCCAGAGAAAAACGGGTAGAAGAGATAATCCCATCGCGAGTTCATAAGAGATCATCTGTGCGGATGAACGAATACCACCAAGAAAAGGATACTTACTGTTAGAGGACCAACCAGCCAGAACAATACCATAAACTCCAAGGGAAGAAACCGCCAAAACGAATAGAATACCAACTTCCAAATTAGCAAGCATTAGCGGAATGGACTCCCCTTCGCTTGTGAAAAATTCACCAAAGGGTAATACTGTCATTGTTGTTAGAGCTGGGACCAAGGCTACTATCGGAGCTAAATTATAATAGAATTTGTTAACATGACCCGGAATAATTTCTTCTTTGAAGAGAAACTTTAAACCATCAGCAAGTGGCTGAAACATACCAAGTCCTTTCAATAAACCACCCATAAGCGGAATTTGTCCGACCAAAGGAAGAACCGTGCGGTTAGGTCCTATCCTTCCCTGCATCCAGGCACTGACCTTTCTTTCAGCTAAAACAGAATATCCAGCCATTGTCATTACGGCTCCAATCATCATAAAAGCGAATAAAACTTTCAGCCCAATCATTAAAACTAATTCTAAATCAAACATCTCGGTTAAGATTTGTTAACTTTTTTCTTGGGCGTGTAGTTCAATGCTTCTTTCTCAACAAAATCAAAGTCTTCCCATTTTGAACCGTCAATCGCAATACCATGCCCCGAGATTTCATTGTAACGGATACCATTAAGAGGACTGCTTGCTGGTTTGCTCATCTGTTTCCAAATAGTTGCTAAATCTGCAGACTGTTTCGATTCCTCAACCAAAGAATTGATCAGTGCTGATAAAATCTGTAAATCGGGTAGAAGACCAGCAGGCCCAGGCACTGCCTGTTTGAATGTTTGTAAATGAAAATTACGATTTATAAAACATCCAGTTTTTTCAAATGAGGTTAAAGTAGGCAAAACCACGTTTGACAACTTCGAAGTCTCATTACTGTGAGAACCAGCGTAAATTAAACTCACACCATTAAGATCATCATGTGAAATTCCAGACATAAGAAGATCTTCATCAAAAACTAAAAGGGAATCCAGTTGTTTTTTCTGAAGAGCTCTTGCTAAATTTGATAAATGATCAGCCGGATAACGAGTAGCGAAACCGCTCACCAAAGCACCACGAAGATTAGGCGTTCTGTCTGCAGATACGAGAATACCGTCGTCAGCAGCGAAATGACCACGAAGAAACTTTTTAGCTTTCGTGGCTCTGGCCAACTTGTTCAATAAATATTGTTCTTCTAAAGAGGAACGGCAGGACCCAACGATACCAACCGACTTGCCTTTCAATAAATTGGATGATGATTCGATTGCCTCGGATAAATTACATTCATCATTAGCGATACTGGCTTTAAGAATCCGATCATCTGAAGTAACCCTTTTGTATATTTCACGGCCACTGTCAGACATCCAGCTGTCGTTAACCGAGTCGTTTCTTCTGGGAGTAATCCGATGAATTACACCTTCACGACTCGAAACAATTATATTTGAACCAGCACTACTCTCGGTGCAAATACTAGGCGTTTCCTTAAGAAACCAAACCCTCATTTTAAAACGGAAATCTGTAGAAGTAAGTGCACCAACAGGACACAAATCAACGGTATTTAAAGAATAATTGTTTGAAAGCTCTTTGCCTGGAAAACAAGTTAGTGTTGAAAAACTTCCACGATCCACAAAGCCAAGTACATCATCATCCACTACTTCTTGGCAGAATCGAATGCATCTTGAACATAAAATACAACGCTCGTCATCGAGTGTAACTCTCGGCCCCAATCTCGTCCTTTTAGGCTTCACATTTTTACGCTCTACATACCGACTGTAACCACGGCCATAATCTGTTGCAAATTCCTGCAAACGACACTCCCCCGCCTGATCGCATATTGGACAATCAAGAGGGTGATTAACTAAGAGAAATTCCATAATTCCCTCACGTGAATCAGTGACCATTGAGGATTTGGTTTTCACATGCATCCCCGGGGAAACATTCGTACCACAGCCAATAACAGGCTTTGGCACCCAACCGATCTTCTGGTTTCCATCTTCGTCTAAAATTGCGTCTCCAGTTGCTCGATCTCGCATAGGCGTTCCCATTTCGACTAAGCACATTCGACAATTTCCTGCCACAGTCAACTGAGGGTGATAACAATAATGAGGAACCTCAGTTCCATGAATTGCTGCTGCCTCCACTAAGTTGATACCAGCGGGAACCACAACCTCATTGCCATCAAGATTGATTGTAACAGTTGAAGATTTCCCGTTATTGCTCATAAATTTAAATCAATTGTAGCGAGGGTTTTTTCGTTCCATTTTTAGACTTTTCTTCAAATTCATCCCTAAATTTGGCAATAAAACTTTGGGTCGGCCAAGCAGCAGCTTCTCCGAATGCACAAATTGTGCGACCCTCAATTTGATTTGCGACAGATAAAAGTAATTCTGGGTCCTCTTCTCTAGCTTGTCCTGAACACATTCGCTTAGTTATTTTGCGCATCCACAATGAACCCTCTCTGCAGGGAGTGCACTGCCCACATGATTCATGTGCGTAGAAGGCATTAATATTAGCCATAGCTTCAACAATATCTACGGTGTCATCCATTACGATAATCCCTCCTGAACCGGACATGCTTCCAACAGATGCTGGACCATCAAAGTCAAGGGGAATATCCTCAATTCCCCAGTCAAATTCTGAACCGTCCTTTAATTTTCCAGTAAAACGCTCATTTGCACGAAGAATCTTGGATGACGACCCACCAGGGATCACGGCTTTCAGACTTCGACCTGGTAGTAGACCACCACATACATCGTAAATCATTTCACCCAAAGTAAGAGCACCGCATTCAAATTCGTAATATCCTGGTTTTTGGACATGTCCAGAAACACACCATATGCGTGTTCCTGTATTGTTCGGTTTTCCTATTTTTGAAAACTCCTCTCCACCAATTTCCATGATGTGTTTAACATTACATAAAGTTTCAACATTATTTACGATTGTTGGACATTGATATAATCCCAAAACAGCGGGGAAATAAGGAGGCTTGATCCTTGGGTTAGGTCTTTTACCCTCCAAGGATTCGATTAGGCCAGTTTCTTCGCCACAAATATATGCTCCGGCACCGCGATGAACAACTAAATCACAAGAATATTCAGAACCGAGAATTTTTTCGCCACAAAAATTCTTAGACTTGGCATCAGCAATTGCCTCTTCCAAAATTCGAGCACCTTCAAAAAATTCCGCACGAATATAAATAAATGCCTGCTTGGCCTGGATTGCAAATGCGGCAATCATCATACCTTCAATTAATTGATGTGGATCCTTGTGCATAATCTGCCTATCCTTGAAGGTCCCGGGCTCGGATTCATCCGCATTACAAATTAAATAAATTGGCTTACCTGATTTTCGATCGAGAAACTTCCATTTCATACCTGCAGGAAAACCGGCCCCTCCCCTACCTCTGACACCCGATTTCAAAACCTCTTCACCGATTTCCTCGGGTTTCATTTTCAATGCCTTTTTTAACATCGAATAACCACCATTTTTCAAGTAGCAGCCAATTTTATTAGAATATTTTGGATCATCTGCATGTTTTAAAATGATCCGTCTTTCCTTAGGTGATTTCTTTTTGATCATTTTTTCTTAGTTGTTTTAGGAGTAGCGACATCGGACACCAAGGCATCTTCATAACAAGTAAAATCCGCGGAAGAATCAAGTTTTCCCTGAACAAGTAAATCAGCAAATTGTTCAGCCTTTTTTCCCTCAATATTTTCAAAAGTTTTTTCATCGACCATTACAACTGGCCCTTCTCCACAATCTGCCAGACATTCCATGAATTCGATAGAATATTCACCATCCTCTCGAACATGACCTTCCTTTACGCCAAGTTTTTCTTCTAAAATCTTACATGTTCCATAAGAACCTCTAAGTGCACAAGGTAGAGTTCGACAAACTCTTATGTGCTTTTTGCCCCATGGAGATTCTCTGAGCATGGGGTAGAATGTGATTAACTCCTTAATATTTATTGGTTCCAACTCCAATTTTTCTGCGATCCAAGAACAACTTTCATCAGAAATTGAGCCCAATTCATCCTGAATTAAATGGATAACCATTAACGCAGAGCTTCTCTTTTCTGGATACTTAAGAATTACCTCATCAATCTTATTTAATGTATCTTTGGATAGTTCCATAAATCTAGCGATCACATTCACCCATTACAAAATCAAGGCTACCAAGTATGACGGTAATGTCTGAAAGGAAATGTCCGGGAGCAAGTTTTTCTAAAATACTTAAATTACAAAAACTAGGTGCCCGAATTTTCATTCGATAAGGAACACCCCCACCTTTGGATACGATGTAAAAGCCAAGTGCACCCTTCGGATTTTCTGCTTCGAAATAAACTTCACCAGACGGGATTTGCGGCCCCTCAGTTACAATCATAAAGTTCTGGATTAATTCCTCCATACTTGTAAGAATTTTCTCCTTTGGTGGTGCAAAAATCTTTTTTGCATCCTCTGCATACCATGCACCAGAAGGAAAGTCTTTGATGACCTGTTTTATAATACGAATACTTTGAAATACCTCTTCGATCCTGACCAAGTATCGATCATAGCAATCACCTCTCGTTCCAATAGGCACATCAAAGTCATACTGCTCGTATCCAGAATATGGTTTATCTTTTCTTAAATCCAGATCAACCCCACAAGCTCGTAAATTTGGACCAGTTAATCCATACGCTAACGCATCCTCTTTGGAAATCTCTCCAATTCCCTCAGTACGATCCAAAAATATTCTGTTTCGGGTTAGCAGCTTTTCAACCTCTCCCATCGCTTTGGGTAATTGATCAACAAAATCAATGACTTTATCAAGCCAACCGTCTGGCACATCACGGGCCACCCCCCCAATACGAGTGTAGCTCGTGGTAAAACGGGCTCCGGTCAGTTCTTCAAATAATGTGTATAACTTCTCTCTCTCTGTGAATGTGTACATGAATGGAGTCCATGCACCCGCATCCATCCCAAAAACACCCATTCCAAGCAAATGGCTTGAAATCCTTGCCATTTCACAAACTAAAACACGGATTGCCTGACACCGGGGAGGAACTTCCAATTCTGCGAGTTTTTCAACGGTTAAAGCATATGCAACATTGTTCGAAAGAGGGGCTAGATAGTCAAGTCTGTCTGTATAGGGTACAAATTGATTATAAGTCATATTCTCAGCAATTTTTTCATCACCACGATGCAGATAGCCAAGAACTGGTTCACACTTTTCAATCAAATCCCCATCTAATTCCATCATTAAACGAAGAACACCATGTGTAGTAGGATGCGAAGGCCCCACATTAAGAGCCATTTTGTCCCCGTCTAATTTTCCAATCCCTTCTGCTCCACGCGATCCAATATCGCCAATTGAAATTTCCTTGGTGGTCGTACTCATAGTGGTTTTTCCTTTTCTTCGGTCCAACTTTCGTCTTTCGCTCTGGGTTCAGAATCACTGATTAATCCAGAACCAGATGACACAAAAGGGCCACCCATCATAGGGGCAGGTTCCACGGCTGCCTCTGTTACTTCCACAACATCTGCCGCTGGTAATGGCGTGTCTATACCAGCAAGTGGAAATTCTTTACGAAGTGGGAAATGAGGGTATTCATCCCACATTAAAATACGCTTCAAATTAGGATGATCAGTAAATTTGATGCCAAACATGTCATATGTTTCACGCTCATGCCAGTTGGCCGATGGAAAAACACTGGAAACTGAAGGAGTAGAAGGCTCATCATTACATGCACATTGAGAGTGCACACGAATGTAATCACGATGAAGAAGTGAGTACAAATGAATAACCGTACTAAAACGAGATTCTGCTCCTTCACCATGGTCTATAGCAGTCAGATCGATAAGCATGTCAAAATTATGATCATTCTTCAATGATTCAATGAAAGAAACGAGTTGATCAGTTGGTGATTCAACAGTTAAACAATCCAACGAATCTCGTTGAGAAAGAAAGGAATGCTTGGAAAGCAAAGCTTTTGTAAATTCCTCGTCAATCATCTAATCAACCAGTGGCAACAGCTTTGGTCTTACCAAGGTTTCGGACCGACGTTTCGTTTCCAATTTTATCCTGCAATTTCATCATTGCATCCAATAAAGCTTCGGGTCGAGGAGGACATCCACTTACATAAACATCTACTGGGACAATCGTATCCACACCCTGCATGACCGCATATGAACGATACATCCCACCAGTTGAAGCACAGGCACCCATAGCAACAACCCATTTCGGATCGCCCATTTGATCGTAAATTCGACGTACAACCTCAGCCATTTTATAGGTAACGGTACCAGCAACAATCATGCAATCAGACTGTCTTGGGGAAAATCTCATAACTTCCATACCAAACCGAGATATGTCGTAACGGGATGCTGCAGATGCCATTAACTCAATAGCACAACAAGCTAAACCCATTGGCATAGGCCAAACCGAATGCTTGCGGATCCAATTAATAACAGCATCCGCACGGGTGACAATTACATCACCTTCCACCTTTCCATTGTAAGCAACATCGCTGGCAGTCATATGCATAATGACTTATATCTAACCAATCTTTTAAAACAAGCAAACCTCAAAAATAAAACACATAAAAAAACTTGGTAAAAACAAAATTACAGGAATTATTGATAACTTTTGATCATTGACGAACGAATCACATTTCGACATGAAAGTCATAGGTTTGAGTTTCTCGGAGAGGTGACAGAGTGGCCGATTGTGCAGCATTGGAAATGCTGTGTACCGCAAGGTACCGCGGGTTCGAATCCCGCCCTCTCCGCCATTGTCAGGCAGTCATGAATTGAGAATTCAGTTATGCGTCTCGAACGAATAACTTTGAATCACTTGAGAAAGTTGCTTCCGCCAGATCCAGCAATGCCGGAGCAGAAATAGGCTCTGCCCCTGCAGAAGCTGTGGCTTGCCCCGCTACCAAAATCGCAATCTTTCCATATAAGTTGACGGACTCGCCTTCTGTTGGGGCACTGACCTCGCCTTCATTTAACCATCTCCGTAATCGCATTTGATCCCATGAATTGTAAGGAGGCTTTGCACCAATTAAATTTTCTGCAAATCGCATTGCTGCAGTTTTCCACAAACTACCAGACAATTCAGGAGATTCCGTCATAATCGACTGCATAGAATCAGTGTTTAACCAAAGGGCAGTTACGGATGAATCAGCAACCACATTCGCAGTTCTAGGAACACCAGCTAAAACAGCCATCTCTCCAATGACTGCTCCCCGTCCCATTATATCAACGACCAGATCACCAATAGAAACTTTTACACTCCCACGGGTTATAACAATCATACCATCGCCATCTCCTCCCTGCTTCATGATTGTATCGCCAGTGTTGTAAACCTTAGATTCAGAAGCATTGACAATCTTGGAAATCAAGGCATCGGGCATTCCTTTCAACCAATTGACTTCGCGCAGAACTTCCTCAGGTTCAGGCAGGCGCAATTCAAGTGAACTTTCCATCACTTCTTTCATTCGCTCCTCAACAGCAATAATCATTCGGCTTGCTTCGTCAGCCTCGAGCATACCTTCAGATTTTAATTTCTTAATGGTATTTCTTTCATGGTTAAGAACTGAACGAATTGCATCTTTGGTTTCGATACCAACGGTAGCTTCTGGGAAGTTTTCATGCATATTACGAATAAACTGCAATCCGCTCAAACGGTTTTGCCTGATTTCATCTTTTAACATGCGAATAGTTTTTTGGAGCTTTTCTGGATCTCCACTTTCATCTAACTCCTTAGCAAGACCGTCCACCATTTTGGCCATTTCTTGTTGAGCAACAACAAACCCCTTGGCTGCATCATAGCTAACCGTTATTCGATCAGTAAAATGCTTCTTGGTGAAAGGAATGTCTTTAAATACTTCAGTTAATTTACTGACCCCACAAACTTTTTCCAAATAATCTCGCTCTGTCATTGGAACTTTACCCTGCAAATCAAGAAATTCACTGAGATTATTATCGAGTTGGGCAACTGCCTGAGCACCTAAGAGACCCGCTCTGAACTGTGCCCAATAGCTACTGCGCTCTCGCTCTAAAAGCCGTCTACGAGTTTCCGAAATTGTGTCCATCTCGGCAAGCTCGTTGGCGCTTAAGGGATAAGCTACAGGATCCGGTAAATACTTTCTGACTTCTCCCCAATTGGCACCACTTAGAAAACGGTCATCTTTTAACAAGTCCATTTCCTGCTCACATCCTTTGGCTACATTTCCCGAAGCATTCGAAAACATTAGCTTCTTAACCGCCGGCAGCTTGGTTAAACCAAGGTAGTTGACAAGCGGTCCGACTGTGGTCGCATTAACTAACAAGGTTAGAAGCACGATTCCGGAAATCAAAAACAGAAATTGGTCGCGAACTCGTGATGAAATTCCAACCAACGAAGCTTTCGCAATTGCCCCTTTTCCCTCACCTAGAACCAAGACGACATTATCTCCATTTGCTAATCCTTCGCGTATTTTGGTAGCTTCCTGCGTGGATTTACTGCCTAATTTTTCAAAAGCAGTGTCTGGGCTTTGATTAATACCAACAACCTTTCCATCCTGAACAACCGCCTCAGCGTGACCCAAGGATGATGCCTGATACCAATTGAGGTTACGGGTTTGAGCAATTTGATCTGCTTTCGTTTTTTCCAAAACGAAAACCGATGTTGTTGATTCACTGTAACCTGAACCACCATTTTCAAGTGTAAATTCATAACGAAAATGCTCTGTGTACACAACCAAAGCTAAAGCAAGCCCGATAGCACCACGCAAGGCTCCCCACCAAACCACAACCGCATCCTTGCCTGGTAGTCCGTAACCCGCTTTTTTCATGATTGGATAGAAAATCCCCATGTTAATTGCACGCACTAAATGGATCCCAATGTAGACAAGTCCGAGAATAAGAAAATCCATTCCAGTCGGATTTGCATTTTGAGCAATTACAACACCAACCACGATAAAAATGATAACATTGGCAACGAATGCGATCAGTTCCCAAAACTCATGCATGAAATGCTCAACTTCTGGACTGATCCGGGTTCTTCCAATTCCTGCCATGACAATTCCAAGTGCGACCAAACCAAGAACGCCTGAAACATGAAAAAAGTGCTCGCAGATAAAGAAAACTGCGTAAGATGTAACAAGCACCACCGTGATCTCAATCATAGGATCATTAAATACTTTTCTTACCCAAAGAATTGCAATCAAGCCAAGGAACACTCCAATTAGCCCACCCGCGGCACCAATTTTACCAAAGCCGATTGCGGCACTGCCAATAAAGCTGCCTGTACCTAAAAAGGCATCCGCTCCTGTAACCACACCGATCAAAAGAACAAAAGCAACAATAGCGGTTCCATCATTCAGCAAAGATTCCCCTTCTATTAAAGTTCCCAACTTTTTACTTGCACCCAATTCCTTAAGCAAAGCGACCACTGCCACCGGATCCGTGGCACTGACCACTGCCCCAAAGAGCATTGAGGCTAGCCATATGAACGCACCCGCCTCCGTATTCCATTCAGAAAGCACAGCACCATCCCCTCCAAAAAACTGAATTAGTCCCCAAAATGCGACACCACTCATAACGGTGGCAGTCACAATTCCCGGTCCAGCGAGACAAAAGGCATTTATAAAGGATTTTTTAAATGTATGAACATCCAATGCAAATCCAGCTTCAAAAATAAGAATGGGTAAAAAAACATATAGAATCAAATGCCCGTCTAAATTCCCTCCCCAAGTGATGGCACCACTTAAAGTATCAACGAACTTATCCCAGATTCCCTCAGTATGTGAACTGTGCTCTCCCTCATGTGCATGGCCGCCATGCGGGCCGTAGGCTCGGTTAAGTGCTCCCATCGCCAAACCAATAATCAAAAGCAGAACGGTGAATGGAAGAGGAATTCGCTGAAGGAAATGACGAGTTGCAGCCCCAATAACTAATGCAACAATCAAGAAAAAGATCCCATAAAGATAGTCATGCCCCCCCGAAGAGGCTAAAAATATCGGTGTTATATTATTCATAGTAATAATGTGATGATCAAAGGTTAGTTTTTCTTCCGAAGTAAGCTTCCAGGCAAAGGTCTCGGTTTATTCTGAGAGGGCTGATCAGTTTTTACTTCTTCATTCATTCGACTGGGTGCACGACCTAATAATTCATGCAAAGGGTCGGTATTTGGTACATTGTATTCAGTAGGAACTTTTTCCGCAGGTTCTGGTATTTCTGTAACATTTATTTCTTCTTCATTTTCCTCTTCCTGAAAAGTAACTACTTCAAAAGTATCCACTCCCTTAGCATCTCCCACTTCCGCACGATAAGTTTTTCCAATCGATTCAAGTTGGGCTTTAACCACAGAGGAGAGGGAATTATTAAAACTGGAACTATTTTGAAAGCCGGAAAGTAGAAAAGATGTTTCAACAACCTTACCCAAATTTACATTTATTTTATCACCAAAACCTGAGTTTCCAGGTTTAACGAAAATCAACTCACCAGCTAAAAGCTCCTCAGTATTCCCATCCTCTCCCCAACCAATTAACAATCGCCCAAGTACACCGACTACTTTCATTCCACCGTTGGTTTCGACTTCCAGCATACATGTACCTATACCAGAAATATTCACCACTGCTTCCGGACTTTTAAAAAGAACCTGATTACCAATTTTTCTAGATTGAAGCATAACCGAGCCTTCATGCAAATCGATCCCTTTTTCTGTCAGTGTAAAACGGGTATCCGCACCAAAACGAAATTGGTAACCAGCAGACATTGTTTCAATTCCACTCCTGGGCCGAACCGTAATTCTTTGATCTGAAGGTAAAAAACTTGCTTTGGTAACTGGATTTGATTGCCCGTTTTCTATGGAAAAGGTTGCCCCTTCTCCAACTTGATCCATTAACAAATGCATTCTCTGCCCCAATGAAACATTGAGAAAAACAAGAAATATAAAAAATGAAAATGTTTGCCTAAGCATAAGACTGATCAAAAAGCAGGAATTCCTTAAGGTCAAACATTCAAAATTGATAATTTCCAGTGACAGCAACCCCAATATCAAAAGTTTTAGAATTTGAAGAACCAGCTAAAATACCTTCTCCCACTGAGTTAGTTGACATATTTGTGTAATTTGCAAAAGCTTGAAAACCCAGCCAAGGCTTCCATTGGTAAATTCCAGTTACACCAGCATTCAGCATGTAATCAGTTCGTCCATCATTAGTATTTTTTGTATATCCAGAACGAGTTACTCCCATACTTGGCATGAGCATCCATTCATTATTTTCTCCAAATAATTTAATATAAGTCAGGTTGAGTGAATACTGAAAATTGTCTCCATCATCAGCAAAAACTCCAGGGGCACTGAAAGTTATTACACGATCGGTCTTGTTATATTTAAAAGTTACATCGTAAAGCAAGATAGTCTTTTCATCAAAAACAGTTGCTTTTTGTATATTGATAGAAGGCGCATATGCATCAAACATTCGGTCACCTGACGATTGGCTGTTCAACAAATTGTATTCAATCGCAGGTGTCAAAGTCCAATCCTTGGGAAAAGAAAATGCAAAGCTCCCCTTTACCAAACTGAATCTATAGTCCAGTAAATCACTCACCGTATCCTCACCGTAATTAGCCCACTGCATCATTAAATCGAGTCGTGGGATCATCGTGATATATTCCCCCACTTGTAAGCTTGAGCGAGTAAGAGCAGCACCGATATTACTCTCCAATACTCCGGATTCCTGCTCTCCTGTACTGGACCTTAAAACATTTGAGGTTTGGTAAGCACGCAAACCCGCACTTGCGGAAAAATCTAATTCAGAAGCTACTTTATCTTGCGAAACAGAAGGTTTAGAATTCGCCGTTGAACCTTCGAGAAACAATCCTGAATGAATTTTATTATCTGCCCGTGGAGGGACTATCTGTTCCTCCTTTCCCTCCCTTTGACCAAGTCCTTTGGTTTTTAGTGGAATTAATGGTTCAGATTTTATTTCTCCGGATGATTTCTTACCCCCAACTTCAATAATTTCCTGAAGTCCTAAATTTGAATGAAAGTTCGCATAACCAGGACGGGCAGGTTGACCATTTAAAGAATTCACAGCCTGTCCATGAACAAGTAAAGCAAAGCCTGTTAAAAGTCCAAAAACGAATATTGTTTTTTTCATGATAAGGCGAGTCTAGGATTATTTTTAAGGAAGTGCAACCTTACCAATTGAAATATTTCCACCAAACTGATCAAATGTTTGGCGGTTATTCATAACATTCCCCCCTGACGAAACATTCCTTATAAAGTTAACGCGTCCAATTTGCTCGGCATTTGATATCGAAGACCCAAAATTCGGATATTTTCCATCAATTGCCCCTTTCAGACTATTCAAACGAACCATAGAAGAGGTTGGGAAGTTTACATCGCTTAATCGAATTGTTGTCGCTTCCATTAAGATAGATGGAATATCTCTGCTAAACTTTAATCCGTTTACATTTAAATCTCGGGTAGCACGCACGGTGGCCAGATTACTTGCTCCAACTGTTACATTTTTTAAATTGATATCACGCAAACTTCGTAAAGCAATCTCCCTTGCACTTTCCAACTGAACATCCTCTAGAAAAATATCCTTACGGGCCGCAAGAACCAAATCACTGGTCGCAGAAGTCAGAGTTATTGCTTTGTCAGATTCCAGATTTTCTCCACTCATTAAAACAATCCTAGTCGACTGATTTGCGGGAGAAATTAATTCAATTGAGGAAGCTAGTTTTAAAGATTCCGATCCACTCAATGCAAGGGATTCTGCTGAGGAGCCAAGCAAATCAGTAAGATCCATCTTGGAAACATCAATAGTGAGCTTTTGCCCCCCTACAAATTTAAGATTTCCAGCCGACAAGTTCTCCTGTTCAATGACTCCATACAAAGAACTTATTTCGAGATAAAATGGATTTTTTAAAACTTCATCTCCGGAGAGCAACAGAGTCGATGCCAATGTGGTGGAAAGTGAGTAGTCCTGGGTCAGTACATTTGCAACCTCTCCCTTTCGTATCCATTCGGGTGTAAGGTTATCACCGGACAAAACTTTTAATTCATCCATCAAATCTGAATTCCCAGATTCCTTTAATTTGTCTCCCAAAGAAAGTATGGCGGCATCACTACTTACAACATTACTGTTAGGAATTTTTCCTGAATTTGAAGCCGCTAAATTCTGTGGGGTAAGAAGATCACTCAGCACAGACTCATCAACTTTTTGATTTAAAAGACTGATCAATGCATTGTCCTCCAAACCAAGGATTAAATCTCGAGTCTTCCGAGAATAATTCAAAAATGTAGAAGCCTGTGCAGTACCGAATCCGCTTATGTTAAGAATCCTTTTCAAATTATCCGCCCCCATGGATAACAAACGACTTTGAACCGGAAGAGGGAATGAATTGAAAAGAGTAGTTTGCTCAGTATTAAGTCCAAATTTGGCCAAGGATTTTGAATAAATCGTAACTCTTCCCGTTTTACGGACTTCCTTAACTTCGGAATTATTTTCCAGAACTTGACTGTTTAAATTCGAAGAAGAACTATTATTTCTTCTCGAAGAATTGGATTGTTTTTGATCTCCTGATTTGCCACCACCTGGCTTTTCTGTTTCAGCAGGTGTGGATTCTCCACCCCCATCCTTTGAATCTCCAGAATCTGTTGATTCACTTGCTCCTTCCTGTGTAGATTCTCCTCCACCATCCGAAGACTCTACACTTGAGGTTGCCTCACTCATAGCTTCAGAGACAGTACCGAGTGAAATATCATTAGTTGCCTGTGTCGCGGACTGATTAGTTGCCCCAATATTTTGGGCCACCGCTGGATTGACTGGACGTGGTGTCGATACGCCCGCACTTGAGACATCCAATCCATTCCCTTGAGTGATTGGCATTGGTGCACCTCCTGGAGGAGTAAATGCAACCGTCGACTCTGTAACATCCAATTGAATACCCGCACCCGGATTTTGAGAAAGCTGAAATTCCGTACCCCGAATTCCCGCTGTACCAAGAGGGGAATTAATATCAAAACTTGATTGTTTATCCAATTTTTTAGTCTTCACTACAAGCGATCCCCATTCCAGATCAAGTTCAAGCTTCGACTCACTTGGCTCGCCATCCAAGTCTGCTACTTTTTTGTCTCCTGCATCAAAGGGAACCTGTTCGAAAACTCCAATTTTCATTTTGCTCTGGGACTGCATAGTGGTAATCGTTCCATTTGAAAATAAAAGCACTAAATTTCCACCAATTCCCACTTGAGCAGTTTGGCCCTCAGTCAAAATGCTTCCCCTCAGTTTAGCTCCAAATTCTATTATCTGACCAGCCTGATCAATGAAGCGAACTGGTTCTTTATAATCAGCCACAATTACAGCTCCTTTGCTACCCTTCTTCTCAGATTGTGCCTCAATCTGCAAACCACAGATGGCTAGGAACATAAATGTAAGGGTTCCCAATTTGATCGTATTGCTCATTGTTCGAATATGACTTTTCATAAATTTAAATGTTTGTGTAATAAAATGGAAGAATAAACTCAGTCAGACAGTTTCCCTCGATTAATCTGCATCCAACGCTCATCCCGGTAATGATAAAAGAGCATTGTACCTTGGCTTGACCCGTAAAAATAAAGCCAGCCGGCCGAAGTATTATGATATAAAAATGGATAGAAAGCTTCATCAGTCCAGAGCCAACCTAGCTGTTCTTTCCATAACCAGACTCCGCTTTTTCCACTAGCCATTGGATACAACCATCCCAGTTCGGAATGCATAATCCAGGATGCATTTGCATCATTCACATAAAAAGATCCAAGCCATGAACTCGACCACCAGTTCGCCGCCGCTCCGGGCTGAGCATTAATCCACCATGGAGAAAAAATCCGTTGGGCACTGCGTAAATCAAGAACCGATCCATAACCCACACCCTCCTTATTTCGAGCATAGGCCCGAAAAAAGTATTTCTTTCCGGCAATCAAATCCTTCACCACCTTATTGAATTTTAAACCTGATTCATTCGAGGAGATTTTGAATGATCCACTTTGTTCCAGTATTGGGCGTGGATTACCTGACCAGACAAAACCCTTTTCCAAAATTCCGGAAATTCCTCCCTCATCCAACACTTCCCCGATTAATCGATAGCCC
>CBFIBI010000011.1:0-49507 GCA_965660725.1 Opitutales bacterium
ATGGATTCAAAAAAAAGATCGGTCTTGGCGGCTGCGCCCAGCCCGACTTTTCCGGACGGCCAAATATACAAAGTGAGGGGGAATTGATTACGAATAAATCCACCAATCCTTTTGACGCCATCAAGCGCTTTTATCTTATCTAATTCATCACTCGTAAATGTACGTTCATTTTTGCCGAGGTTGACCAAGGCACCCCCTTCCACTTTTTTATTTAGGGTGAAGTAATTCTTAGGTACCTCTCTATCTTTTAGGATGGAGGAAGTATCCTGATAGAATTGAATGGCCATGATGAGTAGGGTAGACCCAATTAGGCATCCAAGGGAAGCAATCCATAGTTCACGTTTTGGGCCAGATACATTGAGACAGGAACTCAGGGAAGATTTTGAAAAGGAATGCTTCACAGGGATAGGATACGATCAAAAGAAAGAGGAGGAGTTTCTCCCAGAGAAGTGAGAAGAACGGTGGCCTGATTGGCCCGGGCAATTTCATTGATTAAGGAAGAGGCCAAATTAATATTTTCCTGATCAAGGTGACTGAAAGGTTCGTCCAAAAGAAGTAACTTGAAGGGCTTGCGTAAAGTTCTGATTAAGGCAATCCGTTGACGCTGTCCGAAAGACAGGGTTTCCACTGGTTTGGTAAGAAATCCTTCCATGTCCAGTTTCTTGGCCATTTCCAATCCACTAGGCACATTATGGTTAATCTGGGGAATTAATTCAATATTCTCACGGGCACAGAGTTTGGGGAAGAGTTTGAGTTCCTGGAAGAGCAGAGCAATTTGAGTACTTCTCAATGATGTCCAACCGGATGAAGTTTGTTTTTGAATATTTTCCTCGTCCATGATCACTTCCCCGGAAAAATCTTTTCTCAGTCCGTACAAAAGATGGAGCAGAGTAGATTTTCCTTTTCCCGAATGTGCTGATATGAGACTGAAACTTCTAGGTTCGATTTTTAACTGGGTTCCCCAAACCTCAGAGCGTTCGATCATCTCTTTTGGGATCGGTTCGGGTATGACTTGGTTTAGTTCAATTAACATGGAAGGATGGAAAGTATATTTTGATGGAATATCGCTTCTTCTTCGTTTTTATTTAGGTTGGCAACGCTAAGGATTTCATTTCGAAAAGTCGAGAAATCAGGAGTTGATTGAATTTTTGGGTAAATTCGTAGTGGATAGTCCGTACCCCAGAGGATTTTTTTAAATCCCACGACATCAATAAGTTTTCGATAAAGAGTCGAATCATAGAGCAGGGGGCATGCAGCTAAGTCGTAATAGACATTTTTGAGTTCCTTGCGAACTTTTGGATTAAGTTCATAGAATGGAAATAACCCGCCTGCATGTGAAAGAATAATTTTAAGGTTTGGGAATTCGCGGCATAACCAGAGGAAATCTTCGAAAGGGGTTGGGGTGCGACCAGGGTAATTATGACCAACTGGTTCTGTAACATGAAAGTTGATTGGCCAACCTTTTTCGGAGGCAAATTTTGCACATTTAATCCAAAACGAATCTTGGATTCTTGATCCTTGTACACCCGGATGGCATTCACCAATTCCAACAAAGCCTTGATCGGCTCTTTTGTTTAATTCATCGATAGGATTCCTCATAGACGGGTGGACGGTTGCAAAAGCGTAGTACCGATTAGTGTCTTTTTGTATCCACTGTTGATGCCAGTTGTTATTAAGAATACAGCTATCTGGATTTTCCCAATACCAGCCCAAGAGGACAACTTTACTCACCGAAGCTCTATCCATATCGGCGAGCATTTTCTCCCGCGAGGCCCAGCCCTGTAATGTTGCCCCATGGCTTGGTGCAACCAATTCTAACCAATGGTATTCACCCTGATTATGGGCAAACTTTGAGGGATTTGAATATACTTCTTCCGGATACCGGTGAGTGTGGGAATCAATCATTTCAAGGTCATATCTTATTAATGACTTACAAAAGGATTAATCGAGAATTTTGACCATCTGAAATTATAATTTATTTGATGGGATTATGAGGACCTGAATTAATGAACAGTTTTAGTCTCCTGATTACAGGATTCTAGTCTGCGAGTAAGGGCAGCCTCTATAAAAGAAGCAAAGAGTGGGTGTGCTTTGTTGGGTTTGGATTGAAACTCAGGGTGAAATTGAACTGCTAAGAACCAAGGATGGTCTTTAACTTCTATAATTTCAACAAGATCACGGTCAGGATTTATGCCTGAAACAATCATACCTGCTTCTTTAAGTCGTTTTCGATATTCATTATTAAATTCAAAGCGGTGTCTATGTCTCTCGCTCACCTCTTCCTTTCCGTAAGAAATAAAGGCCAAGCTATCTTTTTTAAGTAAACATGGACAGGCACCTAATCGCATAGTTGCACCCTTATCTTTGATTTCTTTTTGATCCCCCATAATATCAATCACGGGGTGTGGTGTATTTGGGTTGAATTCAGTACTGTTTGCATCATGGAGACCAAGTTGGTTTCTAGCTAAATCAATAACTGCAATTTGCATTCCTAAGCAAAGCCCAAAATATGGGATATTATTCTCTCTAGCATACTTGGAAGCAATTATTTTACCCTCTGTTCCTCGGTCTCCAAATCCACCTGGAACCAATATTCCATCCAAATCAGATAACAATGCTGCTGGACCATCTTTTTCAATATCCTCGGCATCAATATATGAAACTTTCACTTCACAGTCATTTCGGATTCCTCCATGGACAATAGATTCATTAACAGATAAGTAAGAGTCCTGCAGGTCCATGTATTTACCTACCATTCCAATTTTTATCTTATGTTTTGGGTTGAGCAAGCGGTGTACAACTTCCTCCCAGTCATCTTGTTTAGGTTGAGGTGCATCAAGGCCTAGAATGGAAATAACCAACTCGTCTAGACCTTCTTTTTTAAGCATGTGAGGAAGTTCATAAATTGAGTGGGTTACATCTTGTTCCTCAATAACTGCATCTTTTTTTACACTGCAGAAAAGGCTGATTTTTTCTCGAATTTCCTCGGTTATTGGTTGCTCAGTTCGGCAGACCAAAATATCGGGTTGAATACCTATCTCTCTAAGTTTTGCAACACTTTGCTGTGTGGGTTTTGTTTTTAATTCACCGGCTGCTTTAAGCGAAGGCAGGAGAGTCATATGAAGGAAAAGAACATTGGCTTTTCCTACTTCAGACGCAAATTGACGCATGGCTTCCGTAAAAGGCAAACCTTCAATATCTCCGATTGTTCCACCAATCTCGGTTATCAAAACATTGACTCCTTCTCCAGCAGCATAAATTCGATCCTTTATTTCGTTGGTGACATGAGGGATCACCTGTACGGTTTTACCTAAATAATCACCTCGTCTTTCTTTTTTAATTACGGATTCGTAAATTTGGCCACTAGTTAAATTGTTAAAGCGAGAGAGCTTACCCGAAGTAAATCTTTCATAATGACCAAGATCCAGATCAGTTTCTGCTCCGTCATCAAGCACATAAACCTCACCGTGTTGAAAAGGACTCATTGTACCAGGGTCGACATTTAAATATGGGTCAAACTTTTGAATCCTAGTTGTTAATCCCCTCTGTTCCAAAAGTGCACCAAGAGCAGCAGCAGTTAAACCTTTACCCAGAGAGGAAACCACTCCACCAGTAATAAAAATATATTTCATCTTATTTTATTCATCACAATCGAAAACAAACCTAAGAGTAATCTGTGGCAACAAAGTTTTTTAAAAGTTACTCATTTAAACATACAATTGAAATAAAAATTAAAGGTTCTTGCCGTAATTCTATTAATTCTTGTAATTGACCTTACTTATAGTTGTAAAAATGCTTGTTTTGAACTCGTCTAAAATTTGCCCTTCATTCAATCTAGAATAAAAAAAATAATATGTTTACTACTTCCCTCGGAAAAAAATACCTAATGGCACTTACCGGTATTGTGCTAATAGGTTTTGTGTTTGTTCACATGGCCGGAAACCTTCAAATGTTTGCTGGTCAGGAACAAATTAATTCATATGCCCATTCTTTACAGTCGTTACCGTGGTTTGTTTTATGGGGATCTCGATTATTTTTACTTGCTGCGATTGTGATACATGCTTGGACTGCTTACTCCCTTGTAATTGAAAATAAAGCTGCTCGCCCTGATTCCAATGAAGTTGAGGTTACAAAACGAGCAGGTTGGTCATCTTTAAAAATGGGTTTAACAGGTTCGATTATTCTGGCTTTTGTCGTTTTTCATCTCCTTCATTTTACTATCCGTATTGTCTACCCTGAATATTCTGAAATGAAGACATTGGTCGGTTCGCCTGACCAAAATGAAATACATGATGCTTTTCAAATGGTAATTTCTGGTTTCAAACATGATGTTGTTTCGATTTTTTATGTCTTTGCTATGTTTTTACTATGTCAACACTTAGCTCATGGTTTCTCGAGTGTTTTTCAGTCTCTTGGAATAAGGTCTGAGTCTTGGCGTGCAAAACTTGATCTAACTGCTAAAGCATATGCATGGCTTATTTTTGCTGGTTTTTCGATCATACCACTCAGCGTCCTTGCTCAAAAATATGAAATCTATGAATTTTACGACTCATCTTTTTTCTCCCAAGATTTGGAGGAGTTAACCCCAACCCCATCAGAAAATGAATCTTGATCCTCAAATTCCCGAAGGCCCTCTGGCGGATAAGTGGGATAACCATCGTTTTTCCTCGAAACTTGTTAATCCGGCTAACAAGAGAAAATATCGGATCATCGTTGTAGGATCTGGACTGGCTGGGGGCTCGGCAGCTGCAACTCTGGGTGAACTTGGGTATCAGGTAGATTGCTTTTGCTATCAGGATACGCCTCGAAGGGCACATTCCATAGCCGCTCAAGGTGGGATTAATGCTGCCAAGAATTATCAGAATGATGGAGATAGTATTTATCGATTGTTTTACGACACCGTTAAAGGGGGAGATTTTCGTTCCCGCGAAGCCAATGTTTATCGATTAGCGCAAAACAGCACTAATATTATCGATCAATGCGTTGCTCAGGGAGTTCCGTTTGCCCGTGAATACGGAGGCTTATTAGCCAACCGGTCTTTTGGTGGAGCCCAAGTGAGTCGAACTTTTTATGCTCGCGGCCAAACAGGTCAGCAGCTTTTGCTTGGGGCCTACAGTGCCCTTAGTCGCCAAATTGCAGCGGGTCAGGTAAAAATGCACACCCGGCATGAAATGCTTGATTTAGTTACCGTTGATGGCCATGCAAAGGGAATTATAACCCGAAATCTGGTTACAGGTTCGACTGATGCCTGGACTGCTGATGCTGTTCTTCTCTGCACGGGTGGTTATGGAAATGTTTATTACTTATCAACCAATGCAGCCGGTTGTAATGTAACTGCAACCTATCGGGCACACCGTCGTGGAGCCGGATTTGCTAATCCGTGTTTCACACAGATTCATCCGACTTGTATCCCTGTTGCTGGAGACCATCAATCCAAGCTTACCCTGATGTCCGAATCGCTTCGGAACGATGGCCGTGTTTGGGTCCCCAATGATAAGCAAAACTGTGAACTTAATCCCAATGATATTAATGAGGAATTAAGAGATTACTTTTTGGAACGGAAGTATCCAAGCTTTGGAAACCTTGCCCCTCGGGATATTTCAAGCAGATCAGCAAAAGAGGCATGCGATGAAGGACGGGGTGTTGGGCCCGGTGGTCGTGGCGTTTATTTGGACTTTGCTGATTCAATCTCCCGTTTAGGGGAGTCTGCTATTCGAGAAAGATATGGAAATCTATTCCAAATGTATGAGCGCATAACGGGAGAAAATGCTTACAAGCGTCCCATGCGTATATACCCAGCCATTCATTATACTATGGGTGGATTGTGGGTGGATTATAATTTGCAAAGTACTGTCCCGGGCTGCTTTGTTTTGGGTGAAGCAAATTTTTCGGATCATGGTGCAAACAGACTGGGTGCCAGTGCTTTAATGCAAGGATTGAGTGATGGATATTTTGTTATTCCATACACAGTCGGAAATTATCTTGCACGTAATGGTTCAGGTTCCATTAGTCCCGATGGTCCAGAAGCGAAAGCTGTCTTGGAATCAGTCAAAGAAAGGACTTCACAATTGCTATCTCCGCAGGGACAAAGATCTTCCCGTTCCTACCACAAAGAACTCGGACAAATCATGTGGGAATTTGCTGGAATGGCACGCAATGAGAGTGGTTTAAAGAAAGCAATTGGTCAGATACAAGATCTTCGTGAAGATTTTAATAAAAATCTTATCGTTCCAGGGAGTGGGGATCGTCTCAATGTCGAGCTTGAAAGAGCGGGTCGTGTACGGGACTTTATTGACTTCGGAGAATTGCTTTGTCGTGACGCCTTAGAAAGGAATGAATCATGTGGTGGTCATTTTCGCGAAGAACATCAAACTGAAGATGGTGAAGCTACCCGAGACGATGAAAATTTTGCTCATGCCGCTGTTTGGGAATATAATGGTGATGGTAATGACCCGATTAGGCACAAAGAAGATTTAAAGTACGAAAATATTGAACTGGCGGTTCGAAGTTACAAGTAGGAGATAATTATGAAACTTACTCTAAAGATTTGGAGACAGGAAGGACCCGAGAATCAAGGTTCATTTGAATCACACACCTTAGATGGTGTATCTGAAGATTCTTCTTTTCTAGAAATGTTAGATCAGTTGAATGAGCAACTTTTAGGTGATGGGAAAGAGCCTGTTGCTTTTGATCATGATTGTAGAGAAGGTATATGTGGCACTTGTTCATTAAACATTAATGGGTATGCTCATGGTCCAGAAAATTCTACGACTACCTGCCAGCTACACATGCGTAAATTTCGTGACGGCGAAACTATCACAATAGAACCTTTTCGTGCTAAAGCATTTCCTGTGGTTCGAGATTTGGTTGTTGATCGTTCCGCATTTGATCGAATTATACAGTCAGGCGGCTTTATTTCAGTTCGTACAGGCAGTGCTCCGGATGGCAATGCTATTCCTGTCCCGAAAGTTGATGCTGATCATGCTATGGATGCTGCAGCTTGCATAGGTTGTGGAGCCTGCGTTGCATCATGCAAGAACGCTTCGGCTATGCTTTTTACTTCCGCAAAGGCTGCCCATTTAAATCTGCTTCCACAAGGTCAGGCTGAGAAAGATGCTCGAGTCATTAATATGGTGAAAACCATGGATGAAGCAGGTTTTGGAAATTGTAGAAATTATGGCGAGTGTTCAGCAGCCTGTCCTAAAGACATTTCCTTGGACTACATTTCAAAACTTAACCGAGATCATGCTAAGGCAAAAATAAAGAATATTTTTTCTTAGTACATATTATTGCCGATAGGATTTAGGTTGCGGGATTTCGCATCCTTTGAAAATGTCATATTATGGCAAATGAAGATAAACAGGTGACATGGGGGGGCAGGTTTAGTGAACAGCCTGATCTACTTATGCAGGTTTTTAGTGAATCTGTTTCTTTTGATAAAAGACTTGCTCCATATGATTTACAGGGAAGTTTAGGACATGCATCCATGTTGGCACATATTGGACTTTTAAGTAACGATGAATTTTTAGAAATCAAAGTTGGCATTGAGGAGCTAATGGAAGAAATAAAGTCTCCCGAATTCTCTTGGAAGCTTAGTCTCGAAGATGTTCATATGAATTTGGAACAAGCACTTCGAGAGAAAACTAAATCAGCAGACAAATTACACACTGGACGAAGCCGTAATGATCAGGTGGCCACTGACATGCGATTGTTTTTCAAGGACGCATGCAGTCAATTAAAAACATCTCTTGAAGGTGCGATGTTGGCCATTCATTCATTAGCAAAGAAATATTCTGCATTGCCAATTCCCGGATATACTCATTTGCAGAGAGCTCAACCTGTTACTGTGGGTCATCATTTACTTGCCCATCTTGAGGCATTGGGGCGGGATCATGAAAGATTTTCGCGGGTGATTGAACATGCGAACGTATGTCCTTTGGGCTCTGGTGCCATTGCGGGCAGTACTTTGCCTCTTGACCGTGAGTTTGTCGCAATAGCCCTTGGTTTTGTTAATGAAAACGGCGACGCTTTAATTACGCCAAACGGAATGGACGCAGTTGCAGATAGAGATATTTTTCTTGAATTCGCTATGGCCTGTGTGAATTGCTCTCTTCATCTTTCGAGATTATCGGAGGATATCATTTTATGGAATTCATCTGAATTCGGATTTATTCAATTGCCTGATTCTTTCACTACAGGTTCTTCTCTTATGCCGCAGAAAAAAAATCCTGACTCCTTTGAGTTAATTCGCGGTAAAACAGGAAGAATTATGGGGAATCTTCAAAATTTATGTGTTGCAGTTAAAGGACTACCTTTAACTTATAACCGTGACTTGCAAGAGGATAAACCTCCTGTCTTTGATTCCCTTGATCAATTGAGCACTTGTTTAGCTGTGGTGAAAGGTTCGTTAAGTGAATCTAGTTTTAATGAAAAAAATTGTATAGATGCAGCTTCTGATCCTCTTTTACTAGCCACAGATCTAGCTGACTTTTTGGTGGAAAAGGGGATTCCGTTTCGTGCAGCTCATCATTACATAGGGGAGTTAGTTGCCTTGTCTGAAGAAAAGAAAAAACCACTTCCGGAATTAGATCAGGAAGATGTGTTAAAAATATGTCCAGATTTAGGCGATAATTGGAGAGAAGTTTTTGATTTATCCCGTGCATTTGCAAAAAGAGAAAAACCAGGAATGCCCGGACCTAACCAAATTAATGGTAGGCTTCGACACTGGGAAGAAATTTTAACTTCTTAAATACAATATGCCCCTGGTTCGGATTACCCTTCTAATTGGGCTTTTTATAATTTCCACTTTTGGGTGGGGAAGGGTATGGACAACTAAAACTGGCAGTAAGTCTGAAGGGGAATTGTTTGAAGTTTTAGGTGATCGAATCGGTTTAAGGATTAAAGGAAGGGAGTATCATTTTTCCTTATCTCGTTTTGTGGATGCTGACAAAGAATTTGTTAGAAAATGGAAGATGGTTCCGAGATGTCCTATCTGTATTAAGACATTGGGAACAAGGACAATTGAAGCAAGTGGAATCAAATACCATACATCCTGTTTTCGCTGTATGGTTTGTAAATCCGGTTTTCGTGGTGGAGATCAGTTTCGAAGAGATGGTTGGAACGGAATGGTGCATGTGAAACATTTTCAATCAACCGGGGTATGCGGTACATGTTCCAGAATTTTTGTCAAGAGGGATGCCCATCCAAAACAATCATTTACTGACGGTCGTTTGAGTTGTGCCCCCTGTTTTAAGGATGGAGTTTTTGAAACAAACATTTTAAACGAAGTGGAGGATCGTGTCTGGCAAACTTTACTTCGAATTGGAATTTCTAAACCAAGAGGTTCTCTTTCGATTCGATTAGTTGATCGCGGATTATTAAATCGGGAGGCTTTAAGAATAAACGCTACCGGAAACCTTCGTGGATTAACTTTGACAAAGTATAAAATAGTCAAAGGGGGAACAAATCCAGGCACAACTTTTGAACACCGTATATATGTACTTTATGGTCTTCCTTATATAGAATGTGAATCTGTTTTGGCTCATGAATTTGCTCATGTTTGGCTGAATGAAAGATTTATTGACTCAACTCCCCCGGTGATCGAAGGCTTTTGCAACCTAGTTTCCTCCGAGGTTTTAAAAAAAGAAAAAAGCAAACTTGCTTCAATTCTCCTCGATAATTTACAAAATAATACAAGTCTTGCATATGGAGTTGGTTATCGAAAAATGAAAGCCAATCTTGCCGCAAAAAATTGGAATATCGTCCTTAATGAAATGAAGAGTAAATCCAAACCCCCCGAGTTAAAATGAAAATAGATTCGCATCATCACTTTTGGAAATATGATCCAGTAGAATATTCATGGATGAATGAAAAAATGGGTATTCTTAAACAAGATTATGGCCCTAATGAACTTAAGAAAGAAATTACAGCAGCAGGTATTGACGGAGCAGTTTCAGTACAGGCTTCTCAGTCAATGAAAGAAACTGACGGGTTACTTTTCTATGCAGAGAATTACGATTTCATTAAAGGTGTGGTGGGGTGGTTCCCTCTAGCAGATTCAACGGTAAAAGCTGAATTGGAAAGGTGTTCAGAAAATCAATGGCTCAAAGGAGTTAGGCATGTGGTTCAGGATGAACCAGATGACCGATTTATTTTAGGTGCAGCTTTTAACCAAGGCATATCTCTTCTTAAACAATTCGATTTAGTCTACGATATTCTTATTTATGAAAGACAATTATCTGCCTCCATTGAATTTGTTGATCAACACCCTCAACAAATTTTTGTTTTGGATCATATTGCCAAACCGAGAATAAGTGACAATTCATTGGAACCATGGAAATCTCAAATATATCAACTAGCTGAACGAGAAAATGTAACCTGTAAACTCTCGGGTATCGCCACAGAGGCGAATTGGGATGAGTGGAAAGAAGAAGATCTTTTATCCTTCATGGAAATCGCCCTCGACGCATTTGGGCCCAATCGGTTGATGTTCGGTTCAGATTGGCCAGTTGCCCGCTTGGCGATCGAATATGGACCGTGGGTCAATATTTGTAGGTCTTTTATCTCCAGCCTTTCTAAGGATGAACAAGCGATGATTGTAGGTGAAGTTGCGACGAAGGTATATCAGTTAAGCTAAATCGACTAATTCAACGCTGATAGATAGGGAGGTAATGATATTTAACCGCCAGGGCAAGCATAGCCATGGAAGTGGTGTAAATTTCACCTGTTCCTGATTCAGAGCCTCCACCTTGCCATGCACCATTATCTTTTTGCATTGGCAATAAAATTTTCTCAACAAGCTGTCTTGCTTTTTCAGCATGTTCCTCTCCTCTTTGGTACATTGCCTGTGCATAGTAATATGTTCCGTAAAAGAAAAATTTCCTATTCGTTTTAGGTTCGTTTTCAAGAAGCCAATCAGCAGCTCCAATGGCAAACGGTGATTCATATTCACCGCAAACCTGCATAGCAAGAAGACCGGCGGCAGTAGTTGTGTATTCCGGATGTCCACCAGGCTGGTAAGCGAAACCTGATACTTTATTGATTGGGTTTCCTTCTCCGTCCAGTTTGGACTTGTATGACCTTTTTAGATATTCAATTGCGTTGGTTATTGCATCCGTAGGAACATTTAAACCTGAGTTCTTTGCTGAACGCAAGGCCATGAGTTGCCAAATCGATACAGAGAGATCCGAGTCTGTGGCATCTGGGCTGTATCGCCATCCACCCTGTTGTTGAGGTTGGTTTTTACGAACTTTTTGGGATCGAAGTATAAGGTCGATTGCAAGTTGGCATTTTTCCCGAATCGCACGATCGACTTCTTCGTTGACTCCCATACCTAGCATTTCGGCTAGTGTTAAAGTCACAATACCATGCCCGTACATTCGACCTCCGCGTTTTCCGAAATAACCAATTTCATCTTGATTCTGATCAAGAAGCAAATGATTAAGAGCCTGAGACATGGCCTTACCAGTTTCATTGGGATGAATAGGAAGGTGACCAACTGCAGCAAGTGACATCACCGCCAATGCCGTTATTGCAGTTGGGTTTCCTCGGTCATAGATTGCACCATCCTCTCTTTGTTTGCTTAAAAGAAATTTAATCCCCGAATCTATGGCTTGATCAACTTCATCTGGTTTGAAAGGATTTTCCCATTCTTTGAAGTTGGTGTCCTGATTGTTTGACTTTTCTCCAAAGATCAAAATTGAATGATTTAATAATAAGGATGCACAAAGAAAGAAAACCTTCCGTCCCTTTATAAATAAAAGCACTGAATTCATTTTTTATTGGTTCTCGCTTTTTGGGACATTGCTTGAAAGTAAGCCTGTACTTGGTTGCGGTAGCTTTCAGAAACTCGTTCTCTTTTTGCTTCCATTAAATCCTTTGCCAATTTGGGAGGCAGTTTACCCCAATCTTCCCCATCTTCTATAGTCTCAAAAACTGGAAGCTTTCCAACTTCAGGAACTGGAATTTCCTGATATCGGGAATCACTCGAATTGAATTGATTCCCTTTTGCTTCGGATAACATTATATTTGATCTTTGTTGGGACATTGCCTGTGCTTGAACTTCGGTGGCATGTTGCAGGGCTTGTAATGCTTGTGAGAACTGGTTATTGAAATTGGTAGGGGATGAAAAAAGACCACTTCCTCCAATTCCTTGACCGTAGCCAGGTATAGGTTCATCAGGTTCCCCGGGAGTTGATTCAGCATAGTTTGGTTGATTGTTTGATATCGGTTCGGGCGTTTCAGACTGAGAAGGTTTAGTGGCCCTTTGACCTTCAATTGGAGGGTTGTCATCAGTGGCATCGGAAAATGGATTATTTTCTGAAAATAACGCCTGATCCAGAGAATCCAGTGCTTGTGCAAGTACTTGGCTGACTTCCGCGTTTGCAAATGGAGAAGTTGATTCAAGAGCAGAATCTATCCCATTTAATTCTTCATTTGTTGGTTGGGGTTCTGAGCTCTGTCCATTGCCAGATGTATTTTCTTCGAAAATTGGATCTGAGTTCTCTGTCTCGCCCGATTGAAGAATTTCGAGTGCTTTAAGTTGTTTTTCAAGAGAGTCTCCTACATCATTCAGGGCTATTGCTGCATTAGGTAGTTCGGTATCACTTAAACCGGAGAAGGCGGGAGATTCTGGGAATTCCTGTAAAAACTCTTCAGCAGCATCGGCTAATGCTTCTGCTTTTTTAGCTTGTTTACTGGCAGAGTCTGCTTGTTCGGATGCTTCTTTAGCAGCAATTTGATCTGATTTGGCCTTTTGTTGTGCAGTAGCAAACTCTTCTGTGGCTCTCTCGGCTATCATACTTAATTGACCCGCTTCTTGTGCCGCATTTAGTGCCGCATTTTGTGCCACTTGTGTTTGATCTGGTGACCCCTCTCCTTGTTCTTCAGCTTGTGCCGCATTTTGAGCGGCATTTTCCAGGTTTTTAGCTTTGGCAATAGCCTTATCTGCCTCTGTTATCGCTTCTTGCATTTCCTTCTTTGCTGCTGATTTTTCTTCTGAGGATATATCAGCAGTTTGTTGGGCAGCCTTTGCTTCAGAGTCAAGAGTTTCTGAAAGTTGAGCGAGTTTGTCTTCTGTTTGGTTTGCCTGTTCGCTTAATTGATTTGCCTGCTCTTTTAATTCGTTAAAGGAAGGATCCTCTTCCAATACTTCATTTGTTGTCTGAGCTTGCTGATTCAGTGCGTCTGCTACTTTTTCATCACCAGTCGGATCATCCACTTTCAAGCTGGCGGCAAGTTCTTCTGCCGCGTCAGCCAAATTATTTAATTCGTTTGCCAACGCCTGGTTTTCCAAAGTTTGACCTGTTGTGGGAAGCTCGCTAAGGGCAATTTCTTTTGTTTCTCCAGCAATATCATCAAGAATATCACTGCCTTTATGATTATCTAACCTTTCTTCGTGTCTGGCGGCGCGAGCTAATTCCTCAGCTGTGTCAAAAGTATCTTCTGCTAAATGCTCTTGGTTTTCTTGTGCATCTGCTAGGAGTTCAGTATTTCCTTCTGTCTCATTAGTAAGTTGATCAAGAGCTTCAGCAATTTCCTCAGCTTTTTGTTGAAGATCTTTGGCTTCTTTGGATGCATCCTTAGCAAGCTGTTCTCCTTTTTCATTAGCCTGCTTTATTTCTTCCTGTTTAGATTTGTTCGCAAGAGCTTCAGTAAGTTTTACAGCTTCTTTAGCAATTTCGTTTGCTTTTTCTGCTTCAAGTTTTGCCTGATCGGCTTTGGCTTGAGCAATTTCCAAAGCGTCCATTTCTTCATTTTCCTGTTGCTGTGCTAATTGGGTCTTTTTTTGTGCAGATTTAAGAGAATCTTTCTTATCATTCAAATCATTTTTGGCATCTTCAAAATTTTCTTGTAAGGTTGGATCATTAGGTGATTGGTTGGCTATTTCCTCAGCATTTTTTGCATTCTCTTTGGCATTTTGTGTACTCTCTTTGGCTTTTTCTTCTTCTATTTTTTTCACAAGAGCGTCTTGCTGTGCATTTTGTGCATTTTGTTGCTGCTCCTTAACAAATTCTTCCGCAGTTTCTGCATTTAATTGTTTTTCTTTTGCCAATTTATTTGCGTTCTCGGCTTTCACTTTTGCAGATTCAGGAGTGAGCTCTGATTGGGCCTTAAGGTTTTCAGAAATATTTTCCAAATCTTCACCCGTATTTCTTAGATTTTCAGCAAGCTCTTCGGCTGCTTTTTTTAATTCCTGAGTGTCAGGTTTTTGATTTGCAGTTTGTTCCGTTTGTTCTGCCTCCTCTTTTAAAGAATTGTTTAAATTCTCTGTTTCCTGTGCCGTTAGTTTTTCCCCTGCTTCTTCTGCTAGTTTCTGAATTTGATCAATTTTTTGCTCGGCCAGTTTTTGGGCATCCTTTGCAAGTTCTTTTAATTGTTTGGCAAGTTGTTCCTTTTTCTTTTGCAAGTCCTTATTTTCCTTTTCTAGTTCTTCGATAAGTTCTTTTTCTTTATTTACAGCATCCTCTAGCTGTTTCTCCGCATGTTCAACTGTATCCTGGCTAAGATCAGAAAGTTCGCGCTGCATAGCCTGATTTTGATCGAGTTCCTTTTCCAATTCTTCGATTAATTGCTGAGGAGCCAATTGAGCGAGTTCAGCCAACCTTTCTGCCTGAGCAAATTGTTCCTCAATCTGTTCTCCTGATTCAAGTTCACTTTCTAGTTTTCTGAGTTTCTCTCTTGTTTCATCAATAGACTGGTTGCGCTCTAATTTCTCGAAGTGTTCCGCAATCAAATTTAATTCTTCTATGAGTTTGTCCTGTTTTTTTATTGTTTGAGTAGTGTCTTCTAGAATCTCTAGAGCATTTTGTGCTTGTGCGGCTTGGTTAAGTTTTTGTTCAACTTCTTCTTCTCTCTCTTCAATAAGGGCAGCAGCATCATCTGAATCTCTGGCAATTTCACGGCCTTCCTGATCGAGGAGGTTTTGAATATTTGCTTCCTGTCTCAAGGCTTGAGCAAAGTTTTCTATTGAATCGCCAATTTCTTCTTGCTGCTTTTCCAGTTCATTTAATTTCTTGAGTTTGTTAACCAAGCTATCATCTTCATTTTTAACCGCCTGTATTTTTCCTTTTTGAGTTTCAGTTTCTTTCGCAAGTTCTCTTGCCAACTCGGGCAAGGTGGGGGCTGTTTGATTGACATATAATCGTGCTTCTCTCACATCTTCTTTAATTAGGCTAATTATTTTTTGCAGATCTTGGAACACCCGGTCTGCATTTGTAAGTGTTGAGTGTTGCTGGAAATTGACTGATTTAATACGACCCTGCATTTCACGAACTACCTCTTTACGATAAGATTGATTAGGTAGTTTCTTCATAATCTCAATTGCCTCGCTGGAAACTTGTTGTTGATTCATCATATCAAGACATGGTTTCCAAATTGATTCCACTCGACCCCACTGTCTCGCAAATTCTGAACCTGACCATTTGGAATATTCTTCACGCTCTTGTTTCATGAAATGAATAACTTGTTTGGCCGAGCCTATAAGATTGTGTTGAAGTAAAAGAATTTGAAAAGACTGTCCGAGCTTGTTTGATTTTTCAGACAATGAAAGAAAATCATATGAAGAATTATTATCTGCAAATCGGATGTCTTGTTGGAATCGAATAAGTGCTCTTCCAGTTTGTCCTGCATCTTTTACAAAAAGTGGGTTCTGATCTTTTCTGGTTTGTTCAACCTCAGAACGCATCATGGTTTCAGTAATTAATGTATTAATTTTTGCAAGTAGAGCATTAATTTCAATGGAGGTCCTAGTTCTGTTATTTCGAACCAATTTCTCCCATTCCCTAGCCAATGCATCCCAATGTGGATGCATCTTTTCAAGATTCCAATAAAGTTCTTCCGGTTTTTTCTTGAAGGACTCCCTTGATTTAGAAACTAGTTTCTGCTGTGTTTTTGTAAGTATATTATGAATGGTTTTCCTCCAGGACTCCATTTGTTTTATAAGCTCAACTCGGTCAACTTTTTCTTTACCAAGTAAGTCTGTTAGTCTTACTTGCTCTGATTTAATCTTCTTAAGGTCCGAAGACCTTTGCCAGTCACGGGAGTAAAAAAGTGCATCTGCGATGGGATCCCACTGTTCCAAGGCAATTTGCTGCCTTCTGCTGAGGAACGCTATGGCTTTTTTCTCTTTTGTATTCTTGATTAGTTCATCTTGCCTTTCGTTCATTGAAGCCAGATAGGAAATCGCCACAGTTTCTGCATGCTGATTGAGTAAATCCTGAGCTACATTTCGAACATTTCCAGAAATATTTCTTCTCTTACTTGAAATACTTGAGAATTTGTGAACCTTTGCCCGTAATCGATTTTTTTCCGATTCGTATTCGATTGAATCCTCTGCTGCTTTCCATTGTACACCTGAAGTTTTAAAAATCTGACCCATTGCTTGAGCGAGCATTGAAATTTCATAGGAATCGACACCTCTTGGCATATTCAATAGGGCTTTTAAAGTATCCACATATCCATTTTGGGTTGTAACCTCCAACTCACTTTTGATCTGCCCGGTTTTTTCGAGCAAAGTCTTGGGGTTGATTCTTTCCTGTTGGAATTCTTTAATAATCAATTGGAGATTTTTTTGCGACTGGGCAACTTCTGAATGTGCGTTGTCAAAGTGTTCAACTATTTTTGCCCGTTCTTTCAGAAGTCTTAGTCCACTTAGATCAAAATCCCTCGAAAGAACCGAAAACAGAATGGTTTCAGTTTCAGCTGTTAAACCCTTTAAATCATATGCTCTGAGTTTAAGTAAAGCTTGCGTGCCATTTTTTAGATTATGTTTTAGCAAATCCAAATTAAACTCGATTGCAGAGGACTTCATTCCTCGAGGGTCCAAGAGTTTAGGTATTGGAAAGGACTGCCATTTCCCACGATTTTTTTTGATTAGATATTCAATTCTGGCCAATCCCAAATCGTCTTTTGCATACGCTTTGAAAGAAAGTAGGTCATTGGGTGCCACTAATATTGAACGTTCCTCTGGCTTGACCCATTGAACAGCTGGAGACAAGTCGGGTTTGACTGAAATTTCGAAAAGTGAAGAGGGTCGCCCTTTCCAATCCAAAGACTTATCAACCAAATTTCTAATTCGATAGGTTCCAGGATTTGTTAATTTAATACTAGTTTGCAGAACCAGACCATCTAAGGATGGAATAACCTCTCTTTTTTCATCTTCTTTTTCGACCCATTTAAATTCGTAAGTGCCGGATTTTACTGACTGACTTAAGTTAGCTGTGATTTCAACTTCAGTTCCCTCCCAAGCTTCAATATCCCCATGATTTTCAAGCATTTCTTCTGATTGAAGTTCTGTGTAAGCAGGGTAGGTGTAAACTTTACGGAATTTCTTAATATGCGGACGGGTGCCCACATTCATTATGCGCCATGCTGTCTGAGGAGCTTGATCAATCAATATTCTGTATTCAAACTGAATATTTCCGACATTGTAATCCACGAAGTATTTCCCTTGTCCTCTCTTGGTAAGTGCAAGCTGTTCTTTTTTATTAACAGTTTTGGTCTCAAGGGTAACATGCTTAAAACTGATTTCCTCTCTTTTAGGTTTAACTAGGACTACATAACGAAGAGGTTCATTGGTTGGAGTTCGGGTTACATTTTCATCGGGTGATAAAATACGAACATCAAAATTGGTTACCGGTGGAAGGTTGGCTCCCGGAATTATTGCTCTTTGTATCAGTAATTTTAAATCGCTACCAAATTCAGGTATTTGTAAAAGGCTCAGTGTTAGAATTATCAACCCAATAGTTCCGGTAAACCAATGTTTTAGTCTGCCAATTGGAAGAATACTTTTTATATCAATCTTACTTGCTTTACTGGCGGCTTGTTTTTGAACAAGATCACGAAAGATTTCCGAATCAAATGCAGATTGACTAGGTATTCCCAATTCAACGGCAGAGAGCAAATCTTCCTGTAAATTTGGAGATGATTGCTCGAGCAACCGGGCAAGTTTTCTGGAGCTTGGTAAATGTAAAAGAGGGCGGACACAAGTTTGCCAAAGCACTAGTATAACAAAAGCATATCCTGTAAAAGTAAGACCGCTGCGAACCTCATTGTCCAAACGTGCGTTGGATAGATAATCAATTAGGGCAATAATAACAAAGGCACCAAGAAAGCTAAGAATACCCGAGCAGAAGCCTCTTAAAAGAATTAGGTTTCTTCTCCGGATTCTAAAATCATTCAGTTTGTTTTCAACGACTGGGTCTATTTTTGAATTCATGCGATGGCTTCTATTAAAGATTACAACATACCGGCTCTTTTGCGTAGGAACATTTCGAGGGCAAGTAGAAAAACGACAAAGCCAAGCCAGCCAAAACTTTGCCAAAGTGTAATCTCAGTGACAATAATTCTGCCCGAGCTAATTGGACGAAGGATCTCTTTAAGTTCGTGGAAATTTTCTTCGCGAAAAAATTCTCCTTCAGATGCCTCGGCTATTTCCTCAAGTAGGTTTTCGTCACAGGTAAGAAAATTCTTTTCCTCGGAAAGACTTGATTTCACTTCAAAAGGTAATTTTTGCAAAGTTTTTTCCATTTCGTTGAAGACCGAAGGGGCTCGGATGGAAATTTCATAAGATCCTGTTTCCAAACCATAGACTTCGCCCGAAAAAAGCCCGTTCGAAGAATCTTTTCCTTGGAGTGGAATTGAAGCAACCACTTCACTTCCACTCCAAATAAGTGCGTCGACTTCAGGGTAGGGGGGTGCCAGTGCTTTTCCATCTTCATTTCTAAGACGTGCTCTGATTGGAATTCCTTTTTCTGGAGAATGTATGCTGCCACCCACATCTAACGAAAGAGATTCCTGATTTAATGCGAAAGGCTTTTCCATAACTTGTGATATCAATTGATTCCAAAAGCGTTGATGGTAGAGATCAGCCACCTCGTAACGCCAGCGCCAAGTTTCATCAAATGCTAAATAGAATGACTTTCCCGCACCTGCCTGTTTGCCTATCAGTACGGGTACACGATTGTTTTTTGATTGATTTTGATCGTTCTCTTCTATGGACACTTCTAAGAAGACTTCTGATCCAGGCAAAGCTTCAACCGGAGAGGTCCATGCAGGAAGAGGTAGATGTTCCCATACTTTATCGTTTCTTTCTTCAATGGGATCAAGGGTCAATGCAGTCAGCTGATTTGCTTCATTTGGACGAAAGAAAACGGATGGACTCAAGCGCGTTGGTCCACTTTGAATCCAACCCACAGGAAGGAGAGAAAACACTGGGTGTTTTTCTAGGCTTTCATAAGTTCTTAATTTTTGTCTTGGGCCATCTATAAATAAAATACCTCCGCCACGCTGGTTGACAAAATCAACAAACCAGTTTTGTTCATCGATTGAAAATTCTTCGGGAGAGATTTCCCCAAAAATTATCAGATCAAATTCAAATAAATTTTCTTTTTCGATTGGAAAATAATTGATTGTTTCGCCTCTGGGTAACTGTTTTTTTGTTTTACTTGGGTCTCCCCATACACACGAAGTTTCCCACCGCTCATCTCGTTCGAATAGGTTATTCAAATAACGTGTTTCCCAACGGGGTCGGCTGTCCACTATTAAAAGCTGGTTCTTTCGCATATTTGCATCAATCGAAAATACGATCTGATTGTTATCAGTTTCCGCTTCTCCCTCGATTGGAGAAACATTTACTGAAAAATTTAATGGTACAGTACGCAGGGTATTACGTTCGGTTTCAGGTATCTCTTTGAGTGAACGGTCGACAATTTCTTTGGCGGGGAAATCAAAAGATAATTGGCTAATTCCAGCCTCAAGACCGACCGATGATTTTTCCCAGACTGTTTTATTATGCTCGTCCTGAATAGTTATCTGGTAGGGAGTACCTGGAAGTAAATGATCTTTGAAGGACAGGGCCCCTTTTACTCTGTCCTTTTGATAGACAGAATCCGGAACCATACTGTTCAATAGTGCAAAATCGGGCGGACGGATATCGCTACCAAATCCGACAGTGTAGATGGGTAAATTGCGAGCTGATTATAATTTTGCAGTTTCCAAGGGCGAGCCTTCTCGGTTGTGCCCGCCATCAGTTATTAGAACAGCGGCAGCTCTTACTTTAATATCGTCTTTTTTATTTTCCTGCTCGGGTTCAACTTTTAATGCATCTAGAATACCGTTTGATAAGTCGGTGTAATGTGATTCTGGATTTAATTTCGAATTAAATTGGGTGTTGTCAGAAAAATTATCCCAAATGACCTCGGTAGCATTATCAGAAAGATTTCGAATTTCCAAGAGATGCGTTTTATCAAGATCCTTCAAGAATCCGTTCTTAGGATGTTTAAGTAAACGGCTCGCCCGTTCAATACGTGAAAACTTTTCGAAATTTGCTATTCCTTCATTTAATGGAACTATATTTTGCTCTAGAATCGAGGAACTGTAACGGTCAAATTGCTGTTCGAGTAAAAGAGAGATTTCAAAAGCTTCTGTCGAAAGAAGATTAAAATCTGATTCCTCTGAACTCTTTTTTGGGTTGATTAAGATTTTGAACTTTTCGCGAATTTTATCCGAAAAAGAGAGATTTTTTTGAGAGTCAGTTTCAGATAGTGGAGCCACAAATCGTTTTCCGGGAATTGGTTTTTCACTTTCGCCATTGGGCAGACTCCATCCAATGGCACAGAAATCATCTCCTACTCCCTCCTTATGAATCATTTCTACAGGATATAATTTTCCAGCCTTTAAAAATTGTGGTTCGCTTTGTAGATTTTCTGACCAGGAAAAAGGGGTATGGTTCTTTGTTTCAATAATCGTTTTGAAATTTTTCTTTCCTGGTTGAGCAAGTCGAAGGATTGAAGAATCATCTGAAATAATCCAAAATTGATATTCTCCATCAATGGGTGGCTTGATAAAAGCACGAATTCTTCTCCCAAAACGATCCCCTATATTTCGACTCGTTTGTGCTATCGTAAGGTATGAAGTTCGATTCGGTTTTGAATCCTTAAAAATTTTATTTTTAAGAAGTTCATCTGTTTGATCTCCATCCAAATTTAACCAAATTTCTTCAAGTAAATGATTATCTTTTGTAGCTGTCTGAAATTTTGCATCGATATCTTCCAAAGTTTTGAGTGATGAATTGATGAGCTTTCGAGCATTATTTAAATTTTTGCGATTCGAAGTTTCTACATTTTGCGTGCGTAACAAGCGGGCTACTTTCTTCATACTTTGGCCAGCTTCATGAAGGCTGAAATCTACAAGATTTAATTCCTGAGGAAGAAAACCGTGTTCTTTTGCCAAAAGAATTTTCCGGGCTGGACTGAAAGAATTGTCTTTCAATCCCATGCTCTTTGAAGAATCCAGAAATATAGTCACTCTTCCACGATTTCCCTCCTCTTTTTGAAATCGGAGAATGGGTCCAGCCAAAGATAGGATAATGGTAATAACTGCTAAACATCGAAAGGTAGGAAGTAACCAACGCAAATGTCCCGTAGTTCCTTTTTTAATTTCACTTCGATAAAGAAACCAAATAACAAGAGTAGTAATTAGAGCCACACATATGGTCTGCCAAAGCAACCACTCCCCAGCCCAAATAATACGCATATTTTCGAGTTCGGCTTTCATCGAACAATCTTCCCAAATTTTCGAAGCAGAATGATTTCCAAAAGAATTAATCCGATTACCACAGCGAGTAGAACTTGCCAGGTTTCCCTGCCAAATTTTCGATGACTGTCCATTGTGAGATAGGTATCCCAGCCTTCTCCATTTCTTCCATCAATTCGATTCACATTTTCAGCAAGTTTTTTTGAAATTTTATTAATTGTTTCATCCTCTGCTCTTTCAAGATTTGATTCTGATGTGGATGCGAGAACCACAAACTTTGCAATGACCTGACTATCATTTGAAAGAATATAAATACCGGGTAACCGGGTGTCAGTGAATTCAAGAAGATATTTATCTTTGCGCTTTCGGGGAATCAATTTTCGTGATGAATCATTAGGGATGCTAAGTTGGTATTCCAATTTTGCACTATCTTCAGAAAGATAATATGTTAGAGGAATTCCAGCTCCTACAGTTTGTGGAGGTAGCACTTTTTCAGAGAGGTATGTTGAGACTTGTTGAATAAAGGGAAGAAAGCTGGGCCTTGTTGGCAGATTATTCCAATCTGTATCAATACTGCTTGCCCAAAACATCACCACCCCTTTTCCCACCTTTTTTTCTGACAGGATGGGGTCTCCATTTTCAAGCCTAGCCACTACAGTAACCGTTGGATCAATTGTGGATTTAACTTCATTTAAAGTAACCCATTTTTTGATCACTCCTTCTGAAAGGCTACCATTTCGGGGATCGTTAAACATCGAGAGTGCGGGGTGCTCGAAATAAGAACCACTGATTTTTTTGTAACTGAGTTCATCTTGTGGATTCCCTTTATCACCAATAATTGGCATGGGTAATAAATCTAATCCATTCGCACCAAAATTATCATTATACCATGACGGATTAATTTGATTACCTGCACAGATCAAAAGCCCTCCTCCATTTTCTACAAAATATTGAAGTTCTTCAGTAATGGCCGGTTTAAGTTCTTTTACATTTGCCAAAATAATCAATCTTGCACCATCCAGCTGCTTCGCATTATCTAACTGTTCAATAGGAATTGTGGTGGCTTGAATAAGGTCTTTCATTTCCAATTCGTCCTTCTTCTGGGTATTTTCAATAAAAGGAGTAAGAGCTAATTTTAGAAAATCGGATTCTCCACGCAGCCATTCCTTGGATGGATCTCCATCTATTAAAAGCACATCAATTTGTTCAATAACACTGATTGCCACACTTCTACGATTATCCTGAGGCAAATCATCGGCAATGATTAGTTCAATATGAAGAACTTTTGGTCCTGATTGATCGAAATGGTGGGTAAATGCAACCTGAGTTGTTGCCTGTGGACCAACAGATACAGCAGCTTCATCGATAACGGATTCATTTTGATCAGTGGTCAAAAGAACCCTTAGATCGCCTTCGAATGCTTCATCACTTAAATTTCTTAAAGTTGCCCGGACTCTTACCGGATGTCCAACTCCAACGGTTTGAGAAGAGAGCACAATTTCTTCAATTAAAAGATTTTTCTTTGCTTCTTTTCCAAAATCAATCCAGGTCAATTCGGGTGGATTTGAACTGGAATTCAATCTTTCACGAAATGAATTAATTGCATTTCCGTCCCACTCTATCCAGTCAGATTGACGGAAGTCAGAAAGTAAAATAATTTCTTTTTTTAGATTTTTACCCTCAGAAATAATGGAAAGTGCCTGGTCTAATGAAGCAAGAATCGAAGCTCGATCTCCACATGCATCGAGGTTCCCAACCCTAAGGTCGAGGGCAAGCGGGTCGGTTGTGGGTTTTTCAAAAATTGGAGAGGGGATTCCTCCAAGCTGTAGAATTGTAGTTTCCGATTGTTGATTCATATTCTTCAAAAAGCCCGAGACAAATGTCTGAGCTTTTGAAAATCCATCTTTGGTATTCATCGATAAACTGTCGTCCAATAGAATAACTGTGCTTGCAGGAACCTCTCCGGAAAGTGCAGAGATCTCTTTATTCTTACCCCACTCAGGAAGATATCCCATTGCTCCCAGCACAACTCCGAGTAGACAGGCTAAACTTAATGCACCCCACAGCCACCGGGTGCTGGAAGAAAAAGCCACAAGAATTAGGAAAAGTAGGGATGCAAAGGGCAGGATTAAAAAGAATAAAAAAGAGTTCCAATTTAAAACCACCATCCGAGCAAGTGTGAGGGCAAGAATAATGGGGATAGAACAACGGATAATCAGAATTATCCATTGTTCCAATTGAATTTGTTTTCGGTTTTTACGAAGAACAGATTCCAACAAGTGAGTCGCTCCCCATTTTATAATTTTGAAACGACTACGGTTGAACAAGTGGATGAGCAAGGGTGCAAGTGCAGCCAAAGTTCCTAGTACTAGTGCTCCGTTTAAAAAGCTCACAAGTGAACGGGCATACCGGCTTTTGCACGGGCCGCAAGAAAGGAAGCCAGTCCTTCAGCGTAGGGCTCATCGGTAGTCATTGGAAAAAGTTGAACCCTGTGTTTATGGCAACCTTTAACCAAAGATTCACGATATTCTTTTAGGTTTTCCAAATATGCCTCACGCAAATGCTGCGGATCAACTGTGTGACGAAGACCATGTTGCTCAAGGCAATCGAACCGAGTCCAGGATTGGAAGGGGAAATCAAGTTCATCCCTGTGCCAAATTTGAAAAATTACAACATCGTGTTTGGCATGGTTGAAATGAGCCAAACCTTTTAAAATAGAAGGGGTATCCCCGAAGCAATCCGAAATAATAACGACCAATCCACGTTTTTTTAACTGGGGTGCAATTTCATGAAATACTTCACCTAAATCTGTTTCCTCTCCGGCTTCGGTCTCACTTAGAAGATCAATAACTTGACGGGTATGGGAAGCCCCACCTCTTGGCGGAACAAGAGATCGGATTTTTGAATCAAATGTGGTTAGTCCCACGCTGTCAGTTTGCCTGAGTCCTAAATATGCAAAGCAGGCTGCTAGCCTCGATCCGTATGCAAGTTTACTCAGATCATTTTCCTCACCACCTGAATAAGCCATAGATCCGCTAGCATCTAGTAAAAGATGGCATCGTAAGTTGGTCTCTTCTTCGTATTCCCGAACATAGAAGCGGTCGGTTTTGGCAAATACTTTCCAGTCGAGCCGGCGGATTTCATCGCCCGGGGTGTAGGCTCGGTGTTGTTTAAACTCTACACTGAAACCTTTGTGAGGGGAGCGATGCAATCCAGAGCAGAATCCTTCAACGACTCGCCTCGCCAAAACCTGATGATTTGCAAGACGGGATAGATCTTTAGGATCGAGATAATCAGTAACGGCAGCCATCTGATTAGAAGAGTGTAATTCTTAGAGGATAGCTTCTTTTTTCTCCGGAACCGATTCAAGGCATCGATCAATTATTGATTCAACTGTGATTCCCTCAGCCTCTGCATTAAAAGTCGGGACAATTCGATGTCTAAGTACAGGATGTGCAAGTGCTTTAACATCTTCCACTTTTGCAGCAAACCGGCCATTCAATAGAGCTCTTACTTTGGAGCCTAAAACTAGTTGCTGACACGCTCTTGGACCCGGGCCCCAGTCAATCAAATCCTTCACCCAGTTTTCTGCACCTTCCTCTTTTGGACGGGCCATTCTTACGAGATCCAATACATAGTCGTAAACATGATCGGGAACCGGTACTTTACGAACAGTTTCCTGACATTGTTGAAGGGTTGGCCCATCAATTACAGGTTCTAACTTTGATTCAAATGTAGAGGTGGTTTGTTCTATTATTTGTCTTTCTTCTTCCCGGCTTGGGTACTCGACAATTACCTGAAAAAGGAATCGGTCCCGTTGTGCTTCCGGAAGTGGATAAGTGCCCTCCTGTTCGATTGGATTCTGGGTGGCGAGTACAAAAAAAGGTTCATCCAAGTTGTAAGTGCTACCTCCAATTGTAACCGAGTGTTCCTGCATTGCTTCGAGTAGGGCAGCTTGAGTTTTAGGAGGTGTACGGTTTATCTCATCGGCCAATATAATTTGGCTAAAGATTGGCCCCTTTTCAAAAACAAGTTCACGATGGCCCGTTTTTTTGTCTTCCTGAATAATGTCAGTCCCTGTGATATCGGCAGGCATAAGATCGGGTGTAAATTGAATCCTTCTGAAGCTAAGATCTATTGCTTGAGAGAGGGATCGGATCATTAAAGTTTTTGCAAGTCCGGGAACACCTTCCAGTAAACAATGCCCGCGGGCAAGCATTGCAATTAAAAGTTGCTCGAGGACTTTATCCTGCCCAACAATTACCTGATGAACTTGTTCTTTAATCTTTTCGTATGCTTCAACCAATTGCTTGGCCATTTGTTCATCATTACTAGATTTGCTTTTAGAAGGGCTCATGGTGTGAAATGTTGTGGAATGGGTTAGAGTTATAAAATGCGTAAAAACATAATAATATCAATCTTCTCAAATTCATTTATTTGAGATGCAACCTCAAAAAGACTAATTTGTCTTTTAATTTATTTTATGTGAGCTTGAAAGTGCCTAAGAATTAAAAAGTCTTAGGATTAAATTCAGTACCGCAGTAGGTTTAAGAAATGTATCTTTAGAGTGAATTCCGTCTCCGATAATAATGGGATAATCGAGTTTATTTTTTGGGAGCGTTCCATGACTTCCATTTACAAGAGCCGGATCCAATGGAATTAGGTCCATGTTTGTACGAAATCCTAATTTTTTTCCAATTAATTTTTTAATCACTTTTAATGTTGGAAAAGCAATTTGAGGGTCCACAAAAAGTTCGGCTGGATCATACCCGTATTTTCTGTGCACATCAATACATCTAGCAAAATCAGGTGCGAGTGAATCATCTAGCCAATGGTAATAGGCAAACCATGAATTTTCTTCGGAGAATATTACGAAGTCACCTGAGCGTTCATGATTAAGTCCGACTTTTTTACATTCATTTCCTTCGAGTATTTCTTCGATTCCATTCATGTTTTCAAGGCAGCTTTTAACTTCCTTTCGAAAACTTGGAGATTCGTCATTCAAATAAATATGGGCTACTTGATGGTCGGTGATTGCAAAAACCTTCGAACCTCCACAGTCCAGATATTCGAGCCCCAATTCATCTTTAATACTTAGCCACCCTTTACCACGAAATATCCGGTTGGGGTAGATAACATCGTGAACTTCTGTGATCCCATATTCGGAAAGAATAATAATTTGAATACCTCTTTTTTCATAAAATGTAATCAATTCACCAGCTACATGATCAATTTCATTGAGGGCTTCGGAAATCTTTGGATCGTTGGGCCCAAACCTTTGCAGATCGTAATCCAGGTGAGGAAGGTAGACCAAAGATAAATCGGGTGAGTGTTTCTCCTCAGTCCACTTTGCTGATTCTGCAATCCACCTGGAAGATAATATTCCAGCTTTTGGTCCCCAAAAGCCATGAAAAGGAAAGTCTCCGATATCTGCTTTAATTTCTTCCCGCAAGTTCATCGGTTGGGTATGCACATCAAAAGTTTTTAATCCATCGGCTCGGTAAAGGGGGCGGGGAGTAATTGCAAAATCTACCGATGAGTGCATGTTGAACCACCAAAATAAATTAGCACATTTAAAATTTGGGTTATTTTCTTTTAGAATTTCCCAAATCTTTTTACCTTTGACTAGTTTGTTGGATTGTTTCCAAAAATGGTGCTCGTTTAAATTTCGGTCATACCATCCATTCGCTACAATCCCATGCTCGTCAGGTAGTTTGCCAGTCAGATAAGTTGATTGAACAGAACAGGTGAGTGCAGGTAGAACAGGATCGATAATCTGTACACCCTTACTTTTTTGCTTTGCAAATGCGGAAAGGTTTGGAGTGTGCTTACCAAGGTGTCTATTACACAATCCCACAATGTTAAGAACAACCGCTCTTGGATGTCCTGCTACCTCGCCTTTACTAACCATCGATTATGTTTTCTTAGAGGCCAGACATTGATACCTTAATTCATCTACCGCAAAGAGAATGGCATCCCGATCCATTGCATGCACTTCGATTCCTTCACCCACTCCTTGAATTAAAGTAATTGTAAGTTCACCACCCAGATGCTCCCGAAATTCTTCCAAACCCTCTAAAATAACCTTTTTTCCATCCTCTGTATTGGCATGTAGAAGATCGTGATGGAGTGGGAAATCAAGTTTTTGTAAAAGTGCGAGAATTCTCTCGGTTGTTTTTTTCTTAACCAGACCAACTCGGGCAGCGTAGGTAAGATCAACAGCTAAACCAATAGCAACTGCATCTCCATGCCCAATTTTAAAATCTGACAGTTGCTCAATTTTATGAGCAACCCAGTGGCCAAAATCAAGCGGGCGAGCAGATCCTTTTTCAAATGGATCCCCTGAGCCGGCAATATGATCCAGATGTAAAGCGGCACTTTTTCTAATTACCTGCTCGAGAATTTGATTGTCAAAATTTGCAAGAGCTTCGGCATGTTCTTCTATAAATTCGAAGAAAGACCGGTCACGAATGAGAGCAACTTTTATCGCTTCAACATAGCCCGCCCTTTTTTGATTTTTTGGAAGTCCCATAAGAAAGGAAAAATCATTAACCACTGCATCGGGTACCGAGAATGTACCAATCCAGTTTTTCTTGCCGAAATAATTAACACCATTTTTTACCCCAACTCCTCCGTCTCCTTGACTAAGTGTGGTTGTGGGAAAACGGATCAAGCGAATTCCCCTATGTGCGGTGGACGCCGCGAAGCCAACAAGGTCGAGGGCTGCACCTCCACCAATAACGATGACATAGGAGTGGCGACACATTCCATATTCATTGAGCTTTCCCCAAATTCGTTCTACGAGAGTCCAGTCGTTTTTGGCAGGTTCGCCGCCTTTGATAAATTGAGGATTGCATACCAAGTCGAGTCGTTCATCACGTGATCTGAAGTAACTATTTATTCGTTCAATTAGATTAGGGTTTCCGTCTATAATTCCTTCATCTAAAAATATCATTGCCTTTGTTCTTTTACCTTCCCGTTTCGGTTGCAAAATATCTGCCAGTGTATCATTTTTTGAGGAAAATGAATCTTTTGTAAAATACACGGTGTGAGAACAATCCAGACGAATGTTCTTTCTGATGTAGGAGTAGGATGTAGTCATTGAGTTTATAATCTATTTTGTAGATTAAGTCGCCGCAAACTTCTTTTGTAGGATAACCGCAAACGATAAACAACAGAGCGTTGGCGCAATGAGGGTGGGAGAGTAGAATGCAATAGCAGTTGCATCAAGTGCGCAAATTCCAGCTAACATACGGGATACACCCATCCCAATACAGTCTTTTTTTTGTTTCTGAATGATAGATATAGAAGAGAAGACAATCCAAGTGACAAGAAGTCCAACAATGTTGATCAAAAATACCCGAACTGGATCCAGATTATTCCAGTAAACTAGTCCTGCTAATGCCGTGAGTGGTGAACCGAATAATAAAATAATTGAAAGTTTGGAATGAATTATTTCTTTCTTTGCTTCGCTTCGTGCAAAAAAACTTATTCCAATTATGTAGAACATCAAAATCGCTCCCCAAATCCAGGTCTGAGGGGCAATTTGGGAATTTCCCATACAGGTAGCGGCAGAGAGCCAAAGAAAGAATCTGCAACATCCCATTATTACTATCCCTCCACTCCATTTTTTATGAACTATATCATAGATCACGACCGATGCCGCCAAACTTATTACCCAAATGATTTCGCATTGAGCCAATTGGTTTAAACAATAAGTTCCGAGTAAAATTTCCAGAACTCCCAATATCCATACTTTCTGGATCGAAATGGACCCTCGGGGCAGTGGGCGTTGTGGATTATATTTCTGATCGAATTTCTGATCCAAGGCATCATTTAATGTGCATCCACCTGCGTAAATTAAACTTGCTCCGATTAAAAGATATAGAAATATGCTCCAGTCAAAAAAATTAAAATCTGAAATTTCAGGTATAATTTTTAGGGTATGACTGGCGGTTGAATTAATTGTCCATGCAACCAAAACATTTGTCCAAACAGTGGGTAAATTGGAAAAGCGGGATAGGGTCAGGGCATCGAGGATGAATTTTTTCATTCCGTTTGATCGAAATAGCCAATCATTTAGACCAAGCCTCTTTCCTTGAGGATGTTTAATGTCCAATTATATTCCTTTGCGACTTGTTCAACTACATCAATAGATCGTAATTTATCGGGCAATACTTCCCAGGTATATGTTTCCATCTCAAGATGTCTACAGGCAGAACTATTTTGCGAAAGCCAATCGATTGTTGAAAGAACATGGTTCTTAGTATCCATTAGCTTACCATCTGGAGAAGAGTGAAGCGGAACATGAAAGTGAATTCGCCATTCTTTTCCGTCCTGTTCATTTGATTTACCGTTTTCTTTCAAAGCCAGATCGAGATCACGATAGCGTTGAACAACTTTACCTTCTTTTCCAACCACCACTTGATGAAGATACACCTCTTCCACAAAAGATTTGAGCAGACTTAGATTTTCTGAAGTTGGTTCTGCACGTAATGCCGAACTGAGATGCAGTTTGCTCAAACGGATCCCAGCGTTTTGCAATCGGTCAAGTCCATCCTTTGCATCTTCAAATTCAACTGCCAAATGACAGCAGTCATAATTGACTCCAATAGTTTCCTGAAGGGTTGGATTACTGTCATAACTGTGAAGTTGATCAAAAAAAGAAATAGTTTCACTGGTTGTTTCAAATGAACCAAGTGGCTCAGGTTCTAGTCCAAGATGCAAGTCCAGTTGCTTTGGTTTCTTGATTCGGTCGATTTCCCGTGCACATCGATGAAGGTTTTTAAAAGCAGAATCGGGAATCTGCCCAACTGGATGAAATTCCTTAAAAGATGCTGGCAATGTGCTCACACTACCTTCCTCACCCGCTTGGAGAAGCTTTTCGAGAATTTCAAAAAGAAGAACGGTATAATCTAATCGATCTTTTTCTGACCAGTCCGGTCTGTAAACTTGTTCTTTTACTCGTTCGCCGTGAAAATTGCCGTAGGGAAATCCATTAATTGTAAAAACATAGCAGTTGTTTTTCTCTAACCATCTCTGAAATCCGACTAAGGTGGAAGGCTCAATTAAAGAATTTGCTGCATTTGCACCTAGTCTGAGACCAATTGCAAACCGGTCTTTGGGGCATACACGTTTCCTTACTTCAAGCACATATTTTTCAAGAGTATGAAAAGTTTCATCCCAGGTGTTTCCACGATGAACATTTGTACAATAGGCTAGTTGTATATCATGTAGTAGTTTCATCTGATTTTGGGGCAATTAAGAAACTTTTACCTTAGGCACGGTTTAATGACAAGATTAGTTGGATGCCAAAAATAACTTTAAATAGATTTAAAAACAAAAAAAATGTGCGACCCAGCCCAGAGTCGCACATTATTTGTTGTTATCCTTATGAATAACCTTGCCCTTGATAGAACATGTTGCAACTCGGATGCCAATTTTTTTAAAAGTTAAAAAATGCCACATTTTTTTGTCTAACTTTGTTTGATTTGCCTAAAAAAATGCATTCTGTATATTTTTTAAACAAACCTTTTAAGTCGTCTCGCTAAATCCATGAAAATGTTAAACTCTGAACCCATTTGGAAAACGTGGTTTGCCAAACATGGTGGCAAACTTCTTTTGTTTGCCAGACAGCAAGCTCGTTACCCCGATGATGCAGAGGATTTAGTTCAGGAAGCTTTCGTTCGAATATGGCGACTTTATGGGCATACCGGTGAGGTATCTCCGGGCTTGGTATATCGGGCAATTCGTAGACTTGCGATTGATTGGGCGAGGAGTTTAGACCGAAGAAAAATTCGTGAACAAAAGGTATTTCTTGATACCCCTCTTTCTTCCTCGTTTGAAAGAAGCCTCGAAAAAAATGAGCGCAACCAAGCACTCATTAACGCAGTAGAATGCCTACCAAAAGAACAAGGCGAAGTTCTGACTCTTAAGATATGGGGAGAATTAACTTTTGATGAGATTGCTAGAACTCTTGATGTCTCGCTTAATACGGTTGCATCCAGATACAGGTATGCCCTGCAAAAACTCAAAGAGTCCGTTCCAAACCAACTCGAATCGAATCTGAAAGGATGATTTCGAATGACTAATTTAGAAGAGGAATTACGCTCTCTGCAACCCGATCCACCATCGGAAAAGTTTGCTCGGCAGATCGAGAATGCACTGGGGGATGCAGGAACGGTGGCCATGTGTCACATTAATCATTCAGACTCGACTGATGACATTCCCAGTTCAAAGTCCTTTTCCTCAATACCAATGTTAAGCTATGTACTTGGGATCGCCGCAGTTCTTTTAGTTGGGTTTTACTTTACTGTATCTGTTTACATTGATGGACTGGATAAAAATATTAACACAATAAAAGTGCAACCATCCAGTGTGGTTGGGGACTTAGATAGTCCAATTCATGGTGTATCCTCGGATCAGCTCGAAAGTTTCTCAGATATGCCTGTGAATGGATGGGACAGTCCCTCCATTAATGAACGATTCATTCTTGGGTTTGATGAGGGTGTTGTGGATCGAATTTCCGGAGTTCCTGCGAGAAAATTCCGTTATCATTATGTCGATGAAACCATGTGGACACATCCGGAATCTGATACTCGTGTGCTTACCACAACTCCTAGGCAAGAGGTTTTTTTGATTGATCTTGAGCTTTACTAACATCTCTCCAGGCATGCATATGCCCGAACGAACAGTCCAAACACCACCATGAAATTATTCTTTTCACTCTTTTTATTATGTTTCTCAGTTGTCCTATCTCATGGTGCTAGGGGTACCTACATTGGAGTATATGCAATTCCTGTCGAACCTAGCATGAGTTCCCAGCTCGGATTGCCAGAAAATTTACACTTAAGTGTTCAGCAAATTGAAAAAAATAGCCCTGCAAGTAAGGCAGGGATTGAAAAATTCGATGTTCTTTTAAGGTTGGACGATCAGATATTGATCAATCCTGAACAATTAAAGTATTTAGTCCGATCTAAAAAAGTTGGTGATAAGGTAACGATTCATCTCTTAAGAAAGGGCGAAGAAATGGAACTGTCACTTACCTTAGATGAAGTTGAATTATCTCAAACTGGTCCGGAAAGAAAATCTCCTTCCCTCTTTGACCTTCGAGAGAGGGATCTTGATAGATTAGATGATCATATCGATAGGCTTTTCAGGGGGGATGACTTATTTTTGAGCCCTCACATGTTTAAGAGGCAAAACAAAGGAACTTATTTCCGTAAAATGTATCCCCATGATTTGGACGAAGATCCACTCCATTCAAATTCAAATACCCAATCCATTTCTCAACAATCCAGTAAAAGTCAAATTATGATGTCTGATGAAATGGGTACGATCGAATGGAATGAAGAGGATGGTAAGAAGACATTTCGGGCAACGGATAAAGAAGGGCAAATATTATTTGAAGGTCCGATTAATACTGATGAAGAACGCAGCAAATTAAGCAAAGAATTAAGGACAAGACTCGAAAAACTCGAAGGCAGAATATCAGTCCCTTGAGAAGGATTTTGGTAATTCCTGAAGATTTCTGAATTTAAAAGTCGGAATTCGGGCTTGACCCAATGATTTGTTTTGTAGATTTTAAGATTTGCCCAAACTAAAACTAAACAAAATATGAAACTAGTAATTTCTACCCTTTCAACTTTGCTCTTTACTGGAGCATTTCTATCCGCGCAAATGCCTGGTATGATGACCATGCAGCAGTCTTCTGGTCCACAAGGCACAACTCTTGGAGCAAACACAACCAGTGGTGCTGCAGGAATTGCATTAGGTAACCGCGTGGTAATGCGTGGCTATGTTGATTTTGTATATGGTTACACAACTAAATCATTAAAGCCAGATCCTGACACTACCGTTACAGATTCTGACACATCTGATTTTAGTACAGCAGCAGACATCGACTTCCTTTTCGACTTTTCTCCTGTTACCGGCGAGGTTCACTTGAATGCTGCAAATCAAAACCAACTTACTCTTTCCAGCACCGATGGAAATACATCCGGAACTTCTTCCGGAGTGGGACTTGAGCAAGCCTTTGCAAGATACAGTTTTAATCGTGATTTCCATATAACATTTGGTCGTCAATTAACTTCCTTAGCTTTCGAAGATGATGAAGCGCCTGGACTTTACACTGTCACAAATGCATATAAAAATGCAGGTTCAAATATTCATAGGAATTACAACGACGGTATCCGTGCTAACTTCAACAACGGAAGATTTGGATTTATTCTTGGACTTTACGACGGATATTGGAAAGGTGGAGATTTTAATACTGACAATGTTGGAATTGACATTGCTGCCTCTTTAATGATTGTTCCGGGTCTCGAATATCGTATTGGTTACGCACACAATGGAGTTACTGATGCAACTACCAATGTAGGAGACAATATTACCCAATTTAATACTTGGCTTGCTTACAATCCTGGTGCACTTACTTTAGCTTTAGAATATGATAAATATGATAATATGGGTAAGGATATTTCTGATATTATGTTGCTTGCCAACTATCAATTCTCAGATTTGATCGCAGCTAGCATTAGGTATGTTTATGAAGATGTTCAGACTGGACTTACCACAGGTAGTGATTCAGACAGAATTACCCTCGCTGTTTTATTCTCTATCACTCAAAACTTTGGTTTAAACCTTGAGTATAGTCATTATGCAGTAAATGCAGACAAAGATTACACCATTAATGAGTTTTATGTTGAAGGCCTTTTAACCTTCTAATCTAAATTTAAATTATACTAGCCCCGTTCGTTTATTCGGACGGGGCTTTTTTTGGCGAATTTGAGTGACACTTCTTATACACTTCTTTTTGTAGATAGGAAAACAAGTCGATAATTCTAACTATTTTATAATCGATATTTAAATGACTGGAAATCTATGACAGAACATTTGGCAAGTGAAGTGGACAAACCGAAGAAAGCTCTTAAGCGAAAGATTGAAGAACTCGGGGAGGAATTGGGCTATTTGCAAAGAAAATGCCGGGAATTCGGGATTCCTGTTCTTGTAATCGTTGAGGGTTGGAGTGCTGCAGGTAAGGGCTCAATGATCAACAAGATTATTCAGCCATTGGACCCAAGGGGTTTTAAGGTTAGTTGTATCGCATCTCCTAATCGGGATGAACAGTTACGCCCATTCTTATGGCGTTTTTGGAGAAGAACTCCTTCTGCAGAAAAAATGGCGATTTTTGACCGTAGCTGGTACCGCAATCTTCTCGATGAAGTGGTCGATGGAAATTTGAGCGGCGAGAATTTGCAAAAAGCATACTCTGATATTTGTTCTTTTGAGCGCCAGTTAAGAGATAGTGGAACCATAATTTTTAAATTTTTTCTGAATATATCCAAAAAAGAACAGGCAGAACGTCTGGAATCCTTACGGAAAAATCCAAACACTTCATGGAGAGTGGACGATGGGGTGCTCGCAAGACACTACAAGTATGATGAATACAAACAAGCGAGTAAGGAAATGTTTTCGGAAACCGATGTGGAGGATGGAGTTCATTGGCAGGAGATCGATACCACAAAATTTTTAACTGCAACTGCAAAGGTTCTGGATATCCTTGTAAGCTTATTAAAAAATAAAGTTGAAAAAAGAAAAAGTGGAATCAAATTTAACCGGAATATTCCATCCACAGAGTTGCCTAAATTTAATAATGCACCGGCTTTGTCAAAAGTGGATACTTCACTATCCCTGAGTAAAGATGATTATCGTGAAAGGCTTAATTCCCGGCAAAACCGAATTCATGAATTGCATAACGAACTTTACCGGTTACGAATTCCTATGGTTATTGTGTACGAAGGATGGGACGCAGCGGGGAAGGGAGGGAATATTCGTAGATTGACTGAAGAGATGGACCCAAGAGGCTATGAGGTCATTCCCATTGCCGCACCCAATGATGTAGAGAAAGCTCATCATTATCTTTGGCGTTTTTGGACGGAGTTTCCAAAGGCAGGACATTTAACAATTTTTGACCGATCTTGGTATGGCCGTGTTTTGGTTGAGAGGGTAGAAGGGTTTTGTTCAGAAAATGATTGGAAACAGGCATTTCGCGAGATCAATGAAATGGAGGAAAATTTTCACAATTTTGGAACGGCTGTGGTGAAATTCTGGGTTCATATTGATAAGGATGAACAGTTAAGGCGTTTTAAGGCGAGGGAGGATAATCCGGCAAAGCAATGGAAACTCCATGCGGAGGACTGGCGTAACCGGGAAAAGTGGAATATTTACAGCGAAGCGGTTGACGAAATGTTTTTGCGTACGCATACACCTTTTGCACCCTGGACGATTATTGAGGGCAATTGTAAACGCTATGCCCGAATCAAAGCTTTGGATGTGGTAATTAAAGCAATTGAAGAAAAGATTGAGGAGCGGAGTTAACTCATTTTGGGCTTCTAATCTTTGGTTTCTCTATTACTTGAATTTTCTTTGGATACCAGAAAGGTTTCAGTTATTTTTCGTAGCTTAGATCCTCGATCTTTTCGATTCCTTTAAGTGCAATAATTTTATCCACATCTGGAATCGCTCCGCTTACACCAATTGCACCGACAACATTTCCCTTGTAATAAAGTGGTATTCCACCCTTGACGCCACGGATTACTTTTAAGCTACCAATATTCATAATTTCAAGATTTTGGCCATTTCTAGCGGGTAAATCTTCGGTTGCGACTCCTTTAAAGCAAGATGTTTCTGCTTTAAACTTAGCAAAATCATATAGCCCCGGATCCATTTTTTCACTTTTGGAACTGGCTAATATGCGACCATCTATTCCAACGATCACAATAGCTACATGAACCTTTTGTCTGATTGATTCTTGATGACAGGTTGTGAGAATTTGAATCGCAGTGCTTGTGTTCAGTCTGGGAATCTCTTCGAGTTTTATCTCACTATAACTTTGTATTGAAAGAAAGAGACTTACAAAAGGAAATATTTTCATAAAATTTGAAGATATCATATTCATTACCTTGAATGAGAGCCCCAGCCAGTCAAATAGAAAAGATTATTCCGTTTTGATAGACGGATTTATTCGTTTTCTGTCTATTGCTTCTTCAAACCTTCTTGAATATACTCGCATTTTTCAGACTCTCAAGTTGCTTTATCTTTAACCACTATTGGTTATTACAGTGTATATTTATAAATTTTAGGATTGAGAGGAACGGAGTATTCCTATGATTTCAAATTTGTTTTTTGCCATCTAAAGAAAAAACCCATTTTTCCGTATTCCTTATAACTCCTAACTTGTTTAAAAGAAGATGAACCAAGAAGTCCCCCAAAATCGAAGTGGCCTCCTAGCGGGCGGAAACTGGATAATTGATCAAGTGAAAATGATTGATGTTTATCCTAAGCATGAACAATTGGCTAATATACATGACCAGTCTCAGGGCACTGGTGGGTCGCCGTACAATGTACTTTTGGATCTTGCTAAGCTTGGAACGAGTTTTCCTTTGGTCGGAGCCGGTTTGGTTGGTCAGGATGCACTGGGTGAGTATATCCTCAATGATTGTCGTTCAAATGGGATTGACCCGGCATTTATTTCTGTTTCTCCGGGTACCTCCACTTCTTACACCGATGTAATGACTGAGATTGAGGGTGGTCGGAGAACCTTTTTTCATAACCGTGGAGCCAATGCCACCTGGGATGGAAAAGATATTGATTTTACCAGCAGTAATGCACGAATTTTTCATTTGGGTTATCTGCTTTTACTCGATGCGATTGACGCAGATGATGATGAGCATGGAACTGTCGGTGCAGCCTTGCTTGCCAAGGCCCGTGCGGCTGGATTTAAGACCAGTATCGATGTTGTTAGTGAAGATAGTGAACGATTTTCCAAAATTATTGGCCCAGCTTTGAAACAGGTTGACTACTGTATTTTGAATGAAATTGAGGCGAGTAAGGTAACGGGTGTCGAAGTGCGCAGAGACGGAAAGCTTCTGGAAGAGGGCGTGGAGGAAGCGAGTAGTAAACTTTTTGAACTTGGTGTGACTGACTTGGTGGCGATTCATTTCCCTGAAGGTTCTTATGGACAGAGAAGTGATGGAGAAAAACTAAGGCAGGGATCTTTGGCATTACCTAAAGGCTACATTAAAGGAGCGGCAGGTGCAGGGGATGCATTCTGTTCAGGAGTTCTTTTGGGAGTCCACGAGGGCTGGCCTTTAGAAAAATGTCTGCTAACCGGAACATGTGCGGCCACGGCCTGTATGTCGCATCCCACCTGTACGGATGGTCTTCGTTCACTTGATGAATGCTTAGCCTTGGCCGAAGAATTCGGCATTGGTGATGACGAAAGCTAACTTTAGAACTTTATTCCAACTTAAAAAAATGAATTACGATTCGCTTAACGACTTCGATTTATCCACGCGTCAGAATGCATTGGCAAAATTTGCGAAGGAAGAAGAGTTTCCTCCAGTTCGCTCTTTTGTAAATGCTCATGCCCATACCTTTTTTTCCTTCAACTACAAAGGGTATTCTCCATGTCGTTTTGTTCTCGAATCACGCCGCAATGGATTAGAAATGGGAGGAATTGTCGATTTTGATGTGCTCGATGGATTAGAAGAATTTTGGGAGGCCACACGTTTGCTCGATTTAAAAGGCTGTGTTGGAATTGAATCTAGGGTATTCGTTCCGGAATTTTCCGACCGTGAAATTAATTCACCTGGAGAGCCAGGTATCAGCTATCATATGGGTACAGGTTTCACCACAACCAGGATTCCTGAAAAAGCACAAGCTTTTTTGGATAATATGAGGTCTACTTCATCTCAACGTAATCAGGCAATGGTTCAACGTGTAAACGAATTTCTTTCTCCTCTTACTCTTGATTATTCTGCTGATGTTTTACCCTTAACGCCAAATGGAAACGCCACAGAGAGACATCTATGCTTAGCCTATGCAAGAAAAGCATCTTCCATGTTTCCTGAAGAATCTGATCTAAGAGAATTTTGGAGTGAAAAACTCGGCGTTGAGATGGACGCTATTCAAGAATTACCTGAGGGTCGTCCAATCACAGATCTAATCAGGGCCAAAACAATGAAGCAGGGTGGGGTGGGATATGTTAAGCCTGACTCTGGTTCGTTTCCAAAGATGGCCGAAATGAATGAATTCGTTTTGCTTTGTGGTGCGATTCCAACTTTTACCTGGTTGGATGGTTGCTCAGAGGGTGAACGATCTATTGAGGAATTAATAGAAGTCGGCCGATCTAGTGGAGTAGCTGCATTTAATATTATTCCTGACCGAAATTACACACCCGGTGAGTCGAATTTAAAACTGGAAAATTTAAATAAGGTGGTGAAAATAACAGAAGACTTGGGACTTCCCTTGCTTGGCGGAACAGAAATGAACAGCCCCGGGCAAAAATTTGTGGATGATTTTGATTCTGTTGAACTTGCACCTCACCATCCGGTTTTCCTTAGGGGTTCATGGATTTTACATGCTCATTCAACTTTACAAAGATATGCTGGAATGGGCTACTTAAGTGATTGGGCTAAAGCTCATTTTTCAGAAACATCTGCAAAAAATGAGTTTTATTCTTCCTTTGGAGAAAATTTTTCTCCACGTGGAGATCAGGTTTTAAAGGATTCGTTAAATATTGAGATGAGTCCGAAAGAAGTTAGTGAATTAGCTAACCGGGCAATGTCCATATAAATGTCTACATTTTTGGGCTTTGGCTTTGGAGCAATCCAGGGCGGTCTATTTATACCTGAAGCGTTTAACTCTAATCGCTTTGATCGGATTGTGGTTTCGGAGGTTGATCCAATTACAGTTGAAGATATAAGAAAATCTAACGGAACATATTTTTGTAATGTTGCAGAACCAGACTGTTTAAGGTCAGTTAAAGTTGAGGGTCTCGAAATCTACAATCCGTTGATTTCTGAAGATAGGGAAAAGCTTGTCGATGCCATAGCTGAAGCTCAGGAAATGTGCACCGCTCTGCCGAGTTTTAAATTGTATGATCATGGTGACGCATCTGTAGCGAGGTTATTATGTCATGGGTTAGAATTGAAAAAAAATTCTTCAAATCTTCCGTCCGCGGTAATATACGCTGCTGAGAATGATACCCGAGCTGCTAAGAGGCTGCATAAAGCCTGTCTTCAATATCTTCCTGATTTATCTGAAGATTGGGTCGTTTTTTCAGAAACTGTAATCGCTAAAATGTGTTCTGTGGTCGTTGATGAGAAAAGAATTAAAGATGAGGGTCTTTCTTCTGTTACAGAAGTGTCGGAAAAAGCATTCCTAATGGAAGCTTTTAACCATATTTTGATTGAGGAGCGAATTCCGTTAAGTTTCAAGTCAGGATTTAAAAATTTCTCGACTAGAAGGGATTTAAATCCATTCGCAATTGCGAAGTTTCTTGGACATAATGCAATGCATGCTCTTCTTGGATACTTGGCAAAACATGAGGGTATCACCTATATGCATCAAACGCGAGAGCGTAGCGATTTATTAGATGTCGTAAAAAACTCTTTTATAAATGAGGCAGGGGCTGGTTTGCGAAAAGAATTTCAATATTTGGATGACTTCATGTTTACAGAAGAAGGGTTTGAGAAGTATGCGGAGGATGCAATCTTTCGAATGGTTAACCCTTTTCTGCGTGATCCAGTCGACCGAGTCACCAGAGACCCGATAAGAAAACTAGGCTGGGAAGATCGATTGATTGGTTCGATGAAACTTGCCATTCGAGCGTCAGTGGAGCCCAGACTATTGGCGAAAGGAGCGGCCTTAGCTTTGCAATTTGCCTGCGAAGAAAATAATTGGAGTTCGCCTGAGTATGGATTGGACAATGTTTGGAAAAATATCGATACATCCCAAAAGTCTATCGTCCGAAGCCTGATTCTTGCTTCTTGTTAGTTTTCTTTTTGTGGAAAGTAAAAAATCTCCTGAAATTATTATTCTAGGGTTGCAATTAGATCAAAAACGATCAAAAACAATCTTATTCGATCAAGATGATTCGTGAAGCCTGTCCAGTCCTTGCTCCTCAAAGAAGAGAAAATATCCGTTTACTTGTCCAGGAAAGCGGGGTTGCTCGTGTGGAGGATTTACGAAGGGAGCTAAAGGTTTCGGTTGCTACGATCAGGAGGGATTTAGAAATCCTCGAAGAAGAGGGGAAGGTTCGCCGGGTACACGGTGGGGCAGTAAGCACGAAAAGCCGCATGGAGGAAGCGGTATTTGATGATAAGACCAATCAGTATTCAAAGCAAAAGCGAGCGATCGCTGCTGAGGCATACAAATTGATCGGACACGATGAATCTCTTTTTCTTGACGGTGGGAGCACTACTTTCTGTCTAGCCCGATTATTAAAGGACCGCGAGGATTTAACGGTAGTTACCAACTCTTTGCGTGCTGCTGCTGAGTTGGGTGACTCGGGCCCTCGGGTAATTTTGACGGGAGGCGAATTACGCAGGATCAGCCAAACCATGGTTGGACCTTTAACTTCCGCTGTTTTAAGCCAGGTTCGAGTCGATAAAGCATTTATGGGAACTATGGGTTTCTGTTTGAAGAATGGCTTGACGACGACGGACCCAAATGAAGCCTTTGTTAAAGCTCTAGTGGCCGAGCAGGCATCTCAGGTTTTGCTTCTCGCAGACTCAAGCAAAGCAGAAAAGGTATCCTTTGCCCGAGTCTCTGACTGGGATAAAATTGATGTATTGCTGAGCGATTCTAATCTGCCCAAAACATTTACAAAACATTTACAAAAACATGGTCTGAAAGTTCATGTTGTATGACTTTATAATCAAGAAATAAAAAATTATGGCAACTCCAGTTATTATGCCCCGTCAGGGTCAATCAGTCGAAAGCTGCATTCTTACAGAGTGGAAAGTCCAACCGGGAGATTCCGTCTCTGAAGGAGATGTTCTTGCGGTTATCGAAACCGATAAAGCAAGTTTTGATCTAGAGTCAACCGCTTCGGGCACAGTGATAGAATTATTTTGGGAAGCGGATGATGATGTCCCAGTTCTCGCTAATGTTTTGGCTATTGGTGAAGAAGGTGAAAATGTTGACGATTTACGTCCTTCGGGTGGGTCAGATAATTCACCCTCTGAGTCTGCGGTCGATCCCGCACCGGTTTCTACTGGAACAGTTGCTGAAAGTCCTATTGTCCAGTCTCAGGAAAATATTGCTGCACCGGTCCAAGTAACTTCAAATCTTCCTTCTGCAGGTGTAAGCCCCAGGGCTCGTAAGAAAGCGATCCGGGCAGGTATGGATGCAGAAATCCTTGTTGGGACTGGCCCTGGAGGTCGTGTGATTGAAAGAGATGTCGATGCCTTTCTTTCGGGTGCTCCAAGACTATCTGCGACTGCAAAGCTTCGTGCCCAGCAGGATGGATTAGAAGCACCGGTTCGTGGCAGTGGTCTCGCGGGAATGGCACTTTCCTCTGATATGCGACAGCCTGGTGCAATTGAGGGTGCAGATGTTGAACCGATTAAGGGAATAAGAAAATTAATTGCAGAACGAATGATGCAGTCTTTGCAGGGGACTGCTCAATTGACATTGCACTCTTCTTTTGATGCGAGTGGTTGTCAGGCCTACCGTAAAAAACGGTTGGATGATGGTGAGTCGAAGGTATCCATTAATGATTTAATTGCCCAGGCAATTTTGGCAGCTTTAAAATCACATCCAGAAATGAACGCACATTTCCTGGGTGATAGGCTTGCCGTTTTTCATGAGGTAAATCTTGGGATTGCTGTGGATTCCCCAAAAGGTTTAATGGTTCCGGTTGTTCATGAAGCTTCGAAGATGAGCTTGGAAATGTTATCTGCAGAGATTAAGAAAAAGGCAATAGCTTGCCGTGAAGGTACGATTCAACCTGATGATTTATCTGGTGGAACTTTTACTTTAACCAACTTGGGTATGCTGGGAGTTGAAAATTTTACCCCAGTATTAAATCCCCCTGAGATTGCAATTCTCGGGGTTGGGGGAATCAGTGTAAAACCCAAAAGAAAAGAAGATGGAGAAGTTGTTTTTGTCGATCAAATTTCCCTGAGCCTGACCATGGACCATCAGGCAATAGACGGAGCACCCGCTGCCCGTTTTCTGCAAACTTTAGTAAACCATTTAGAAAATCACCCGGGTGAAAACCCATCAAACATTGAAGGAGAATAATAATTGTGAAGTATGATTTCGCTGTAATTGGAGCCGGTCCTGCCGGTTATGTGGCCGCAAAGAAAGCTGCGTCTGCTGGACTTAAAGTGGTAATGGTCGAGAAGAAAAAGCTTGGAGGGGTTTGTTTAAACGAAGGCTGCGTTCCTTCCAAAACACTCTTACAGGCTGCAAAGACTTATCATCATGCAAAGCATGGCTCTATTTTCGGAGTTGAGGCAGGTAATTTAAGTTTTGATTTTAGTAAGGCACACGCACACAAAAACTCAGTTATGGATCGTATGCGTGATGGTATCGCGGGTCTTATGAAGAAGCATAAGGTAGAAGTCCTAGAGGGAGAAGCCATTTTACACAAAGGGAATTCTTTTTCTGTTAATGGAGAAACTCATGAAGCGGATAATATACTTTTGTGCACCGGATCCTCGCCTGCAATTCCTCCAATTCCCGGGATTGAAGCAGAGCACATTGTTGATTCTACAGGAATTTTAAATATCGATACTCTTCCGCAGAATCTTGTGATTGTCGGCGGGGGAGTCATTGGATGTGAATTTGCATGTGTTTATGCCTCGGTAGGTGTGCCAGTTACTGTACTTGAAGCAATGCCGGAAATTTGTCCCAACCTGGATTCTGAAATTGCTTCAATTTTACGAAAGGAACTCGAGAAGAAAGGTGTTGAGTTTAAGTTAGGTGCAAAAGTTGAAAGCTTTGAAGGTAAATCTGTCCACTTTTCTCTAGATGAAGAAAGCAACAATATGGATGCAGATCTTGTTTTAGTGGCAACGGGTCGTCGACCTAATGTAAATGGGCTAGGTCTTGAGGATATTGGTTTGGATTTTGACCCCCGCGGTGGAGTTAAGGTAGATGTCCGTGGTGCAACAAATTTACCAGGTTTCTGGGCTGCTGGTGATGTCACAGGACAGGCTTGGCTTGCCCATGCCGCAAGTCGAATGGCAGAAGTAGTGGTTCATAATATTAATGGACAAAAAGATCAAATGCGCCATGACACTATGCCTGCAGTTGTTTACACAAGTCCAGAAGTTGCCGTTGTTGGATTAACCAAAGATGAGGCCATTGAGCGTGGATTTAAAGTCAAGACTGGTAAAATCCCCATGGCCATTAATGCCCGTTATATTGCCGAGAATCCTGGTGAAGAGGGAATGTGTAAAGTTGTGTTAGATAAAGATACCAATCGTTTACTTGGTGTTCACATGATTGGTGGTGCCTGTTCGGAAATGATTTTTGGTGCCACCGCAATGCTTGAAACTGAATTACGGGAGGAGGAGATTGAAGAAATTGTTTTTCCGCATCCCACCACTTCAGAAATTATGAAGGATGTCTTTATGGCCGTCCGCTAATCTTATTTATTCTACCAAAAATTTTTCGTTATGCCTAAGTCACAAATCGTAGAACCTGCAGAAGAACGCAAAGCTGGAACCATCAACTTTGTCGAGATTCCGCTTAATCAATATGAGCAAGATATTGCCAAAGAAAAGGAAGCTTATGGGGCTGATGCCTTGGTTGGTATGTATCAGGATATGCTTCTTATCCGAGAGTTTGAGAATATGCTTCAGAGCATAAAGACTCAGGGATCTTATGAAGGAATTGAATATGATCATAAAGGCCCAGCTCATTTATCTATAGGGCAAGAAGCTTCTGCAGTTGGTCAGGCGTTTTTACTTGATGTCGACGATCATATTCTTGGATCTCACCGTTCCCATGGTGAGATTTTAGCCAAAGGAATGTCAGCAATTCGAAAACTCGATGATGATTCATTAATCAACATTATGGAAAACTTCCTTGGGGGTGACTGTTATCGGGTGGTTGAAAAAGAGGGCTCCGAATCAGTAAAGGATTTAGCTAGAAACTTTTTGCTCTATGGTGCGCTGGCGGAAATTTTTGGCCGGGAAAATGGCTTCAACCGCGGCCTGGGTGGATCGATGCACGCTTTCTTCCCACCATTCGGAATTTTACCAAATAATGCGATAGTTGGAGGTTCTGCTGATATTGCGATGGGTGCATCACTATTCAAAAAAGTAAATCGTAGAAAAGGCATCGTTATTTCCAATGTAGGAGATGCATCAATGGGATGCGGGCCAACATGGGAAGCGATGAATTTTGCATCTATGAGACAATTTCATGAGCTCTGGGATGAGAGCATGAAGGGTGGCTTGCCAATCATTTTTAATTTCATGAATAACTTCTACGGAATGGGTGGCCAAACAGCTGGAGAGACGATGGCTTTTGATTATCTTGCTCGAGTAGGCGCTGGAGTAAATCCACAATCCATGCATGCAGAGCGGGTCGACGGATATAATCCATTGGCGGTAGTTGATGCGATAAAACGTAAAAAGGAATTGATTGAGAATGGAGACGGTCCGGTCTTGCTCGAAACAATTACTTATCGCTATTCCGGTCATTCTCCTTCAGATGCTTCATCTTATCGATTGAAAGAAGAAATTGAAGCCTGGCAGGCAATTGATCCATTGGATGCATATGCCAAGGACTTGAAGGATGCAGGATTATTAAGTGAAGATGTTGTTGAGAAAAGTAAAGCGAACATCACCAAAGCTATGACCCAAGCCTGTCGTTTGGCATCAGACCTTGAAGTTTCTCCCCGTCTTGCCTCTGAAAAAATTGGAAACCTTATGTTTTCAAAAAGAAAAGTTGAGAATTATGATCCATCCAAGGAACCAGAACTCATTTTAGCTGCTTCGGAGAATCCAAGGGTTCAAGCTTTAGCTAAAAAATCAAGAGCTGGTATAATCGATGGTAAACCAGTTTCTAAAAATAAAGTTTATCAGTATAGGGATGCTATATTTGAAGCTGCTTTTCATCGTTTCCAAAAAGATTCTACTTTAGTGGCCTACGGAGAAGAAAATCGTGACTGGGGTGGGGCATTTGCCTGTTATCGTGGATTAACTGAATCTTTGCCATATCACAGGCTTTTTAATTCCCCAATTTCTGAGGCTGCTATTGTTGGTAGTGCAGTTGGATATGCGTTGGAAGGAGGCCGTGCACTGGTCGAGCTTATGTATTGTGACTTTATGGGCCGGGCTGGTGATGAAATTTTTAACCAATTGGCTAAATGGCAAAGTATGTCAGCCTGTATATTGGAAATGCCGGTTGTTCTTCGTGTGTCCGTGGGTTCTAAATATGGAGCTCAGCACTCTCAAGATTGGAGTGCCATAGTAAGTCACATTCCTGGTTTACAGGTCGTATTTCCATCAACTCCATATGACGCAAAAGGTATGCTTAATACAGCCTTGGCTGGAAGTGATCCTGTTATATTTTTCGAAAGCCAGAGACTTTATGACATTGGAGAATTATTTGAAAAGGAAGTGCCTGCTAATTATTACGAAATTCCCTTTGGGCCTCCTGCCAAAAGAAGAACTGGAAAAGATCTTACCTTAATAACAGTCGGTGCAACTATGTATCGTGCTTTGGAGGCAGCAGACATTTTGGAGCAAAAATATGGAATAACTTGTGATGTTTATGATTGCCGGTCAATCAATCCCCTTGATTACGATCCGCTTATTGAATCGGTTCGTAAAACTGGAAAAGTCCTGCTTTCTTCCGATGCCTGTGAAAGAGGTTCAGTGATGCAGGATATTGCATCCAATATCAGTCAACTAGCATTTGATGATCTTGATTGTCCACCAGTAGTGGTTGGTTCAAGGAATTGGATCACTCCTTGTGCAGAAGTGGAGGAAGATTTCTTTCCTCAACCATCTTGGTTAATTGATGCAGTGCATGAAAGAATAATGTCTCTACCTGGCCACCAGTTAACCAGCAACCCAACAACTGGTGAATTGCTCAGACGTAACCGAGAGGGAATTTAAGCCATACATCTCTGGAAAAAAATTTTTATAAAATTTTTTACTAATGTAAAATAATTGAATTTAAAAACATGAATGGTTCATTAGCATCCCGAAGTAGTTCATTATTGGAAGAGTCTAAGAAAAAACATTATGGCGTTTTTCTGACCGGGCCTGATCAGATTGAGCTTCTCGCTGATGAGCTTCCCGAATCTGTCAGAACAGATAACGACTTTGTCCTGGTAAGTTTTGGGAACTGCCGCTGTGCATCTGACGCAAAAGCTATCAGACAGTTCGACTCGCACGCCCGAGTTCCTTCGGGGGTTGAGAAAGTTGCCCTAGGCCATGAAACCCTTCAGATGATATTACAGTCACCTGCAGATTCAGAGTTCCAAAGAGGTGATATTGTTGTAATTACTCCTGGTCATGCCAGTGAACCAATTGATCCTCTTACCTTTAAACAAAAGGATTCAGGGGTGCTTGCAGCACTTGGGTATTCTTATCAGTACTTAGGTGGATTACGCAGGTTTAATGCAGTTCCAGGAGTTGCACCTGAATTTATTAGATCACAGGGTTTCGGTAATTTATTTAATAAAGTGGTTCCAGATGTGGATACAAGTCTTGTATCTCTTGCCCATGCAGAACCTTTTGCCTGCAATTTTGGGACCAATAAGCATATCTTTACTTTCAATGGAAAAAGTGAATTTTTATATGGTGTTCCACCGTGTTCAATTTTAGCTTACCTGTCTGGAACTGCACGGATGGCCATGATTAATTTGACCATTGTTGCAAGTGTGCCTGATAAAGAACTACCCAAAGTTGTTTATGTAACTGGATCACCTTCGAAGTTGTCGGAAATGGAAAGCTATGCGTTGATTAAAGATCTTCGTGCCAGAGGGACTCAGGTAGTGTTAATCGACAGAAATCATCCTGATATAATTTCCAAACTTACTGAGTTTGGAAGACCAGATGTAATTTGGACAAACTATGCATCCCAGGATAGCTATGATCAAGCAACCGCAATTATTCAGGATGGAGGTAACTTAAATAGTTATGCAGGTGCAGCAGATCCTGAATTGGTCATCAATATGCCGGTGAGAAGTGCACAAAAATTTAATGATTATTTAGAAGAATCGAAAATTCAGATTCAATCGATGCACCACAACTTGTCCCCGAATGATCCTAATCGACATAATGGACTGGCAAAAAACCCAAGCGTTGCCTTGCTTGGGTTTGGTGAAAATAGCGATCGAATCAATGCTTATCTCAAAAGCTTGCCGCATGGTTGTGGTGTTTTTATATCCGAACAGACCCTTGAATTGTCCGAATTTGTTGCTCTGCCAAGGAATAGTAGCTTTACGGATGTTTTTATAGCTGGCACTGGAGAAGATGCAGTAAAAGAATACAAATCAATAGAATTACAACTTGCCCGATCCGCAGCAGTTAATTTTATTGATGGTGATCTAGTTGTACCTATTTTATCAAGGCAGGCTCATTATGTTTCACGACATCAGATCTGTGGGTCGAATGTTCCATGGCATTTAACAAATACTTCAGAGCCTCACTCCGATGACATGGTTGTTCAGGCAAAAAGACCAGTTAGCTTCGATTGGATGGTTAAGGGAATCTGTGGATTGAATCATGTTAAGTCGATGATGGAAGAAGTTGAAAATACGCAACCATTTGGTTCTTTTTTTGCATTCACAGAACTCCCAGATCTTCCATATGTTGAAGTTTGTTCATCTGCATTTAAAGATGCAGCTGAAAAAACAGATAGCTTGATCTCCAACTCACTCTTGGCAGCTGCCCGTATACTTTCTGAAAATGGAAACCAGTGGTCCAGGTCTGTCGAAGAAGCACTTTATGAGGGATATGGAATTCAGTATCCTTTAAACTTAACAAATTAAAAATACTATGAGTTGGACAAATCTTACAAATAAAGTGGTAATAATTACAGGTGGAGCCGCTGGTATTGGATTAGCAGTTGCAAAAGGTTTTGTGGAAGTGGGAGCAAAAGTAGTTATTGCTGATTTTGCAGAGGATGTAGGTGCAAAAGCAGTAATTGAAGCCAATAATTGCGGAGAGGGTGAAGCAAAATTTGTTAAATGCGATGTAACCTTAAAATCGGATGTTGAGGAGATGGTTCAATTTGCTATCGATCAGTTTGGAAAAGTCGATGTATTGGTTAACAATGCCGGGATAAATGTTCCGAGATTACTTGTTGATCCGGCAGGTAAAGAAGAATTAACCGAAGATATTTGGGATAAAGTTTTTGCAGTAAATGTAAAAGGTCAGTTTCTTTGTGCTCAGGCCGTTGCTCGGATCATGCTCGGACAGGATAATGGAGGTGTTGTAATCAATATGTCTTCTGAATCCGGACTGGAAGGAAGTGAGGGACAAAGTGTTTATGCTGCAACCAAGGCTGCAAACCAGAACCTTACCCGTTCATGGGCCAAGGAACTGGGAACTCAAGGAGTACGGGTGATTGGTGTTGCTCCTGGTATAATGGAAACCACAGGTATGAGGAGCGAGGCATATGAACAATCACTTGCATACACTAGAGGTATTTCTGTTGATGAATTACGCACTAAGTATGGTAGTACATCATCCATTCCTTTAGGCCGCTCGGGTAAATTAAGTGAAGTGGCCGATTTGGTCTTGTTTCTTGCATCTAAACGGGCAAGTTATTTGCACGGCACGACCGTAAATATTTCCGGAGGAAAATCCCGCGGGTAAAAGTTAACTTCCTACGATTCTTTGAGGGTATCCCTAATTAAATTAAAGCCTGATTCTGTTTGGGGATGATCCTCAATAGCAGCCTGATAAATTAGGAAAACCTGTCGATCAGCTATCTTTTTGGATAGGAAAATACGTTTATGGGGAACTGAGATGCCAATTATGGAAATATCAAATGTCTCTACGATACCTTCGAACCCTGCCACCTTGGGAATCTCTTTTAATTCGGATTTCGAAATTTCTCCTAAAGGAATTTCAGTTTGTGTCATTTTTTCAGAAAAATCTTTCGAAAAAGTTGTTAGACTTTCTGCCACATCAGATGGATATGATTG
>CBFIBI010000012.1:0-273 GCA_965660725.1 Opitutales bacterium
AACCTCCCCAGGCATTATCAATCAGTCCAACTGGGATATCGAGAATTTGATGTAGCTTCTTTCCGAAAAAATAACCAACTGCGGAGAAATTGATTGCGGTTTCTGGAGTGGTTGCTTCCCACTTGCCATTGAAATTATTTTGCGGTTCCTGGGTTCCTACCTGTGGTACACTAATTAGACGAAGGTTGGGGAACTTGGCACTCATGGATTCAAGATCTTTATCATCAGACTGACCGACGCTCCAACCCATGTTTGATTGCCCGGAGCATACCC
>CBFIBI010000012.1:283-48824 GCA_965660725.1 Opitutales bacterium
CCCAAACCTCTCCAATAAGAATATTCTCGTATTTAAGAGTTGAGCTGCCTTGGATGGTCATCGTCTTTGGGGTAGTGGATGCCTTCATCGGGTCTAGGGTCATCTTCCAATAACCTTTTTTATCTGCCTTGGTTTCATGCGATTGATTCGCAATCGTAAGTTTGATGCTTTCACTAGGATTTCCCCATCCCCAGATCGGGTTTTTATGATTTTGCTGCAGAACCATATTGTTTCCAATGATCGCGGGCGTTTTAATTTTAGAAAAGCAAATTGAAGAAGTAATTAAAATTGCCCATAAAAATAGGCAGGCGTTACAAAAATCTTTTGACCAAGTGGACTGGTTTAATTTCATGAGAATTACAAGAAAAGGGCTCTGCGTAATGGTCAAGGAACAATCTTTGAAAGAGAAAAGTTTTTTTTAAAGGTTCAGATTTTAAAGGAAAAATCTATTACAAAAACATCTTCTACTAGAGGTCTAAGAATGGAAACAAACTCCTGATGTTCGGGGTGGGGAAGATATGCTGTGCGTGCCAGTTCATTTTCAAAAGTAATTACAAAGCAGTGAGAGAATCCCTTATTTAAGTTTTCCGGACTATTATTTTTACCACCAGTTATTGATAAAATTCCCGGAATTTTATTTTGGAGATTAATGAAAGACTTCTTTAAGTTTTCAATTTCGTAACCCTTGGCATCTTTTTTAAATTTTAAACTTACAATATGTTTAATTGGATCTTTTTTAGATAGGTTTTCTTTTGCATTCATTTTTGAGGTATTTGGAAAATATTTTTGTTAAAGAATATCAACGATTTCTTAACCCCTCTCTTGACTTGAACGCAATCCTTGTCAAAATGAATAATATGACAACTGAATTTGACTGGTTTATGGTAACAATGCCTATTTTTGCTTTGATTGTTTGGGCAATTGTGATGGTTGGCTCCATGGAAAAGCAGCCAAAGTTTTTAGACGGTGCAATGGCTAAAAAGCTATTCGGATTAGTTTTTGTAGGTTTTTTTGGAATAGGAGTAATTGTATCCCTTTATTACATGATACTACGTTTCGTTGAACTTCTTGGTAATTATTGAGCCTTATGCCGATTTACGAATTCGTCTGCGAAGACTGGAATCAAAAATATGAATTGCTAGTTCGTTGATCGGTGTGGAAGGGAAATGCTTTCTGTCCGAAGTGCGGTTCTCTTTAATTTAAAAAAGAACTTTCTATATTCTCAGCATCTACAAGCGAGAACTCGACAAGTGGATTTGAACTGCCATCATTTTCAGGAGTGTCTAGCAAGTGTGGTCGATGTGATTTAAATAACTAATCAATTTATAGTTATGCGAAAGAATGACTGCGTTTTTTATGGTAGTCTGACTATTTAATCTCTAAAATTTTACGGATAAGGTCTGTTTGCCTTACTAATGTTTTGTTATTTCGAATAGCCATTGCATATGCTGCTGGATCACCTACGAAAATAACCTTTTTTTTCGCTCTGGTTAAGCCGGTGTAAACCAAGTTTCTTTGTAACATCATAAAATGTTGCTTGAGCAAAGGAAAGATAACCAGAGGATATTCACTTCCTTGGCTTTTGTGTATTGAAATTGCATAAGCAGGTTGCAGGTCCGTAATTTCCATACGCTCGTAAACGATTGATCTTCCATCAAAAATGATTTCAATTTTTCCATTTATTGAATCTACTGACTCAATAATACCCATATCTCCATTGAAAACATCTTTGTCGTAGTTATTGCGTGTTTGTATAACTTTATCGCCTTCACGAAAAATATTGAAACCTACACTATGTGTCGCACCATGTGGATTGATCGAATCCCTTATTTGATCGTTCAAATTTCCAATCCCAGCTGTTCCGCGGTGCAGAGGTGCGAGGATTTGCACATCCTGCTTGGGGTCAATCGAGAATTTTTTCGGAAGAACTTCACGGCAAAGCTTGGTTATTGTTTCAATACATAGCTCAGGCGTTACTGCACGGATAAAGTGAACATCTTGAGAGGGGTTTATTTCATTAAGGGAATCGATGGGGGAAGGAGGTGAGCCTTTGCCTTCGAGAATCCCATGTGCCAGGTTTACGATACCGCTATTCTCAGATTGACGAAATGTGACCTGCAACCGGGTTACTGAAAACATGTCAGAATCAATAATATCCTTAAGTACATTACCTGATCCCACTGATGGTAGCTGGTCTGCATCTCCTACTAATAATATATGAGCATGTGGAGGTACTGAGCGAAAAAGGGCAGAGGCAAGACGAATGTCTAGCATACTGGTTTCGTCCATGATGAGGAAATCACAAACTAAGGGAGATTTTTCATTTACTGTAAATCCTCCTTGTCCGGGATCAAATCTTAATAATCTATGAACGGTTTGAGCAAAGTGGGATGCACTTTCTGCCATTCTTCTTGCTGCCCGGCCAGTCGGAGCAGCAAGCATAACCTTCGCTTTTTTTGCTTTCAGGATCGAGACGATAGCTCGAAGTATGGTTGTTTTTCCTGTCCCTGGCCCACCCGTCAAAATAGCAACTTTTGATGAAAGTGCATTTCGAATACCTTCGGTCTGAGCATCAGCAAATTCAAAGCCAGCTTTTTGTTGTGCCCATTTAATAGCTTTTTCAATTAAAATACTGGGTAAGGATGATGGAGTCTTTAGAACGGCTTGAAGGGCATGTGCAATATTATCTTCAGCCTTCCACGATGTAGGTAATTGAAGCCAATCAGACTCGGTAGAAATTAATTCTCCATCCTCTAACAGTGACTTAATTCTTTTTTCCACGCTATCGGTCGGAGTTTCGAGAAGAGTCGATGCTTTCAGTGCAATTTCCCTACGCTCCATATGAGTATGACCTTCTTCTTCTGCTTCCTGCTGGATGTGAAGAATACCAGCGTCAATACGATCTGAACCATTGCTCGAAAGTCCCAAGTTAAGTGCAATCTTATCCGCTGTTTTAAAGCCGATTCCTTTAACATCCCGGATAATACGATAGGGGTCTTTTTCTAAAATCGATTTTGCATTATTTCCATATTTTCGTACTAAGCGGAGGCATAATGCATCGGTGACGCCATAGGTTTGAAGAAACATCATTACCTCGCGAATGGCTTTCTGTTCTTCCCATGCGAGCCTTATCCCTTTTACACGCTTTGAACCAATTCCAGGTATTTCGCGTAAACGAGCAGAATCTTCGGAAATAACATTGAGGGTTTCTGCTCCGAAATGATCCACTATTTTATTGGCATAAGTCTTGCCAATTCCATGAACCAATCCACTCCCTAAATATTTTCTTATGCCATAAGCAGAGGCAGGAAGTTTACTCTCGAATTTATCAAATGAAAATTGTTTTCCATGCTTTGGGTGGTTAGTCCAATTACCTTTTAATACAAGAGTTTCGCCACATTGAATTTTGGGTGCTTTACCAACAATAGCAATCTCCTCGCTTTTGTCATTGGCTCTGAGTTTACCTATTAAAAAACCATTTTCTTCATTGTAGAAGGTTATTCTTTCGAGTACTCCTTCGATGGAGCTCGAGGGGGATGAATGCATTTTATTTCCAGACAAGGTTATCTTGTTCGATTGTAAGCGCTAACGAGTGCAAGCAAGCCGCTCTTTTCAATGCTGGAATTGATTCCACAGCCATACGCAACACGCCCAACTTTGGTTTGTAATTGAACGAAGGCGGCGGACTCAGTTGCCGAACCTCCTCCAATTGAATGTTGGCGGTAGTCAGTTAGTTTGAAATCCTTAAGTCCGTTTTCTTCGAGTCCATTGACGAAAGCATTGATGGGACCATTGCCACGACCATTCACTTCCTGCTGTTCACCGTTTATTTTGATTACCGCAGAACAGGAAACCTCTTCCTGACCATGTTTTTTACCGGAGTCGAAAGAAATTAACTCAAGGGGTTCATTTTTATCTAAAAACTCTGACTTGAAAATAGCATAAATTTCATTGGCCGGTAGTTCACGTGATTCGGAATCGGCTTTTTCGTTAACTAAGGTTCCCACTTCCGGATGCATGGCTTTGGGTAAGTCGAGACCGAATTCCCGGGATAATACATAGGCGACTCCGCCTTTTCCACTTTGGCTGTTTATTCGAATGATTTCTTCATACGAACGTCCGAGGTCGCGGGGATCGATTGACAGGTAGGGAACCTGCCAATGTGAGTTCTCAGAGTCCTCGTGTTTTTCACGCAGGTCCATTCCCTTTTTTATAGCATCTTGATGGGATCCGGAAAAGGCGGTGAAAACTAGATCTCCAGCATAAGGGTGGCGGTCATGAACAGACATTCCAGTAGTTCGTTCATAAACTTCTCTAATTTGGTCGAGGTTCTCGAAGTTTAATTCCGGATGCACTCCCTGAGCGTACATGTTTAAGGCAACAGTTACGATATCTAGGTTGCCAGTACGCTCCCCATTACCAAATAGAGTGCCTTCCACCCGATCAGCACCAGCGAGCAGACCAAGTTCGGTAGCTGCGGTTCCGGTTCCCCGATCATTGTGTGTATGCAAGCTAATGACCGCTTTTTTTCTCTCTTTCATACTAAGGCAGAACCATTCAATCTGATCCGCATGAACATTTGGAGTGAAGAGTTCAACCGTTGCAGGCAGGTTGAGGATGATGGGTTTTTGCTCAGTCGGTTCCCATACATCCATGACCGCTTCACATATTTCAAGTGAATATTCCACTTCGGTGTCGGAAAAACTCTCTGGGGAATATTCAAGTTGAACTTCAGTGTCCGAAAGTTCGGACAAGTGTTTTTTGACCAACTTAACTCCTTCCACTGCGATCTTTTTAATTTCTTCCTTGGATTTACCAAATGTGACACGGCGTTGAAGGGGAGATGTTGAATTGTAAAGGTGTAAGATTGCTTTTTCTGCACCTTGTAAACTTTCAAAACTGCGTTTGATAAGATGTTCCCGTGCCTGTGTGAGTACTTGGATAGCCACGCCCTTAGGGACGAGCTTTTCATCAATTAACTTTCGTGCAAAATCAAACTCTGTCTGTGCTGCAGAAGGAAATCCAATCTCGATCTGCTTGAATCCGACCTTGCAAAGTAGTTCAAAAAGTTCGAGCTTTTCTTTTACTCCCATGGGGATGGGAAGTGCCTGGTTCCCATCGCGTAAGTCAACACTACACCATTGAGGTACACGATCGATTGTTTTACTCGGCCATTGACGGTCGGGTAGATCGATTGTTCCCCATGGTCGGTATTTTGTAATGGGATGCTGTTGCATAGTTATTCTTTATTATATGAATTCAGTTCGATTGAAAAGGGGAAAGCCTTGGTTAAATCATGATTGCGAATGATCGTCTTTTATTTATTATTTATGTTCGGCAAATATGAATCCCAATCAATTCAGCTCACCCCATGTTGGTAAGACCGTCGCCCTAGGTGTTTCCGGATCGATCGCTGCTTATAAGTCGGCAGATCTAACCAGCGAATTTCGCAAGGCTGGAGCGGATGTGCATGTGGTAATGACGGAATCTGCCACCCAGTTTATATCTGCTCTTACCCTGGGTACGCTTTCCCGAAATCCCGTACTTACTTCTTTCTGGGAGGAGGAAGGCTGGCAACCCGGTCATATTGAACTGGCGGACAGGATCGATCTTTTTCTGATCGCTCCTGCCACTGCTCAACAAGTCGGAAATTATGCCAATGGTTTGGCTCCCGATTTATTGGGTGCGATTTATTTGGCGACGAAGGCACCGGTAATGCTGGCACCCGCGATGAATGGAAAAATGTATGAGCACGAAGCCGTGCAAAAAAATCTGGAAACTTTAAAGGGCAGGGGAGTGGAGATCATCGAACCAGTGGTCGGCGAACTTGCCTGTGGGTACGAAGGCATTGGGAAATTGGCTCCCGTCAATGAGATCACCGAGAGAGTCTTAAATAAACTCGGGTGAACATATTTGAAAATGCGTTCGTGAATGCGTACGCTTTTTGTCATGACCACAATATCCGCCACGCAAGCAAGAATTTGTATTCCCTGATCGATGAAGCCAATAAATCCCATCAGCCGATTCAAATAACAGGCAAGCGTTCCTATGTGGTTTTATTATCAGAGAGTGACTGGCGGGCAATTCAGGAAAGTCTGCATCTCCAAGCAATTCCTGGAACGGTTGATTCGATTAAGCATGCAAGTAAACAAAGTACAGATCTAGGAACTGAAGAACTTGACTGGTTAGTGACTTTAAGGTCGTTTTTTTCCCGCCATGCTCAGAGGGATGCCAAGAAATTAGCTAAGAGTAATTTAAAGGAATCGGCTTAAAGACTTATTAAAATCATAAAAAAGGACCCTTTTCAAAATCCACCATCTTTTGATTGCCTGAAAGGCGACCTAAAGAGTTTCTATTCGAGACGAATTAATATTCAGCAACGCCTGGTGCTCCGCATGTGGACCTATTACGAATGATCCTGTAAAAGGTTCTTGCTTAACTTGGATGAGATGCAGACTTACTGGCCAAGACTAAATAGAACCTGCACTTCCGCTATTGCTTAACCATTGACAGCGACCTGCACGGCATAGTTCAAAACAGGTGAGGCTCCGCCCGCCATAGGGCGAGCAATCCAAACAGGCAAAAGATAATTGATAATGACCGCTCAAATTTACGATCATTGTGCAATCATTTGGGGTTGTCAAAAATTCAAAAACTAGAGATATCGCTTTTTTCGGTCATAAAAAACGCCCGATCTGGAAAGAACGGGCGTTTGTGGGGTAGAAATTGTGTAGAGTTAGGCAGCCTGTGGTAGATCGTGAAGAGAGCACTGTTTCCGTTTTACCCGGCGTAGACGAGACCTTCGACGTAAGCCGCGGTCAAGCTTTTCAACTAAATCATCAATGGATTTGTTAATGTTATCGCTTGCGGTTGAAATAGTTATGGTAGTGCCTTTGAGTTCGAGATGCCCTTTGGCAATGTATTCGTCTTTATGGGAAGATGATTTTGAATCGTGCTCCAATTCGACTCGAGCTCGAATGATTTTCTCCTCGTGTTTAAAGATCTTTTCCATTTTTTCAGAAACAAGGCTTTTGTGGCCGTCTTTAAGATCGAAGTGGAGACCGGAGAGAATCAGATTGTTCTTCATATGCGTTTAATATTTTTTGGTTATTGAATTTTATTGCCAGTAATGGACAAGTTTAACTTTGCACAACCGAATTGTTATTTCCAATAAAAGTTTATCTTTTTTTTAAATTCTTTCCTTTTCCATGTTTTTAATAGCCAAAGTATCTTTTTTATGAAGTTTTCAACCCAAAGTAATGAAACACCTTTAATCAGCGAAGAACTTCTTCGATCATCAATTATTTATGAGGACGATGATATTGTGGTGGTCAATAAACCTGGATGGTTTGTATGTCACCCTTCCAAGCGAGGACCCTGGTCTAGTCTCGCGGGAGCGACCCGGGAGCTTTTAGGATTGGATACCATTTTTTTAGTTGGAAGGTTAGATCGAGAAACAAGTGGTGTTGTACTGATGGCGAAAAATCAACCTGCGGGTCGAATCTGGCAAAAAGCATTGGAGCAAAAACAAGTGAAAAGGACTTATTTGGCGATTGTTGAGGGAGAACTCAACGAGGAGGTGCAAGTCGCTGGATTTGTTGGAAACGATCCAGATAGTAAAGTTTTTGTAAAACAGCGAGTTACTGTAAAGAGTAGAACATCGAAAAAAGCAGATACTCGTTTTTATCCTCTTTACTGTGCGGAGGGGTATACTCTTGTATCGGTTTTTACTAAGACAGGTCGAAAGCACCAAATTAGGCTGCATGCACAGTCCATAGGCTTTCCTTTAGTGGGGGAGAAATTATATGGACATGATGAATCCTATTATCTGAATTTTTGTGAATCGGGATGGAATCCATCCTGGATGGATGAATTGGGCATGGACCGGCAGGCTTTGCATGCCCGCAGGTTTGGTTATTTGGATGAGGGCGATGTCTATGAAGCAGATATTCCTTCTGATCTTATGTCTTTTTTGGAAAATAAGATGAATTTTCAAACGGATAAAATGGAAAAAATATTGAAAGAAGCAAATTTATGGGAGAACCAACAGCTTATCTTAGAATAAGGTTGTGAAAGGCATTAAGATTCGATAGCGGGTATAAGGATATTATGAGTACTACCGGAAGTCCATTGGAAGCATTGAAGGGCGGTTTTCGAAGAGCCTGCGTTAAGAGATTGGTCGGCGATGAAAATGGAGCTATTGAAGTTTTAAAAAATGAAATTCCTTTACTCGTAGTGGCGTGGGCAAAAAACAGTTCCTTAGAACCAAGCGAGAAAAAAGCAAAACTTAAGGAAATGTTTGATGACGAGTCTTTTCGTGCTGATGAATTAGCATTAGCTTTTGAGCTGTTTGCCGGTCGTTTTGAAGCTCGTGTTGCCAGTCGAGTTCAAGAGTCTGTCAAGGGTATGGTTTATAAAATGGAGAAGTTGGCAGACCGTTTTGCTGAATCGCTTTCCTATTTATCCAATAATCATCCTGTTGTTGAGTCGTCGGATGCTCATAGTGGTGAATTAGAGGATCCCCTGAAAATAGAGGAAGTTGATGTTAAAGAAGCTGAACCTGAAATTGATGGTCTAGATCCTCCTTTGGGAATTGGGTTGAAGTTTGATGAAATCGAAGAAATGATTGATGAACTTCTAACTTCTGAAGATAACTAGAATTTAATGAATATAAAAACTTTTCATTGCAAAAATTTTGAATTACTTAGTTTATTGTAAGAATCCCGTATTAACCCTTTTATCTCATGTCTGATTTAACCAAAGAAAATGATAATTTTCCTGATGCTAGCGATAGTGAGGAATCTCAACTTAAAACTTCTGGAAATAAAAATAGAATGCTGATTGGACTGGACCTTGGCACTATACAATCTTGTTATGTCACTAAATTGGGTTTGGTCGGTTCAGATGAAGATGTTGGAACGGTTGTACCAACTGTGGTGGGATATCCTGAAGATGGTATTTTATTTGGTATACTTCCGGGTAATTCGTCAATGCTACACGGTGATGATGCTTTAGCAAATGAACTCCATTTGAGGATCGTTCATCCTTTGTCTGATGGAGTAGTAAGTGATTTAGATGCTGCTCAGTCTTTTTTAAAATACATTCGGAATAAAGTTGACCCCGATAATAAATATGAAGTCTTCTGCGTGATTGGTATTCCTGCTGTAGCGGATGCAGATGCGAAGGAAAACTTGAAAAAAGCGGCTGGAGGGGCCTTTGATGGAGTTCTTTTTATCCCAGAACCCTTTTTGGCTGCTCTAGGTATGCGGGATGAGGAAAGATTGGGAGACCCAGATTACAAAGATCCGGTAAGTAATTCTCTATTTGTAGATATCGGTGCAGGTACTACCGATTTTTGTATCGTTCAAGGTTATTTTCCTAAACAAGATGATCTATTAAGCATTCCTTTTGCAGGAAATGAAGTAGATGTGCTCCTTGACAAAGGAATTCGCGAAGCTTTTCCTGATGTCGATGTTCCTTTGTCTATGATTCGTAAATACAAAGAAACTTACTCATATGCAGGTGAGAGCGAATCAGGTGCCCGTGTTAAAGTCCCTGTAGACGGTAAACCAAGAAAGATTGAAATTGGCAAGCAAGTCGGAGAGGCATGCAATGAACTTCTTGAGGAAATTTTTGAATCAATTAAGAAAGTCATCGCAATGGCATCCCCTCAGTCCGTCTTTTCTCTCCTGCAAAATATTATTTTAACTGGTGGTGGCAGTCGAATTAGAAATATAGATCAGGAATTACAGAGAATGCTTGCTGATGATGGTTATGAAGATCCTGAAGTCACAATATCTTCTAAGGATGTAAAACCATTTGTTGCTATTGGTGCTTTAAAGGTAGCGAAGGCGGCAAGGGATGACCAGTGGGTGCGTTTATAAAGTTAAATTATACCGTGAAGTGTTTTGGATACTCTTTCCAAAGTGTTATCTAAGTCATCAGTAATTTCTTTTAATTCATGCTCGTTTTTTTCGCCGAAAAGCTTAGACCATCCTACTGAATTTAAGTAGACATTCTTTTTAATCGGGCAATTTTCAATTCCTGGGACACCTAGCTGACATGTAAGTTGATCTGCAACTTGTATCGCAGATGCTAATTCAGTACATTCTTTTGATTTCTCTGGATCATTATGCCAATGAATTGCTTCTACGATTTGATCAGATATGTGATGGTTCCATAGATAAAATGCACCAATTTTAGCGTGATCCCACCCGACTACCTGCCTTTCCATTTTGATAGCATCCTCAGCACAACTATAAGATTCTTCAGATATTTTTTGAAACAAATCCGGGAAAGTAATTGCTAAGATTAACTTTCCTAAATTATGAAGAAGTCCAGCAACATAATCTGACTCATCTTCATATTTAATTTTAGCAAGGGAAAGAATCTCTCTTGTCAAAATTGCTGTTCCTATACTGTGTTTCCAAAAGTTAATCCATGGGAAGGAATCCACATTTTTTCCCAGATTTGAAATCTCTTCGATTACTGGAGTTGCTGAAAGCAGTTCTTTAATTCGGTTGAGTCCCAAAAAAATGGAAGCTTCCTCAACGCCAGATATTCTTTGATTATCTCTAGTACCAAAAAATATTGAATTTACCAAGTCAAGAACTCGAGTAGTAAGAGAAGGGTCGAGTTTAATTACCTCTGCAATTTGACTCACAAAACTGTCCTCAGAGTCAAGGAGTTCGTTTAATGTCTCATTAATGCTTTTTAACGAAGCGAGTTGAGGGCACTGGTTTATTCTCTCAATGAGAAGAAAGTCAGACAAAGGAGAGGGTTTGTCTTTGGGATTGAGACGATTTTCAGAGGAATCGTCTAATTTCATCGAGAGTTAAGAGGTAAATGAGACTGCATTTGGTCTCATTGCTGCGAGGTTAATTTTATTCTCAAAGCAAAGACTTAAAATTTCATTTGCTTTAGAACAATGTGGAGAGTTTTTCTTAATAATTAAAGATTGACCACTTGAAGATACGAATTGAACAGAACCGTCGGCTCTCTTCTCTAGGAAGATTTGATTGCTTTTATTCTGTTGAAAAAAAGTGGCAGTAGCAGGATCTTTAAGTAATTCTGATTTAAGTTCTCCCTCAAGCTTTTGCACTCTCAGAGTTGGGTTTGTAACGACATTAGAATCGTTATTGGTTTCTTCAATTTGTTTGGAAAATGATTTGATTTTACCAACATTAAGACTGTTTGATGGGGAGACTACATTATCAATGATTTCTCTCCCAATTGAAATTATACCTGTTGCTGTGATCGGATCCATACAAAAGCAGGAAGCATTTCCTGTGCCTATTTAAGTGGTCTTACAAGTTTTTTAAGCATTTCCTTTCAATGAGTTCTTCAGCAATTTGAACTGCATTTAGAGCAGCACCTTTCCATAGTTGATCACCGACAACCCAAAGTGCAAGACCATTTGTAAAGCCATGATCTAATCTTAATCTACCAACTCCGCATGTTTCTTTCCCGGAGTAGTTAACTGGCATCGGGTATCTTTGGGCATTGGGAATATCCCACAACTCGACGCCATCGAAATTTTCAAGAGCTGTTCTAGCATCAGGAACGTTAACAGGAGAGTCAAATTCAGCATTAATTGATATTGAATGAGCTCTGTACACTGGCACGCGAACGCAAGTGCATGAAACAAGAATATTGGGAGAATTCAAGATTTTCTTGGTTTCATTCCTCATTTTTAACTCTTCTTTTGTATAACCATCGGCTCGGAATTCATCGATGTGAGGAATTAGATTAAAGGCGATGGGGTGAGGGAATATTGATTCTGCTTTGGCATTTTGACTCTCTATGGAAAGTTGTTTTTTGACCTGCTCCTCTAATTCAGTAACGCCTTCTGCTCCCGCTCCTGAAACTGCCTGATAGGTAGATGCAAAAAAACGTTTTAGTCCAAATCTTTTGTGTAGAGGGTACAAGGCCATTAAAGCCACCGCTGTCGAGCAATTTGGATTTGCAATAATACCTTTGTGGGATTCGAGAATATCTCCGTTTATTTCTGGTACAACAAGAGGTACATCACTATCCATTCTAAAAGCAGAACTGTTGTCTATAACCACACAGTCGTTTTTCAGTGCCGCCTGAGTAAACTCCTGTGTGTTTTTTGATCCCGCACTGAAGATTGCAATATCAAGGTTTTTGAATGATTCTGGGGTGGTTTCCCTTACAACTTCCAAATTTCCACATGCCTGAATCTCTCGCCCAGCTGAACGTGAGGATGCGAGTAATCTTGCCTCTGCAACTGGAAAATCTCGTTTTTCGAGTAAATGAATAATTTCTTGGCCAACTGCCCCTGTTGCCCCTACAATGCCGATTCTATATTTTTTCAATGGATTTCGATAGTTTATATTCTGAGTATATTAGAAGAACAAAGACACTTGCTTTGAAACCAAGCGAACATGTTCTTGTGGCAAGTTTAAGAAAACAAGAACTTGCTCATTTACACTTAGGCAGAAGATTAAAAGTTTACAAGATGTCAAGTTCTAAGAAACCACCATCCTGCAAGGAGGATTCATTCGGGACGCCATGGGGAGTCCATAAAATATGTCAGAAAATTGGTGATGGCGAGCCTTTGGGTATGGTTTTCGAAGGTCGTATCCCTATTGGAGTTACCGCGGATCAATGCTCTGATCAAAAGCAGGAGAAAAACCTTATCACTACAAGAATTTTAAGAATTGAGGGCCTTGAACTTGGAATTAATAGAGGAGGTAATGTCGATACATTTAAGAGATTTGTCTACATTCATGGCACAAATCATGAGGGGAATCTAGGCGTCCCCTCGAGTTCAGGATGTTTACAGATGTCGAATCATGAAATTGTTGATCTATTCAATAAAATAGAAGTTGGTTCCCATTTGTATATTGAGAACCCAAATGAAAGTTCAAACCCAATCTAACTTTTCTGAATAATGGATGATTGTAGAAATTTTTCAATGGATTCTACTGTTTCATCTTCGTTCGTTTCAATAAAGATCGTATCCGATTTGGATGATTTGATTGTTGCTTTTACTAAATCGTGCTCAGATTCTGGGCAGTCTGAATCAAAGATTAAATAATTAAAGTTTATCTGCCTCAATTGAATCAGAGTTGTGTCAATATTAACTGCTTCAATGCTATGAAACCCCCTAGAGATAAGAGATTTTGAGAGTTCGCTACTTTGTCTTTTATTCTTTAGGTATATTAATACTGTAGTTCTTTTAGACTTACGAATTAAAGAAATGACTTTTTCAATTTGGATAGGTTTTTGAAGAAAAGCAAGACAGCCAAGCTTAAGAGCTTCATTCTTCATTTCTGGAAGAGAATAGGCGGTAAAGAAGATAAACTGAGGAGTCTGCTTCTTTTGCTCTTTTAATTTTTGGAATACTTCAATGCCATTCACCTTAGGCATTTGAACATCAATTAGAACAAAATCGTATATTTCGGAGAGACACTTTTGCAAAGCTATTTCTCCATTTTGAGCCTTGTCTGTTATGAATCCTTCTTCGTTAAGAACATCAACCATCGTTGATCTAACAGCGGGGTGATCATCAACGATTAAAATTTTAGTTTTTTTATTCATTTTGTAGAGTGTGTTAAATAATTGGGATTTTTATATTAAAAGTGGTTCCAACATTGATTTCACTTTCAACTTCAATTGTTCCGCCATGCCTCAAAACTAGGTCTCGACAAAGAGATAACCCTAAGCCAATTCCTTCGTTCTTGTCAGTGTACAGTGGATCAAAAATTTTATTTAGCAATAATTCTTCAATGCCAGTTCCTTCATCTTTGATTGAAATTAATGCTAGATTATTAGAACCTTTTGAAATCTTTAAATAAACATTTCCACCCTTTGGCATAGCTTGAATCGAATTTAAGAACAAATTATATAGAACCTGTCTGAAAAGTAATTTGTCCAAATTTAATTCGAAAGGTTCGGGATCAAATTCTATAAAGAGTTGTGTATTTTTCGCAATATCTGCATAATTCATCGCTTCCTTTGCAATTGATTTTAGATCTGTTTTTGATTTTTTTAAATCTTCACCCCTTGTAATCTTTAATAAACTTTGAATCACTTCGTCGGATCTTGTTATTTCACGATCAATAATCTTAAGATGCTCTGAAAGCTTTTCGTTTTGTCCGAGTTTAAGTCGCAAGAAATAAGTTGAGTTTCTTATCGCTGCCATAGGGTTCCTTAATTCATGAGCAATGGTTGATGAAACCTGGCCAACATTAGCTAGTTTTTCCCGTTGGGATAATTTTTCTCTAGTTTTAATTAGTTCAATGTTTGCTAATTCTTTTTCATTCATTTCTTCTGAAATTCTTTTGTTGGAAAGAGTGAGTTCTTTGGTTCTTTTTTCTACTCTTATTTCCATTTCCTCATTAGCTAGTTTTAGCTTTGTGTTCGCATAATGAATAGAGTCAAGCATTTCATTGAATGCATCGGTTAACTTACCAAATTCATCCATGCTTCTTTTTTTGGCTCTTTTCTGATAGTTTTTATCTCTAGTTATGGTTGTGGCAACCTTACTTAGTTCTTTTAATGGTCTAATGAGTGAATTTTGGTACCAGAGCGTAATGAAAACAAGAATAAGCGAGATACAAAGTAATGAAGAAATTCCTACTTGTAGATATTGAGCTTTTTTATTTTGCAGGTCATCTAATGTTCTAACGACTGTTATGATGCCAACATTTTCATTATTAGCAATAATAGGCTTTGATATTGATAAGAGTTCCTCATTGAAAAAGCTCTCATTATGGGAATGGACAGAATTATCTTCACCATCAATAAAAGGATATTTAGTAAAGAACTGATAGTTTCGATCGTCTAAGCTGTTTTTTTTCCAAATTACGACTTTTTGTACCATCGGATTGGTGGAGAAACCTTCTAGTTGTTCAAAGCAGGTCTCTGTGTCATCAAAAACAATCGCTGGGAAAATCAATCTGGAAAAATTACTAATTTGACTTTCTATGTTTGTCCTTATGAGTTCGCGGGTGCTTTTAATATCTTGTTTATAAAGGACCCATCCACAAAAAAGAGGAACAAAAAGCGAAGCAAATAGACTAGAAATTAAGAATTTTAACCTGAAACTAATATTTAGCCTTAGTTTCACAAATGCTTTAATATTTACTGATAATTTTTTTAATGAAATTGAATCGACTATGCGTCGTGTTGTGAATCAGTCTAAATCTTTGATAACTTTAATCGCTTCTTTTAGTATTTTATCAGGACTTTCAGATGAGATGCTGGATAGCTTTTCACTCAAAAGATCTCTGAATTCATTCTCATCTGAATTTGGAAATCTCTTCAGATTTGGATGATTAGAAATTTGCCGATTTCGAAGTTGTGAATTACAAATTTCAGTAACTATAATTTTCTTTGAGTTTCTTCTATTAATTCTGCCTAGTGATTCAGAAATTGAGTCAGTAAGTTTTTCGGTATTTGATTTGGTCAAAATAATAACTTCAATTGCATCTCTTTTACTTCTTTTTCGAATAAGTTTGGCGAAATTATCATGACTTGCTGAAAAGAATTCATCAATGAGAACTATAATATCTGCAAATTGGTGAACCCCCATCCTCAATGCGTCATGTAAATCATCGAAACTATAAAAACGAAGGTTTTTCAAATTTATACTTTTTTCGCAATCTGACATATGGGATTCAGACTTTGAAATGAAGACTACATTTCTTACTGATGATCGAGTCTCGTAATTTAGATTATCCTCAATTTTATTCCAATTAACATTACCAAAATTAGGGTGCTTTTCGGAAACATTTGTTTCATACTGAAGTTTTTTCATAATAGGGTAATCTAATTGTGATTTAGAGTATAATTAAGTCAATCTTCTTATTTGATCAGCTAATTTAATTTACCGGGGATTTATTATTTTTATAAATCGAGGTTCAATAATCTATTTTGAATTAGAGAAGATAAATCTTTATCAATGGAACATTTGCAAGACTTACTTAATTCATTTTGCGTATGAGTTCCAGTGGAGACTAAATGACATTTAATTTTCGCATTATTAGCAGTCTGATAATCGTATGGTGAATCACCAATATATATAACTTCCTCGGTCCTGACTCCTATTTTTTTAATTGCTAGATTGGTGAATTCTTCATCTGGCTTTTTCCATTCAGTATCATTTGCACCTAATACAAACTCTAATTGTGGAGTGAAATTTAGATGCTCGCATGCTGCTCTTGCATGAGGACCATATTTATTAGTAAGTACAGCCGCTTTGAGCTTATTAATTTCACAGAATTTCAGTATCTCATATGCACCAGGCATTTCATGTAGCCCATTGAGCATTTCCTTTTCAAAGATCGGTCTTAATCTCAGCACCGCTTCCTTGGCTTTTTCTTTTCCAATAAGTTTGCTCATTGTTGATTCAGAAGCTCCTCCTATAGACTTTTTAACTTCCTCGTAAGTCGGTTTTGGATAGCCCATTTGTGAAATAACTTCACTGAAAGCTTTATATATTGGTTGAAATTGGTTGATTAAAGTACCGTCTAGATCAAATAAGATTGCTCGGATTGGCATTGTGTATTCTGATTATGCTTGATGAGTGATTACATAGAATGAACCCCATTGAATATAATTGCATTGATGACAGGCAAGTAGAATCGACTCTTCCTTCTATCCAATTTGATGTGAAGTCTGATATGGTGTTTTGTGTTTTTTCTGGTGGTTGGTCCATTGATAATGCCAAAGGATTTGAGATTCGCTCTAAATGGTCAGCTTTTTGTCGGGAGCATCATTTGATCAAGCAATTTGTGTTTCGACTTGATTCCAAAATTAGTTGGGACTCGACTTTGGTTTCTTTTTTACATCAATGCAGAAAGGAATTATCTGATGCAGGTAAATCTGTTCAAATCAATGAACTTCCATCGGGGTTAGTTAAATTACTAGAATTGAGTGAGCCAACCACCTTGGAAAAAAAGCAAAACGAGTTTTCTTTATCTTTAGAGTTAATTGATGAAACAATCAGTCAATTTCGATTATCTGTAATTTCTGTAATATCTTTTTGGGGTGAATGGGTCTTATCTTTAACCAAACTTTTTACAGGAAGATCACAGGTAAGATTTAAGGATTTTGCTAAGTCATGTCGCTCATGTGGAGCCTCTGCATTACCTATTGTTACCCTTATCAGTTTTTTAACTGGTCTAACAATGGGGTTTGTGGGGAGTGTTCAGTTGGAAAAGTTTAACGCAAAAATTTACATTGCTGATCTAGTTTGTTTGGCAATGGTTAGAGAAATGGGTGCCTTAATGGTTGCTATAATTATGGCAGGAAGAACGGGTGCTTCATTTGCTGCAGAGATTGGTAGTATGAAAATAAACGAAGAAATAGATTCAATGAAAACATTTGGGATTTCACCTATGGATTTTCTGATTTTACCTCGTACTTTATCGCTGATCTTAATGATTCCTCTGTTAACTATTTACGCTGATGTAGTTGGTATTTTAGGGGGGCTGGTTGTTGGAACGATGGTTATGGATTTCTCTGTTATTCATTATTTTGAGCAAACACAAGTTGCACTTCAAAGTATGTGGGAAGTTTACTCTGGTTTAATTAAGAGTCTTTTTTTCGGGTTGATTATTGGACTTGTTGGTTGCTTTAAAGGAATTAACACAGGTAACGATTCGTCATCGCTAGGAAGAGCTGTTACTGCATCTGTGGTTGTTTCTGTTACCTTGATAGTTGTTGCGGATGCATTATTTGAGATAACATTTAGCTATTTAGATTTAAGATGAGTCAAAGTTTGGAAGATAAAGATGAAATTCTTCAAGTCGAAGGTCTTCATCTGGCTTACGGTGATTACGATGTTCTAAAGAATGTTTCTTTTTCAGCTAAAGAGGGAGAGTGCCTTGTTGTTATGGGGGGAAGTGGATGTGGTAAAAGTACTCTTCTTAAGTCAATGGTAGGGTTACTTGAACCTCTAAATGGAAGGATCTTGGTTGATTCGAAAAATATATGGTCGCTTGATAAAGAAGAGCAGTCTTCAGTCCTAAAAAAATATGGGGTGCTGTTCCAGGGAGGAGCACTTTGGGGGGCGATGAACTTGGTGGAAAATGTTTCTTTGCCTTTGGAGATCTACACCGATCTAAATGAATCTGAAATTGAGGAATTGGCCAGATATAAATTAAATTTAGTAGGTTTATCAGGTTATGGAAATTTTTATCCATCTCAATTGAGTGGTGGAATGAAAAAAAGAGCAGGTTTAGCCAGAGCGATGGCTCTTGATCCCAATGTTTTGTTTTTGGACGAGCCCTCTGCCGGTTTGGACCCATTAAATTCCCATCGTTTGGATAACCTGATTAACGAATTGAAAGAAAGCTTGGGCATTACTTTTGTTGTCGTTACACATGAATTACCCAGTATTTTTGATATAGCAGATAATTCGATATTTTTAGATGGTGAAAGCAAGACTATGATCGAGCAGGGAAAACCACTTGAAATGCGTGAGAATTCTGACTCTGAGCAAGTCCGTCTTTTTCTTCGTAGGGGAATACCCACATTGAAAAGTAAGATTGCCGAAAATTATTAAATTCCTCTTAATGAAATCAATATGAAGTCTAAAGGAAACAATTTATTGGTAGGAGCTTTTTGCCTTGGTGCTTTAGTTCTGATTTTAGGCTTTAGTATTTTTACTGGTGGTTTTTCTTCTTTCCGCGGTGAGAATGAGCGATTTGTAATGGTTTTTCACGAGAATGTATATGGGCTTCATGAGGGTGGAAAAGTTACTCTAAACGGCGTTCGGATAGGAAGAGTTGAGAGGTTTTTTCTTGGTGATGCTACAGATGAAGGTCCTGTGCCTGTCTTAGTTGAAATAAACCGTAAGTTAGTTAAAAGGCACATGGTTGTCGGGAAAAATGAGCTATTTGACGATGATGCATTTTTGAAAGAGGAAGTGATCGCTCGCTTGCACGCTAAATTAATCCAGGAAAGTTTTGTTACAGGAATATTATATATCAATCTAACTACTGGTCATGAAGAGAATGAAGCCAGTTCATTATATGGATATCGAGAAATTCCAACCGAAGCCTCGATGTTTGCTGAGTTGAGTGAAACTATAAATCTTGAGAAATTAAGTAAGCAAATTAGCGAGTTAATGATTACAGCAACTGGTAAGCTGAACGAATTAGATTTGAATCTTTTGAGTAAAGATTTTTCGAATACAAACATCGAACTTCAAATTTTTCTAAAGAAGGCAATGGATTCCTTTGGCCCCCTTGGACCCAAGTTTGCAAAAACTTCTGATGAAGCAGTTCAGGCTTTGAACAATATTGATTCGCTCGTTGCAATGCTAAGTAAGATGTTTGGTCCATCATCAGATTTCAGGTTTGCATTTTCATCTACAATGAGGGATATATCCGCAATGTCTAAGTCCCTGAAAACTTTGGCTGATATGTTAGAAAGAAATCCACAGGCATTCATTAGGGGAAAGGGTGAAATTTCAGAATGAAGTTTTTAGGAGCATTGCTTATAGTTACGATAACTTCTTTTACATCTTGTATTGTACCTGAGTCAACCCATGTTGAACCGACCTACCACTTACTCACTGAATCCGTTTTTGATATTAATCGAACATCCTTGAGCAAGATAAATTTTAATGACTCAAATGATTCTTTATTAAAAAATACTTTTTATCTCCGCCAGGTTGAATTACCATCTTACCTAATCGAGAACAAGTTGATTGAAAGAGTCAGTCATGGTGAAGTACTTTTCCGTGAAAATCATCGTTGGGGTGAACCAATCGACGAAGGTGTATGTCGAGTCTTGTCATTAAATCTTTCAAGGGAATTGAAAAGTCCATTTTATTCTGCTTTTCCTCATCGAAAAAAAATGGGTTCATATATTGAAATTTCGGTTAGGTTAAATCGTTTCGAAAAAGTATCTGATAGCGTTGTTCTCCTTAGGGGTTCGTGGCAGTTGTTTGTTAATGATTTTGAATCAGGGCAAATTCCAATCGTAAGCGGAAATGAAACAATCGAAATTAATATCGAACAAAATAAGTTGGTCAAAAATGAAGTATTGGCATTAAGCGACTCACTAAGTTCTTTTGCTAAAGTTATTTCACAATCAGTTTTTTCGTTGATTGATAATTGATTTTATTCAGTTTTGTTAATGGACACATTTTTGTTCATACTACTTTTTTTCTTTTCTATCTTCTTTGTTTTATTCAAAAAAAAGAAAAGTAAGAAACTTGATCAAATTATTTTAGAAAATGAAGTGGACAAAGATTTTAAGACTGAATTTGAAACAGATACACAAGGGAATCTTACCGAGAAGGGAATGGAAGAGTTAATAACTTGGTCAGAAGAAAATCTAAATGATAGAGATACAATAATTTTAGATGAAATAAAAAAATTGAATCAATAATTCCCCTAAGGATTTATTTAAAAGTGTGAGTTTTAATTTTCGAATATTATCTTTTTTTTCTCGAATTTATTCTGGTTAGAATCATATTAAATTGAATGAGCAATTCAAGATATTCATTATTATTATTGTTTCTTTCTTCCCATCTATTAGCTGGGGATAGTTGGGATAATTGGAGGGGGCCGAATTTCAATGGTTCAAGTGATTCTACTGGAGCATTGCCTAGTCAATTCAGTTCCGAAGAGAATGTTAAGTGGAAAACCGAATTGCCCGGTGCGTCAGCCTGCACGCCCATTATACGGGATAACCATGTTTTCGTATCCTCGGTTAAAATCACTGATGAAGCAAAGGGCAAAGGTCAGCTTTTGGCAATGTGCTTCGAGCGTAAAAGTGGCAAACTATTATGGTCAAGAGATGCAGGTAGTGGTTATCGTCCTGGCGAAGGGGATGGCTTTGATTATCAACTCGATTCTCGATCGAACTACGCTAGTCCTTCTCCTGTAACTGATGGAAAGAGAGTAATTTTTTTCTTTGGGAATGGGGATCTAGTATGTTTTGGCATAAATGGAGTCGAATCATGGCGACGAAACATTCAGGAGGACTATGGCGATTTTTGTTTTCAATGGACTTTCTCGGCTTCTCCTACTTTACATTTTGGGAATCTTTATTTGCCCATACTGCAAAGAGATGAACAGACTCATGGTCGAGGCGAGAATGGAGCCCAGTCCTTTATTCTTTGTCTTAATCCAGAAACCGGCGAAACAATATGGAAACATGTTCGACCATCAAAAGCCAAAAAAGAATCTCTTGAATCTTTTGGTACTATAATACCTTATCAAAATCAGTTGATTTTGGCTGGTGGTGATGTTCTTACCGGACATGACCCTAAGTCTGGAAAAGAAATTTGGCGATGGGGTACATGGAATCCCAACCACAAAGAACAATGGTGGAGGTTGGTTCCTTCTCCTGTTATTGGGAAGGGTGTGGCATTGGTTTGTGCACCAAAGAAAGCACCAGTTTTTGCTATTAATCTTGGTCTTCAAGGATCTCATTCAGGAAAAAGTGGACTTGCGTGGGATACCAAAACGCAGCCTGTTCTCACTTCTGATGTGCCGACGCCACTGTTTTATGATGAATCTTTTTTCATTCTAAGCGATTTAAGAAAAACATTATCCCGTGTTGATCCTAAAGATGGCCAGATTTTATGGAGTTGTGAACTACCGGGTAAATATAAATGGCGATCATCTCCGACTGCAGGGGATGGAAAAATTTATTCTATGAATCACAATGGCGAGGTGATTGTTATTTCCGCAAAGGATGGAAATATAATTCACTTGGCTAAAATGGGTGCCACATATGATGATAATACTAGATCTTCAGTTGCAATTGCCGGAAACGAACTCTTCATCCGAACAAATAAAGTTTTGTATTGCATCCATTAAATTTTTTATTCACATTAATAACTTTATTTCCCATCCACCACACCCGCGCCGGGCGGTTCCCGCCAATCTACCGCCCGGCGCTTTTTTGTTCAGATTTAAAACTTCACTTTTTTCTTCAGAAGAACAATCATGTGAAAATCCAAATTCCGTTCATGATTAGATTTTTTATTTCCAACCTAGCTTTAATTGTACTGTACTCTAATCTTTCGGGGCAGGATTCAGTTCCCACTCTCTCGGATAGGCTTAAAGATATTAAGGCACGTTCAAGTGCTCATGAAAGTCAGGTTGCTCTATTATTATCTCAACCGTCAATTCAACCAACCAATTTTAATATAACAAGGCAACTACCTCAAGTTTCCAGTCAACCTGTTCGTTCACCTTCAGCAAATGTTCCTAATAAGAGTGAAGTTCCCTCTGAATTTATTGAAGCACGAGAAAAGCAAGTTCAGGCAGTTGTCGAAGAACCCGCTGAATCGGAAAATGTCAAGTTGGTTGAGATTAATGAATCCAACGAGACAGTACAGGCAGATGAGGAATTAGATAATGCATACGCCAAACTTTATGAACCTGATGTTCCGAGTCGTTTACAGGGATATTATTTTGGTCCTCTTTTAGGACTTGTATTTCCACAGGACGGCGCAATCCGAACAAGCGGAAATCCTTTTACTAAAGAAGACTATGAGTCCGACTCCGGCTATTTACTTGGTCTTCAAATTGGTAAGGATTTTGGTTCGGTTCGAGTAGAGGCAGAATATTCTTATCATAATTTCGATGCAACAACTCTTCCGATTGCAATGGCCCCATCAACATCCTTGTCAGCGAGTATTCATAATTTCTTTAGCCGGTTGATTTTAGAGAAAGAATTAGGTGAAAGATTTGATCTGCGACTTGGACTTGGTATGGGAATGGGGATTGTTGGAATTGAAGGTACCTCCGATTATAGCGGAACCGGTTTTGCCTATGATTTTCTTTTTGGTACGAGTTACCGACTCGCAGAAAACTGGTCTATTCAGGCTGATTATCGTTATTATATTACCGCAGCACATGATCATTACGATCATGTTAAAAGTCATTTGTGGATTGTTTCAGCCAGTTTGGACTTATAGTTTAGGATAATAAAAGTTTTCCCATACTGCGTGGCAGTGGAGAGTCAGCATAGAATTTAAGATTCGCTGCGGGGGAGTTGAGTTCGAATTCAATTTCACCAGCATGCAAACATAGTCTGTCCACTTTGGATGCTTTTGATATTTTTCTGTTATATGTAAAATCTCCATAGGTTTTGTCTCCAATAATTGAGATTCCTCTAAGTGCACATTGAACTCGTAACTGATGCGTTCTGCCAGTTTTTGGTCTTAGTCTGAGCATAGTTAAACCATATAGTCCGGTTTTTTTTCTTTCAATCGAAACATTGGTAACTGCAACTTGTCCATTTCCCCTAGTAACCCTTACATTACCATTTTGTCTTTTTTCAACTAAATGATCTTTCCAAATACCCTCTTTTATATTTCCTTTCGGGCGAACAATTGCATAGTAGGTTTTTTCTATCTCTCTTTTGTAAAATAAATCTTTAATCTGGATCGCAAGAGCTTTATTATTAGTTGCAATTAAAACTCCAGATGTCGGTGAGTCGAGTCGATGCGTGAGGTATAATTTTTGGGTCTTACCGCTCACATCATTCCAGCGATAGCACTCATCGTCAAAGTGGTACTCTGCATTTAATAGTGTTCGAATGTTCTTTTCTTTATTTATATGACGATTTGGATGTGAAAGTACACCAGTCGCTTTTTCAATAGCCCAAATACCAGGTTCTTGAAACAAAATCGCATTACAACGATGATCCAATGGTAAGGCATCTAAATTAGAAAGATTCATAAATATCTGAAGCTAATTGTAATTTGATCTGTATGTCCGAAATCGTTAATCATTTTGTCCGTCCACTTACCAAACGGAACACGTGATGCAATCGCTTGCCTGCAAAGTTCGGCAGCTAGTGAAAATCCTTCGCTGTCGATTCGCGTTAAATTTGTAATGTTTCCGGTTGAGTCCAATTTAAATCGAATCGTTATTGTACTAGGTAAGCGGTCACGTTGGAGGAACTGAATTGAACCTCTAGCCAATTGATTCCATTGTTCCTCGATAGATTGCATCATTTCTTGAATGTAAATGCCATATGGATGTAGCCGGCATTCAATTCCTATCATTCCAACTCTAGGTGCTTGATTTTCGCTTTTCATAAGCGGTCCATGAATTAAATCTGCAGAAAGCCTTGGTCTTTTTTTTTGTCTTAGGCTCACTGAATTTTCAAGAGTTGATGAATTTTGACTATTATTTATTACAGAAAAAGAAGAAACTTCTTTGTTTTCTTCGCCATCTTTCAGATTTTTTTGGCTACGAGAACCGATTTCAGACTCTTCTCGCTCAAGCTCTTTTTTTGATTTGATTGGCTTTTCCTGATATTTAATGGAGGTTACCTTGTTTTTCGTACTCCCTTTTTTCGACGTGACTTGAGTTGGTGAAGTGTTGTTCTCTTTTTGCTTTACTGAATCTACAATCTTTTGAGATTTTACCTCCCCTTTGACTTCAGGATTAAGACTGATGTGAGATTTCTCTATTATCTCTTTTTGAGCTGCTTGCTGATCTCGGAAAGAAAATTGATTTGTTTGATCAGGTACATTCTCAGGAGTATTTGGGTTGGCTTCTACAAATTTTTGTTTTTTGTCATCTTTTAGATCCGGAATGAAATTCCATTCTATTTCGACTTCTTGTTGAATATCATTCTGTCGATTGGGGTCGAAAGACTTTGCTTGAAAACTTGTTTCATTTAATAAAATAAGCGACAAGAATGCTACAATTATTCCAATAAGAAATGATGAAAAGCCTCCTGATTTTGGAATCGGAGTAGTTTTTTTTGATGCAAGCTTTTTCAATTTTTTTAAGAAAAAAGTTTAGCGTAAAGCTGATATGCCCCAGTCATTAGAAACCCCAAAAAGGACAACCATAGGCAAGCATCCCATATTTTTGAAGGAACCAATCTTGGATCACATTTTTGGTATCTAAAATACAAAACACCGAATCCAATTAAGGGTAGCATAATTGCCTGCATCGTTCCTGAAATTAATACCAGAATTACTGGTTTAGGAAAAAAAACATAACAAGAAACGCAAATTATTGGTAATATAACCCCTAGAGCTTTAAGTCCTTTTTGTTTTTGTTTTTCGTTCAGTTTAGCGATTCCAGAAACTTTAACCACATCTAGGCAAAGTCGACCTTGCGCTGCTATTGCGATAAAAAATGTGGAAAAAAGAACTGCAATCGCACCTGTGAGAAAAATAATACGAGCGATTGAGCCAAATACCGGTTCATACATGGAGGATAAAGTTTGAATCATTTCTGAACCTTCTGGCACAAGACCAGTTCTTCCTAATATTGCAGCACCTAAAAGGTAAAATGCTATTGTACAAAACGTGTAGACAAACATTGCCCCCCATGCATCATATTGCATTATCTTTATCCATCCTTTTGCCCGTTTCAGCCATTCAGGAGAATTATCCTTGGGACCGACATACTTCCCATACCCTTTTTCTATGCACCAATAAGGGTAGGCTAAAAGCTCTGCTGCACCTACTCCGATAATACCGAATGTTGCAATAGCAGTTACAAGAGGGTTTTGCCCATCTTGTATATCAGGAAAATTAAATGATAATCCATAAATAAACTCTTCTGCTTTGACAGACCACGCCTCGTGACTTTGCAAAGCAAAGAGATTAATCACAGTTACAAGTGTAAAACTTGCCACTAAAATAATAGAAAACTTCTCGATTAATGAGAATTTGCCGTTAATCAGAAGAAGGATCGTTAAAATTGTGACAATAATAGCCCAGTAAACATCATCTTTTGCGGAAGGTGGTTCCCCTAATTCCTTGATTTCACTTTTTAATGAAGTAACTACCGGGAAGTTTTTTTCCTCCTCAGCAATTTTCAGAGCAATCTTCTTTGATACAAAGAGGTTTTTTGCCTTGCCATCTTCAGTGAGTGGAATTCCAACTGCCAAAGCTTGCCCAACTCCTCCAACAATTCCGCCTTGCTGAGCAAGTACCGCAAGAAACATGATTGTCCAAAAGAGTAAAATCCAATTCGAATCAAATAATTTGCTCTTGAATGTAAATCTAAGCCGAGGCCCGGGGAGTTCGTTTAAGGCGGCAAGAGAAGTTTTCCCATTGGTAATTGCATGTCTACCCAATTCGATCTGTGCAAAAACTTTTACTACACATCCAATGATGATTAACCAAAGAAAATCGAAATGAGCTTCAGCACCTGTGCGGGTCGTGGCAATGAGTTCTCCTGAGCCAACAATGGAACCAGCTAGGATCATACCTGGGCCAATATTTGCAAGAATACCTTTTGTTGTGGTCGGTGCCTCCATTATTTGTGATATTGTTTGATTCTAGAATTTACCCCAAAAGGGAATAAGGAGGTTAGAAGTTAATCAATTATGAAAAGAATTGCTTGAAAGAGTTGATCGTGGTCTTGGCAGCTATACTCGGGGATGGCCATGCGAATGCTTCAGCTGATATAAATCCTTTGTATTCAATATCTTTCAAAGCTTGAGCAATCGGTTTCATATCGGTATGCCCATTACCTACCGGCTTTCTGTTGCTGTCAGCGAAATGAACATGACCAAGATGCCTAACCCCTACTTTTAAAACTTCTGGAATATTTTCTTCCTCAATATTCATATGAAAAAGGTCAGCAAGGAGGGAAACTCCATTTGTCGACAGTTGATCTATAAATGAGCATGCATCTAAATATAAATTAAAAAGGTTAGTTTCATATCTATTTAGGGGTTCATATATCAGGGAAACATTACGGCTTTGGGCATGTGCACCTAAGGTTTCCAATGATTCCCGAAGCCAGTCCAAAGCTTGTTCTCTGGATACTGCATCACCATATGTTCCCTGCATAGAACCAATAATAGCAGGTGCATTATATTGTGCACCGAAGTCTATCATTTCTTGGATGAATCTGATAGCCTGTTCTCGGATTTCGCTTCTTGGGTCTGTGAGTGTTAGACCTTTTAAAACTTTTCCAGCCCCTGTTCCAACAGCACCAAGGGTTAAACCAGTTTCTTCCAATATTTCAGCCAATTCATTTGGGGAGCCTGCTTGAGGGCCTTCGGTAAATAATTCGATTCCATCAAATCCAAGCTTAGCTGCCTCTTGGATACCTTTTCTAAGGTCATCCCAAAGTATCCAAGGTCCTCCCTTGAGCGATGATACCAAAGATAATGTAATGCAAGATCTCATATAACAAATATTATTTAAAATTTAAGAAGGAGAGGGGATAGGAAAGATTTTATTGAGCCTGCCTTAAAGAAGAAAACTCATGCATTCGGCTTTACCGGAAGATTCTTTTTATTATCTTGTGAGCGAACTGGAATACTTCTTCCCGGCAGCTTATTTGGGTCCAGTTCTTTCCTAGGATTGTTTAAAACATCATCAGAAAAGGGATCATTAGGAGGTAACCCAGGTTTGTTTTTCTGATTAAAAGGATCAATTTTAGGGTTATCTGCAATTGGAAGTTTTGGCTCAGCAAAAGGGGAATTTTTTAAATCAGGTAAATCGAGGTTGAGTAATGGACCTCCTTGATCATTTGGATTATTAAGATCATCTTTAATTCCGACTTCTGGAAGCGGTGAAAATTGTCTTTTTAAGGGTTCTGCAAGGCCCGCAAAGGGATCATTAGTCTTTTTGGGTTTCGGTACATAAATATATTCCAGGGGAGTTGTCGCTAATGATGGCATTTGCCTGTTGCGTGGAGCTTTGTATCTTTTGTCAAAAGGGTTAGGTTTCATTGTGTTTGAATTCTCGCTGTCCGGAACATAGCCTTTACTCATAAGCCACTCCATCGTACCACCTCTTGGCAAAACCCACTCGTCATTGATTTTTATAGATGTTGGTAATCTTTCCACATTAAGCCATCCTGTTTGGCCACCACCAATAGCTGGAGGTAATTTGAACTCATCCTTGCTGTTTTTTTTAGCAAACAACAAGGAACACAGAAAAAAACAAAAAAAGATATGTTTAAACATAATAATCTTCTATGCTAAACTAAAAGGTTTTTACTTGTCAACTTTCTGCCTTTCTTTTTGGAAAAACAAGTAAATTAATTTATGAAACCATTTTCTGAGAAGCTGTAATATCCCAGTGATTGAGGGCAACTTGCAGGCTCACCAAGAATAACATGGTCGTGCATTTCCACACTCACTGCTTTAGAAGCATCCATTAACTTTTGGGTTATTTGTAGATCAGCACTGCTTGGAGTTGGGTCACCACTTGGGTGATTATGAGCAAGTATAATAGCAGTAGCACCATGCCTTATCGCTGGGCGGAAAACTTCTCGCGGGTGAACTAGGCTACCAGTCGCAGTACCGGATGTTATTGACTCGCAACGAATCAATTTATTTTTTCTGTCCAGGCAAAGAACCCATACTTTCTCGACGCAGTCGGCCCGAACTTCAGGGTATAGGTAATCCCACACCTTTTGGGGTTCATCTAGAAAAATTTGCTTTGATCTTTTGCTTCGCATCATACGCTTTGTGATTTCAACCTGGGTTGACAACTGTAACGCTTTTACTTTCCCGATGCCCTTTATCCTTTGAAAATCAGATACATCCCATCTTAATAACCCTGAAATTGAGCCAGCCTGCGTAATTAATTCGTCTGCAATTGCGAGCACATCCATTTGTGCATTTCCAGAGCGGACGAGCATGGCAAGTAAGTCACGGTCGGTAAGTGCTTCAGGACCGAGTCTTTCAAGTCTTTCCTGAGGCCGATCATCTCTGGATAAGTTTCTAAGAGTTACAGGTTTTGGTTTTTCTGTACTCACTTCTAACTTTTCTACATAAATATTCTATTTTGGGAGAGAGACTCGAACATAAGCATCTTTTTTAAGATTGCTCAGCCATTTTCTATGACTTTTCGCTTCAATTTCAGATGCGAGAGTTCGTTCGATTTGAGCTCGTACTTCATCCAAAGGTTTGCGACCAGCCTTAATTCGTTCTATTGCCTTAAGAATGTAAACAGCCACTTTACCAGATTTGCCTACGGTATTATCTTTTTTTCTCTCAAGAATATTTACAATGAATGGTTTTGAAATCTCCCCCTCATTTAAGGAAGCCGCAACTTCACGAATTTCTTCACTTCTAATTTCCTTTACGGTAACTGTTACGCCCCAGTCTCCACTTTTTTCTCGAAATGGACTTTGTCCATTTTGAGAAGCTGCATTTTCGAAACTTTCTCCGTTCTTAATTTGCTTGAGAATTTTATGAGCTTGCTGAAGCAAAACTGTTTCAGGTTCCCCGGCAATTTGTGAAAATGCAATTTCTCCCAGTCTAATTTTTTCTTCAGTTTTAAAAAGATCGGCATTCCTGTTATAATAATCCTCAACTTTTTCTGGACTGATTTCTTCTTTTAATCGTCGGCGCGTGGAGATCATATGGCTGTAGATTATTTCTTCTTCAAGTTCGATTCGATATTCTAACTGGGAGAGCCCTTTAGATTTTAGAAAATCACGAAAAAGTTTTCTGTCGCCGTTAAACTCACTTATCAGTCTTTTGTTATATTGTTGTTCGATATAAGCCTCAGGAATATTCATCCCTTTTTTCTGAAATGCAGTTATTGAAAGAAGTCTATCAATTTTTCCATCAACAAATTCGCTAGATCGTTCTTTTTTCTCCTGATCCGTGAAGCTAAGCAAATTCATTGCATTTTGGATTTCTCCCCAAGTCACAATTCTGTCATTAACTTTGGCGACCACTCGGTTTATCTCAATTAATCTATCTTCTGCTAAGAGAGGCATAAATGCAATGAAAGCAGGGTAGATTATAAGAGCACCAAATATTTTTAAATTAATTTTATTTCCCATGGATGACTATCTTTAGGAAACGAATGATTTCCTTCAACTTCAAAAGTGGCTCTTTCGAGGAAAGTTTTGGAATTTTCCCCGCTTTTCTGAGGAAATGTTTAGTTCCATCCTTTCCTCTTTTTACGAATCTTGCATAGATTTCATTCTTACGAGTTTCAACCAGGTCAAATCCAGCCTCCTCAGCCAAGCACCGAATTTCGCTCTCCTGGCATAGTGCAATCACTTCTTTTGGAGGCGGGCCAAATCGATCATCGATTTCCTCGAGGAAATCATTAACTTCCTTTATGTTCCTCATGAGAGCGAGCCTTCGGTATGCATCAATTCGAAGTCTTGCTTCTGTTGTATATTCCTCAGGAAAATAGGAACCGAGTAAAATAAGGCTATTTTCCGGATTTTGTTCATCAGTTGGTTTACCCGAGGTTAGAAAGTCGAGCCGAACTGTGGCTGTCGGACGGAGGGAAATTTCTTCCCCTTTGAGACGGGATACACTTTCCCGTAAAAGCCGACAGTATAATTCAAAGCCAATTCCAGCAACATGCCCGCTTTGCTCACTTCCTAGAAGATTCCCCGAGCCCCTCAATTCCAAGTCGCGAAGCGCGATTCTAAATCCGGCACCAAAATTATTTATCTGCCTGATTGCCGAGAGCCTCTTACGTGCTTGGTCTGAGACAGTTAGATGTCGATTTAGAAAAAGATAGGCATAAGCTTGTTTATCAAATCTACCCACTCTTCCTCTTAATTGGTAAAGCTGAGATAGACCAAATTTATCAGCACTATCAATAATGATTGTGTTACAGTTGGGAATATCAAGGCCTGATTCGATAATGGTTGTGCATACTAGAAGATCAAAACGATGAGCCACGAAGTCTGTCATTACCTGCTCAAGCTCGTTTTCACTCATTTGTCCGTGTCCTACGCCTACTCGTAACTTGGGGAATTGCTCCTCAATCTTTTTGGCAACAGAGTGGATGGTTTTTACTCGGTTGTGTAAATAGAAGATTTGTCCACCACGTTTAACTTCTGTTTGAATAGCTTTGTCTAAAACTTCAGGAGACTTCTTTACCACTTCAGTACGAATTGGTCTTCGGTTTACAGGAGCTGTCTCAATTGTGCTTAAGGCTCGAGCTCCGACCATCGCAAAATATAGGGTTCTAGGTATGGGTGTTGCACTCAAGGTCAGGACATCGACTTGGGCCCTCATTTTCTTGATTGATTCCTTATGTTGAACTCCAAATCTTTGTTCTTCATCGATAACGAGAAGACCTAAATCTTTAAAGATTACATCTTGGCTGAATAATCGATGAGTCCCAATAATTATATCGACCGATCCTGACTTGGTTGCTTCGATTATTTTTTTTTGCTGTGCATGTGTTCTGAAACGACTTAACATTTCAATAGCAAATGGATAATCGGACATCCTTTGCCTAAATAAATTAAGATGTTGCTGGCAAAGAATTGTTGTCGGAGCAAGAAGGGCTACTTGCTTACCATCCATGACTGCTTTAAAGGCTGCTCTGAGAGCTACCTCTGTCTTTCCAAAGCCAACATCACCACAGACAAGACGGTCCATGGCTTGTTCTTTTTCCATGTCTTTTTTAACTTCGTTAATTGCCTTTAGCTGATCGGCTGTCTCTGTAAAAGGAAAGGCATCTTCGAATTCTTTTTGCCATTGTTCATCTTTTGGGAATGCGTGACCATTCTGAGCATCACGGGTTGCCTGAAGGCGAAGTAGATCTGCTGCCAGATCAAGAGCTGCCATTTCAGCAGCCTGTTTTGTTTTTGCCCACGCTTTACCTCCTAACTTCGCCAGTTTAGGCCTTGCTTTTTTTAAGCCAACATATCGAGAGAGTAGGTGAGATTCCTGAAGTGGGACATGGAGAAGCAAACCATCAGCGAACTCCAAGGTTATTGCTTCTTCATTTTGTCCGATTTCTTGGATCGAGCCAAGTTTTTGAAACTGGCATACCCCATGTTGATGGTGAACAAGGTAATCGCCTTCGATTAATTCTGAAAAATCGAGTGCTTGATCAACTTCTTTCCTTTGTACAACAGCTTTTTTTGAACGATTTGTTCGGCGACTTCTTTCTCTGCCCAAAATTTCTCGTGCGGTTGCAAGGATAAATCCTTTACCTTTGGCTTTCCCTAACAAATCAAAGGAATGATTTGAAGATTCTCGATCAACGATAAAGCCCTGTCTTAATCCGATGGCAAGAAACTTGGGAGTTAGTCTTTTGAGGGAACTTTCCTCGCTAATCAGATCTTGAATTCTATTTTTTTCAGAGTCAGCTCCCGAAGCTATGAGTATTTCATTTTTTTGATCCTGATACTTAAGTAGTTCAAATAGGTAGGATGTTCTGAACCTTTTCTCACTCTCGTATCTTGCTTGGTCAAAATCAAGAGGCGTTTTTATGAAATTTAAAAATTCAAGCGAGCGTACTGAGGTTTCAAATATTTCTGCGTTTTCGAAGATTCCTTTTCCAGCATGAATTTCACTTGTTCCCAAAAAGAAATCTTTTCTCTCATCCTGACTAAAAGCATTAGCGAAAGTGGTTTTACTTTTTAAAGTTTTTTCTGAGGTATGAAAAGCCAAAGGATAGTTTGCGATCAATTGTTCAGGTTCTCTCAATATCCAGCAGACTGGATTTTTTAAGTATTTAAAAAATTCACCTTCGATCTCATCCTGTTCGTGCGATAGGGCAGAGGATATTACAAGTTTTTCCAGTCTTCCATCTCCACGCTGGGAAGTTGGATCAAATGTCCGGATTTCATCAATTTCATTTCCAAAGAAATCTATCCTCGCAGGTTTGGTTGAGTTCACAGGATAGATGTCAATTAATCCTCCTCTTACTGCGAATTGTCCTGGTTCTTCGCATAGAACTTCCGAAGAATAATCAAATTCAGATGCCAATTTTGTACAAAGCTTTTCAAACTCACATTCTTGACCGGATTGCAATGTAATCTCAGAGTCCTTTTTTTTCAGATATTTTGGACATGGCCCGATAATAGCTTCTGGTGTTGTTGCAATGAGGGTATGTGAGTCAGTATTTTGATCGATTTGTAATAGAATCGATAAAACTGTTAGCCTTTCGCAAATTCTATCAAATGCATCTGGATGACTGCTGTCTGGAGCGTGATCAAAAACATGGAAATGAATTTTTTTTGACGGATTAATTTCTTCCAGTAAAGAAGCTGTATCCTCACCCCATTCCTCCGCCTTGGGAATATCTTCTTCTATTAGAATAGATAGATTGTAGTTGTGTTTTGCGATGGTGTTTGCCGCAAGAGCAGCAGTTGCCGGCTCGGGGAAAGAATGAGCGAATTTTGCTGGTATTCCCTTGGGGATTACAACACGTTTCACTTTTTGCTAAGTTGTTTTCTAGATCTGAGTAAGCTCAGTCCCTGAAGTGCAGCAATTTCTTCTGCTTCTTTTTTTGAGTTTGCTGTTCCAGTACCCAGAGTTTTCTTTCCTACAATTAAATCGATAACAAAAACTTTTTTGTGCGGAGGTCCAGATTCCTTGGATAAATGGTACTGAATTTTAGTATTTTTGCCTTGTTCTTTGATTAACTCCTGCAACTGACCCTTGGGATTATACTTAGATTGTTCCTGTGATAAAACATCTGATAAATTACCGAACCATTTAAGAACACATCCCTTTACTGCCTTCATCCCACCGTCCAAAAAAATAGCACCTGCTAAAGCTTCAATCGCATCCTCTAAGGTAGAATCTCTATAATTGCCTTCTCGCTTTATTTCCGCAGAACTCATGAGAATATGCTTATCGAGATTAAGCGATCTAGCAATTTTGGCTAAAGAACTTCCTCGAATAAATACTGCTCTCTTTTTACTTAATGCTCCTTCATTTTCATCCGGAAATTCATTAAAAAGAGCTTCTGTTAAAATAAGACCGACCACAGAGTCTCCAAGGAATTCCATTCTTTGATTATCTTTTTCCGATTCCTTATATTGGTTATGAGAGGGATGCGTTAAAGACTGAATAAGCAGAGATTTATCTTTGAAACGATAACCTATTTTTTTTTCTAAATTTGAAATGCTTATAACCAGAAACTCGAATTGGAAATTAAATGTAAAAAGGTTATTTCTTAAGTTTAAATCGACTTATTATTTCCTCTGCCAGTTGATTATAGGATTTTGCTCCGATCCCTTTGGGGTCATAGTCCAAAATTGACTTACCAAAACTGGGTGCTTCACTTAGCCGAACTGTTCTTGGGATAATTGTTTTAAAAATTTCTTTGCTGTAATGATGTTGGACCTCATTGACAACTTCTTGAGATAACTTTGTTCGGTTAAACATAGTCATAATAATACCCCCAAGGCTTAGATTTGGGTTTGCTCCCGCTTCCCTAAGTTGTTCAACGATATCTATTATCTGACCTAATCCTTCTAAAGCCATATATTCACATTGCAATGTTACAAGTAAAGTATCGGACGCACACAAAGAATTCATTGATAATAACCCAAGGGTTGGCGGACAATCTATAAAAATTGAGGAAAATCTCTCCTTTTTCTTCACGACCTCTAAGCACTCCTTTAATTTGAGTAGATAATTCTCTTGGTTTGATAGCTCTCTTTCTGCCGCAGCTAAATCAAGCTCAGATGGAATAATGTAGAGATTTTCATAATTTGTCTGAACAATTCTTTCGACTGGATCTGCTCCGTGTGCCAATGGCCCATAAATTCCACAATTTGATTTTTTTTCTATTCCCAATGCACTGGTTGCATTAGCTTGGGGGTCCATGTCAATTATTAGGCATTTATGTCCCTTTAGAGCAAGGGCTGCAGAAAGGTTGATTGTAGTGGTCGTTTTACCGACACCACCTTTTTGATTTGCTATAGCGAAAGTTTTAGCAGACATGAGTATTTTTTAATTTTCTCTTTCTATTCTGTCGAGACGGAAAATTGTTCAGTAGATAGAAACTATTCCATTCTTTTTTGATAGACGCAGATTTGTACTTATCTGTGGTTTCGGAGAAAGCACAAATGATTGATTGTTGTGTTCCATTAAAGACCATTCAACTGATTTTAGTCCTGCTTCAATAGATAATGGACTGGCTCCCCCCAACCTTGGATTAATTTCGATGAGGTGCAGGTTTTTATTCTTGTCCACGAGAACTTGAGCTAAAATGTGTCCTTTCAGTCCTTTAATTTTTTCAAATGTTCGTTCTAATGAATCTTCCCATTTCGGATTAGAAAATGTGATTGATTCATGGGATTCACCCCGGACTACATGAAGTCGCCAACGCAAAACCGTTCCGTAGCATTTTCCGCTTTTATCTATCCAAGTTTCCGCACTGAATTCTTTACCGTCAATAAATGGCTGGAATATGGGATCCTTTAATTTAGAAGCGTGTAAAATAGCTAAATCCTTTTTGAGATTGATACCTATGTGCTCAGATGCAGAACCACTTCTTTCCTTAACTACATAGCAGTTTGTTTGAGGTGGTAGTGCGGTTATCGAAGATTTTGTTGGTATAACTGGAATGGGAGCATCTTTAAGATGTTCGTAAAAATAAATTTTATCTTCACAAATCTCGATACTATCATGTCTGGAGACCATTACTCCGATATTATTCTTTAGAAGCAAGTCACTGTATTTTGAAAAGAAGGGTAACTCGCCATCCCTGGTTGGAATGATAAACTGTACTCCATTATTTTTACAAAATTCCAGTAATCCGCCTTCGCCCAGTGTTCGAATTGGAGGTATATATTTAAAATTCGAAATTTTTTTTGCCGCGACACACTTAGGGTTCGAGTCCACCCCAATGACATTTAAATTTGGAAATGAATTTTTTACCTGTTTTTCAACAGAATGAAAAAGGGCGAGCTTTGCAGATAAGCTTGTAAAAAGAACAGTGAAATTATTTGCTTGTTCCACTATTAATCTGGAGGCGGGTATTGCTTGAGGTATTCAGATTTAAGACATGATGCAATTACAGCATCAACCCACTTGCCGTCTACTAGCGTGTCCTGCCTCAGGATACCTTCTCTTTGAAATCCCGAAGCCTCAATTGCATTTACATGGTAAGCACGGTGAGAGTAGGAATAAGTACTAATTTTATTCAAATTGAGTGAGTCAAAGGCACATCGCATTAATAGATTAAGAAATACGCTACAGTCACGTCCATATTGGAAAGTGTCCTTTCCTCGCTCAGTATCAAGTAGGAATGAAACCTCAGCCTGTAATTTATCCCAGTTGATGTGAACCAAGCCTCCGTAGCCAATTAACACATTCTCGAAGGTAAAACGAAGAAGTACAAGATCGGGCTGCTTCTCGGAGAAGCTGGGTTTAACAACCTTTTCAAAATAAGATTTTTGTTCAGGGACAGTTAGCGGAGCGGATTGTCTTAATGCAGAAATTTGTTCGTTCCTCCAATGCATAATGGTTTCGGCATCCTCCATGCGTATTGAAGTGAGCTCATAACCACGAAACTGTCCACGAAAACCATTAAGAATAATGTAGCCACCTGATGGGGAAGAATAAGAAGGAGAGGTAAATTTTTTAAAGTCCATTATTCCTTGGATAAAAATTGTTCTAATGTATCGACCACGCGATCTTGATCCTCTTCTTTTAAATCCGGATAAAGAGGAATGCTTAGGCAGCGTTCGAAAAAGCTTTCCGCACCAGGTAAATTTATTTCGCCCAACAGATCTCTGTAATAAGGATGTTTGTAAACAGGTATATAGTGAACCTGGGAAAGAATATTTTTCTCTTTGAGAAATTTATAGGCAGAATTTCGTAAGCTTTTATCAAAAAATCTGATTATATAGAGGTGCCACGCATGCCCATTTTCATAGAGGGGGCGGGCAATATGATTTTTGAAGGGTGTTTCGCTAAGCAGGCGATCATATCTTTTTGCCAGTTTTCTTCTTTTGCTTAAAAAAGTATCCAGTTTGTGAAGTTGAGAAATACCCAACGCTGCCTGAATATCAGTGAGTCGGTAGTTCCAACCGAGGTCATTTTGTTCATAAAACCATGGTTTCTCATCACAATCCTTAAATGGACGGTTTATACCATGACTTCTTAATGTTGATGCTTTTTCAGCAAGGATAGGATCGTTTGTAAGAACAGCTCCCCCTTCTCCACAGCAGATGTGTTTAACAGGGTGAAAACTTATCGTGGAAGCAAGGGCATTATTTCCATCTAGGCTGAAAGTTTTTTGCCCGGATATATCTTCGTGCCAAGCTCCTGGGGAGTGGGATGCATCTTCGATTAACAAAAAATTCTTTGCAGAGGCAATTTCTTTACAATGAGCCAGATTGGGTACAGATCCGGCAAAAGATACAGGGGTTACCGCATTTATTTTTTCCCTTTGTTCCTCTGATACTCCTGAAATACATTCTTCCATGGAGTCTATGCTAATGAGACCGCTTTCCGGATCGACATCGCAAAATTGAACTTTTGCATCAAAATATCGAAATGCGTTCGCAGTTGCGGAAAAAGTAATTGCCGGAACAATTCCAAGGCTATCCATGTTTATTCCACTGGCTGCATATGCAAGGTGTAGAGCCGATGTTCCACTTGAACAGGCAACTGCATGGCTAACTCCGAAATATTCTTTTAATTTTTCTTCAAATAAAGGAATTTGAGGCCCTTGTGTCACAAAGTCGGAATTCATTATCTTTACGACCATTGAGATATCCTCTTCTGTGATGCTTTGCCTAGAATAAGGAATTAAATCCATATGTTAATGAAATCAAATATAGTAAGATTTTCCAAGCTGAAACCATCTTTTTGCATATGACTTGCCCCCTTAATCATTAATGTTTTAAGAAAAGAAATGAAAATCGTCGGTTCAGTCATAGCACGTCTTGGCAGTAAGCGCCTCACCTACAAGAACCTGCTTCCTTATATGGGGGAACCTCTTGTCGTCCGTGCGGTCAAGAAATTGCTCCTTTGTGAGAGTGTTGATCAGGTTGTCCTATCCACTGACAGTGAGCTTATTGCCAGAACTTGTTTAATGAAAGATGTGGAGATTTTATTTCGTCCTGAATCTCTCTCTGGAGACGATATTGCTTCTATTCCCGTTTTTCAGCATATTGTTAAACACTTCCCCTGTGATATTCATGTAAATTACAACTGTAATTTTCCAGAATGTGATCTCTCAGTGATTGAGCAGGCCATTCACATTGCCAAGGGTACGGGTGAGTCATTATCAAACCCTTTTGCAGTTTGGGCACAATCGAGAGAATGCCTTGTTGATTATGGCAACCCCTTTCAAATTACGGCCACGCAGTTTGAAACGAAAGAGGTTCACCCCTTGGATGTTCATACAATGGAAGATCTTTTAGAGGTTCATCGTGCCTCCCAAAGTGATTTTTCGTGGGAGCAAATAAAAAAAAGTTAGAAAATTGGTAAAGTTTTTCGTTCTTGGTCGATTATAGATAGGGATTAATCATTCCATGGAACATTCTAAAACTAAATTCTTATTCAGAACCTCATTGTACATGAGCGTTCTTTTTTCTATTTTTAAGGCTTCAGCAATCGATACTAAGCGATTTGACGCACCCCCTCTTGAAAGAGGCAGATATATGGCGTTTTCCAAGCCTGTAAATCTCAGGTACGGATTATCTCCACTTCCTGTCGATCGCAAAAAGTTAATTATGCCACCCACGGTCACGGTTTCCTCCAATACTGTTAAGATTGACGAAAACCAGTCTGTGAGTGATTCGGATAATGACTTCCCACTTTTGTCGTATGACGATAACAATGTTACCACAAAGGTAGTTCCTGTTACAAGAAATGCTCCGATTCAGGCAATCCCTCAGATTGCACCAAGTAACCTTCCTTTGACAGACCCTTTTGCCGATATTAATTCTCTAGGTATCGACAGCACTGATCAATTACTCGAAGTATTTGAAAATTCAAATCTTCGGGCACCAAGATCGAGCATGCAGGACATTCCATTCGTGCCACCTTACACGGTGGCACCCGATAACATGAGGGTAACTAATCGTGCCACTTACCAAAGACGACAAAGATGAAAAATTACATTACATCCAGACTTTTTATTCTCTACTTCCTAATTTATGGAATTACATTTAACCTTGCGAATGCACAGAGCACATCCGAGGGTTCAGAGTTAAAATCAATCGAAGAGGTGATTGATGGAATTGACTCATTACTTGGTGATATCAAAAGAAGTAACGAACAGGATAATAGTACGCCATTACTTCCAACCTATCAAAATCCTCCAACTTATAACCTCGAAGAGGAAACTGGTTCATTTCGAGTTCAAAATGAACTGATGCCTAATATCTTACTTGATAGTAAGGATCCAAATGAAGCAGAGCAACCAACAGATTTTGGGATCAATCTGGACGATATTAATCCACCAACATTAGCAGAACCTGAATCGATTTCCCTGGAATCTTCTGCTTCTCAAATTTCTCCTGCTAAACCAAGATTTCAACCCGTACCGGATATTGACTACCGAAGTGCCTCTTTGGAGGAATTGCTTCGTGAAGTTGAGCTTTTGGATCTGCCCATGCTTGAGCAACCCATGACACCTGCCATGCCTGCAATCTCAGATCCCCTAGAGATCCCACTTAACCAACGACCGAACGAAAAGCTGCCACAACCCACAGTTATTGAAACTCCATTGTTAACCAGTCAAGATTCTGCTTCTGAACCTATCGATTTAGAGGATTACACTGTGCTGGGGGAAACGATTGATCATGAAATGAAAGAACGAATTCGTGAAGCAATCATGGAAACGCGCAGGGCTTCCGGGGGAAGCAATAATCCTTATGTTACCCGTTCAGTATTTAAGGCAACTTCTTATTGTAACCGTGTGCTTGGCAGATTGAATGCACCTCATCACAAGAGGTATCGTCGGGATGTTCTGTTATCTCTGATCAGCATGCACGAGAGGAATCAGGCATGGGTGGATGCAGCTAAGTCTTATGAGCGCTTTCTTGAAGAATTCTCTTCCGATGATCTTTATCCATTTGAATCTCACGAGGATGCCCCTGGGATTCCTGATTTAAAATCGGGTTTAGGTTCTGTTGAGAAGTGGCTTGAGGGGCGAAAAAGAGGAGCCCCCACAATTACAGAAACCCACATCAGATTGGGTAAAATTTACCGTACACTTGGAGCACATAGAATGGCTCTAAATAAGTTTTACGATGCAATAAATGCCACTCTCACTCTTCCTCAGAATCCGGCCTTTGAATTGGCGGAAAGAAAGAAAGGGCGGGCTTTGGAAGATCGAATGGATTCCGAGTCCAATCAGGCGATGTTTGAAATTGCTGAAACATTTATGGATTCAGAGGATTATGATAACGCAATCAAGTTCTTTGACCGTTTGTGGAGATTGGAACAATTACAGGATTCCGACCGTTCAATTGTACGGTTTAAGCAGGGACTCGCCCACTATCGACGTGCCCGTGAAAACCTTCGTAAGGAAGAACGTATGAATCGGTTACCACCTGAGAAAAGAGAGGTTATGGAGATCAAATTTGATCAGACGCCCCGGGCTGATTTTGCAAAGGTTAAGGAATGTCTTCGTGGATATGGTACACTTTACCCACAGAGTCCTTATGTACCGGAGGCTCATTACTTGTTGGCACTTACCTACGAGCAACTCAATCAGGATGAAGAGTCCGTTGCCGAACTTATAAAACTTCTCAAAGAATCTGATTTCAATCCTGAAATGGTCATGAGTATGGAGCAATCTCGTTCTGTGCGTGATCGGGATTATATTGCCCTGAATAAATTAAAGGGGATATGGAATTTTTGGAAAAAGAAAACGGGTAATTATTTGGCCAATAAATTCTTTGAGGATAACGAGTATTACAATGCATATCGTATCTACTCAGCACTACGCGATGTTGACAACTCACCATCCTGGCAGGTGCCAGTACTTTATCAGATCGGTCTATGTGAGGAAAAACTTGGCAATTATGTGCAGGCAACCGAAACATACACTTCAATAGAGGATTATGTAAATTCGGGGCAGGAAGCCCGTGAGGGAATGGCTAAAAATAAATACCTGAATTTTGTATTCGGTATGGCTAAGTGGCGTCGCGAACAACTCGAAGACACCCGTGCCATTCGACAAGCCGTGAACCGCTATGGCATCTACACCGTTCCCAAAAAATCTGACTCGGCTCTTTCGGCAATCGAGTAGCCTGTCCAGAAAGTCCGAACTACCTTACATAGTTATTTTTTAATGGAACCACGGGAAGTCATTAAAGCTCATCTTTTGCTCTGCGAGGAAGTGCACAAGGTCCTGCTGGAAGAAAATACATGGCTTAAGACGGAGAAGCAGCCTCCATCAATGGATCTTCTTGGACGCAAGCAGGTCATTTTACCAAAGTTAGAGGAATCTCTTGCCAATCTTAAGAAGTTAAAACCTGAGTATTTTTCTCCCTTTGATGATTCGAAAAAACTTGTCGGCGAATCTCACTCCAAGCTTTTGCAAATCTTTTATGTGGACCGGGAAAATGAAGAACTTCTACTGAAGCTTACAGAGTCAACTGAAAGGCAGACCTTTAATCGATTTACCACTCCACCAGAGGAAATTGATAATATACACAAACGGTTGCCAGGGGAAGGCGATCATCCTGACTCGGATTCTGCAGGCGACTCCAGTGGAGGTGACACTGAATCTTAACTGATTTCACGCCACCATGATAAAGTGGCGGAAGGAGAGGGATTCGAACCCCCGGAGCCGTTTCCGGCTCAGCGGTTTTCAAGACCGCCGCATTCGACCACTCTGCCATCCTTCCGGTCAAATTGAATTGAATTAATTAGGTAAATAGTGCTCGGTTTGCAACCATTTAAAAAGTTAATTCAAACATTATAAATGTTAGTTTTATTTTAAAAGGTGTGGCTTGCAGTTATGGATGCACCAATATCCCATGCCTGAAACTTCGAAGACTTTTTGAGCAGTTCCTCGCCAATCGCATTTGTATTCATTGCAGAGAAATTCCCAAAGGTTTGAAAGCTTAACCATTGGAGTGGTTGCCAAATTCCACTCAGACCAGCGAAGTAAATCATATCGACCCTCCCGTTTTGATTATTTTTAAGATATTCTGTACGGGTTATGCCCAGCCCAGGCATAATCATAAACTGTCCACCTGGACCAAAACTCTGCATTAGGTTGAGGTTGAGACTGAACTGGATATTATCTCCATCATCTGGAAAGATATCATTGGTTTCAAAACTGATCACCCGATTTGTGCTGGAATATTTAAACAATCCGTCCAACATAAAAAAGGTGGACTCACTTAAGCCGAATATTTTTTGCACTGAAAGCGATGGTGCTACTGCATCAAACAGTTTATTCCCGGTAAATTGACTGTGTAAAAAATCGTATTCCACGCCCGGAGATATTCGAAAATCATGTGGTAGATAAATGTCTAGGTTTCCCTTTACCATACCAAATCGATAATTGAGAAGATCTTTGATTGATTTCTCTCCATAATTTGCCCATTGCATAAGGAAGTCCAAATGGGGAACTAGGGTGATATATTGGCCGGCTTGTAAAGGTTTGCTCGCAAGAGATGCACCAATGGTATTTTCCAGTACTCCGGAATCCAATTCGTCTTCTTTGGTTCGTAGTACATTATTGGTGTAGTACGGACGTACGCTTCCAAAAACACTAAAGTCAAAAGGTAAAGGAGGGGATTCAGTGGCGGGTTGCTTTCCCATTCCAGATTCCTGAAACTTTGCATTTGCGGAATCCAAATCTTCATAGAAGCGATTTTTCATTGAACCAAGAGGTTTTGAATAAGGAATAATTTGACTTGGTTTGGCACCAATCCAATTATTATTTCTTGTAGGAATTTTTTCCACAATAGGTTGCTGACCAAGATTAGAATGAAAGTCTGAAAATTCTCTCGGTTTCTTTTCTGTCGGAGTTGGGTCGACAGGTTCTTTGAGTTCAATAATTTCCTGTTTCACCGAAATTGCAGGTTGAGAATTATCAAAGTTTCTGCCCTTCATTTTTCCAAGTGGTTTGGCACCGGGCACTAATTCGGAAGGCGTGATTCCAATCCAGTTATCTTGTGCATAAGAAAGATAGGGAAGGAATAGAAAAAGTAAGAAAGCAAAATGCAGGTTGGAGAAGAGCTTGGATAAATGTGTTGAGTTCATTTAAAGTTTGGACTTGGGAGGAATGTTCAAGGACGGTTAATTTTACCTATTTTTATATTATTACCGAACTGGTCAAAAGCTTGTCTGTTATTTAGAACATTCCCACCGGATGATACGTTCTGAATAAAGTTCACGCGCCCGACTTGTTGAGAAGCAGAAATATTAGTTCCAAAATTCGGATATCTTCCATCGATCGGACCTTTTAAAGAATTTAATTGAACCACTGAATTTCCGGGGAAATGGACATTGCTCAACCGTAAGGTAGTGGCTTCCATAAGAATATTGGAAACCCCTCGGTTAAAGTTCAAACCATCCACATTTAAGTTGCGCCTAGCCTTAAGGGTGGCCTGCATATTTGCCCCCATAGTTACATTCTTGATCTCCACATCCTTGAGCCCCCGGACCGCCACTTCATTTCCCACATCCAAGGTTACCTGATCGAGGAGCAAGTTTTCCCTGCTCGATAGAACAAGATCACTGGTGGCCGATTTCAGAGTCATTCCTTGTTTAAGATCAATCATTTCACCACTCATTATTACCAAGCGGGTATCCTGTTGATTGGGTGTTTCCCAGGTGAAGGAATCACTTGCACTTGTATTTTCAAGACTGCTGATAATTACTGTTTTCGTGGAACCAGTAAAATAGGAAGAGAGTGAGTTTGAACCATTGGTTATGACTTGGTTGCGTCCTCCCAAAACGGAAGCATCTCCATAAATTAACATATCATTCTCCAATTCCTGGCGAAGCTGGGCAATTGGGGTATAAAAGGGGTTGGCTAAAACCTCAGTGCTAGAAAGTAAAGCTGGCAGAGCTGATGCCCAATTGTAATCCTGAAGGAGAATATTGGCCACTTCTCCGGTCCTTATCCAGTCCTTGGTTAATTTTCCACCAGAAAGTTCAAGAAGTTCTTCCATTACTCCAATATGCCCCGCTTCTTTTAGCTTATCACTTAAGCCCATGATTTCTGCATCCGTGGCCATTGGGCTTGTTCCGGTGGGTACTTTTGACTTGGTCGAACCGGAAAGATCCTCCCGTGTCAGGGTACCTGCAAGGAGAGCTTCTTCTAAGCGCTGGTTGAGTCCTGGTACAATGGCCGAATCATCAAGCCCAAGGATTTGGGCACGGGTGTCGGCAGAATAGATGAAAAATGCATCCGCCTGATCCTTGAAAAATCCCTCCATGGAAAGAAGTCTTTGCACCACTTCTTTTTCTTCCAATAAGATAAAGCCCTGTGCTTTTGCAGAAAGCATGTAAAATCGATTGGTTTGGTCATCATTAAGCCCAAACTTAGCGAGTTGCCTACTCATGGCACTTACTTTTCCTGTTTTTCTTGCCTGAAGGGCATCCGCATTATTCTCAAGAGCGGCACCACCAATATCTCCACTGTCTGAACTTGAAGATGAATCATCCCCACTATCTGAACTCTCTCCGTCTCCACTGTCCGAATCTTCGCTGTCTCCCTCGCCATCTCCTTCGCCATCTCCTTCGCTTGAACCATCACCAGATTCGGTATTTGTAGTGCTTTCTGTCATGGCACCAGTTACTACACCGAGGGAAATATTTGCGGTTATTTGCGAAGCAACCTGATTAGTTATTGAAATTGTCTGGGCAGCAACTGGATTGATAGGGCGGGGTGTAGGTACACCTGTCTGCGACACACTTAACCCATTTCCCTGTCCAACAGGCAAAGCCTGACCACCTCCCGGCGGGGTAAAGGCAACGGTTGATTCCGTCACATCCAACTGTACACCGGCTCCGGGATTACTCTGCATTTGAAATTCCGTTCCCCGAATACCAGCCACTCCAACTGCTGAATAAATATCAAAGCTCGATGCCTTGTCCAATTTCTTTGTTTTTACAATCAGGGAACCCATATCCAAGTCAATTTCCACTTTTGACTGACTTGGTTCATTTTCTAAATCTTTAAGCTTTTTGCCTGCTGGATCAAAAGGAACCTGTTCAAAGGTACGCACTTTCATTTTTGTATTTTCCGTCAGTGTCATCAAAGTTCCATTACTTAAAAGAAAAATAATCTTGGATGGAGCGGTTCCGGTAATGGCAGAATAATCTTTGGGTAGAGTATCCCCATTTTTAATCTTTCCTTCTTCGACCGGATTTCCCTGTCCATCAAGAAATTGAATTTTTCCCTCTAACTTTGCAATGATCAGAGCACCCGATTTTACATCGTTTTGTTGTGCATGAAGAAAAGAGCAAAAGAGCACATTAAAAATTAGGAATGAGGCGCTAATACTTTTTAAAATAACTTTCATTTTATTCATTTCTACTCTCCGGTTGGTGTGCCTGCTTGCTGCCCGACAAGATCTGGATCATCGGGATTTTGTGAGTAATTGGTATTTTCCTGAATCACTCCGTTTTCGAGAACGATCCATTTTTTGGAAGAGTAGGCATAGAACAATTTCTTCTCCCCCACATTTCCATAAAAATAAAGCCATGATCCCTGATCAATGGAATGGAGGAAAGGAAAAGTTTTTGAATCGGTCCATAACCACTTCAATCCATCCTTCCAAAACCAGACTCCGGAATCCATACTTGGGCTTGGGAATAGCCAACCCAGTTCCGAATGCATAATCCATTGATTGGTATCGGGTGCATAGTAGGATCCAAACCATGAACTCTCCCACCAGTCTGCACCGGCAGTGCTTGCTTTGGCATCCGACCAATATCCGGGTCCAGGAATTGCGGCAGGGGTAAAAGTTTCCTCCGTCCCAAGAAAATCACTCTCCGCATTTATTGCATAAGCCCGGAAATAATGTTTCTTTCCGGCAAGGGTGGGGGTGAAAGGCGATGAGAAATTATTATCAACCACCGTGGAAACTAATTTTGTAATCCCAGTCTCTAATAAATGGGTGATCGGTTTGGATGAAATTACAAATCCACGTTCCAGGATGCCCGATATTCCTCCCTCATCCACCACAGTTCCGTAAAGAGTATATCTTCCATCCGAACCCAAGTTCGCCATGCCGGTTTCCACATAGGGTGGAAATTCATCAATCACATAAATGACAAAGTCTTTTTCAAACGATGCTCCATTTGAATCACTTGTTTTAACCCGGATTGAATAATTGCCTTCCGATTCAAAATTAAAAATAGAGGAGGTGCTCAGGGTACCATTTGTATCCAAATTGAGCGGAGCAGCGGTCTTGTTTGGATCAATAATTAATTGATAAGTATAAATCCCCGTTCCATTGTTATCATCTGGATCTGTGGTGGAAAAAGTACCCACAATTGAACCAATCGATAAATTTTCTGAAATATTATGCTCAGAAAGTGTAATATCAGAAGGCGGAGTATTAAGAGCTGAAATAATTACTTTCCCATGCCCGGCATTCGCCCCTGTAAGATTGACTTGATTCGTTCCTGAATTATAGGAACCACCGCCGCCAGTTACATTCGAATTATCTCTCCCTGTTCCTCCAGTATATCCTCCACCAGCGGTTCCGTGCTCATCCATTCCTCCGGAACCACCACCAAAACCACCGTCTCCATGATTTCCATCTCCACCAACTAAAGGCTGGGCAGAATTCTTAAAACCTCTTCCTCCTGACTGCATTCCTCCATAGTTATAGCCATCGCTAAGCCAACCTCCACCCCCCGGACCAGAACTGTCTCCACCACCGTAACCAAGTCCCTGAGTGGGAGAGATACCACCGGTTGGATATTCATTGTCAGATCCTGGATTTGCTTGTGCATCTGAAGGTTCTCCACTCCCTCCACCAGCTATTATCAAAGGAATAGCATCTTGAATTGAGTTGCCAGATGCCACAAAAGTACCACCTCCACTTCCCGCATCGTAGTCACCACTCATTGACGCTCCCATTTGTCCAACTGCAATTAAAACTTTCGTGCCCTGAATCAAACTAAGCTCACCTTTGATCCGTGCACCATTTCTATTTCCCCCGTTTTGAGAATACCCTCCCTGAGCTCCCCAGGCCTCGATTGAATACATCCCGCTGAAGGGAACGATCCATTCCTGAATACCCTGTGTATTTATGGTAACCCGGCCATCCAAATCGGTTCCTGTGTAGGCCGTATCAACCTGTGCCTGGGTGGGACCAAACCGACCGGTTGCACCGGCATTGCTGAATATGAAAGTTGATAAATCGATCATGTTTTGTACAACCACGGAAATGGACTGGCTGGCGGTATTACCCGCGGTATCGACAACCTGAATATCGACCTCATAGGAATTATTCTGATCAGAATCAGTGGGGAATTCATAATCCGGAGTAGAGACAAATGATAGTTCACCAGTTAAAGCATCAATGGCAAAAAGGGCGGCGTCTAGTCCTCCGGTAATTGAATAAGTAAGGGTTTGACCGTCCGGTTCGGTCGCGGCAACAGATGCTGCACCCCTTTGATTTTCCGATACATTGGAAACTGCAGACGCCGCACCACCACCAAAGGTGATGATGGGTGTTTCTTCCACATTGGTAACGGCTACGGTAAAGTTTCCTTCCATTGTGGCATTTAATTCATCGCTTACTAATACCCGGATTGTATGGGATGCATTATTTTCAAAATCAAGAACCTCTGCTGTGGTAAGTCTACCCGCTGTGGAAATAGAGAATTTTGAATTACTGGTCGCGTTATCATTCATCAGTGTGTAGCTCAGGACAGCTCCATAATCCGGATCAGTTGCATTAAAATCCCCCACAACAGTACCAATTGGCTGATTTTCGGAAAGGGTAAGGGTGGTAAGGGGGGTCAAATTTGTCGGAGTGGTGTTGATCGAATGAGTAGAATTTTCTGAAAGTCTGGAAATATTGGTTAATGGATTCCCATTCGATTGCATTACCTGAACTGCTCTATTTCTTTGGGTTGTTGTACCGTCTCCAAGCTCTCCATTGTTATTTTCGCCAGTCGCCCAAACCGTGCCATCATTTTTCAAAAATACAGAATGATTATAACCCGTCGAGATCGCAGAAATATTTGTAATCGGATTTCCTGAGGAATCAGTAACCTGTTCAGCCCTAAGATTATCGGTTGTTGAACCGTCGCCAAGTTCCCCTAGGTTATTATCGCCAGTTGCCCAAACCGTGCCATCATTTTTTAAAAATAATGTGAAGTTGGGTCCAGCTGCGATCGCAGAAATATTGGTAATCGGATTCGTGGTGGAATCAGTAACCTGAACTGCTCTATTTTGCTGAGTGTTGTTACCAATCCCAAGTTCTCCATTATTATTATAACCAGTGGCCCAAACAGTACCGTCATTTTTTAAAAATACTGTATGATTTGCTCCTGCAGCGATTGCAGAAACATTAGTAATAGAATTTCCTGACGAATCAGTAACTTGAACTGCTCTATTTCTATCGGTTGTTGAACCGTCTCCAAGTTCTCCATTGTTATTTACGCCAGTCGCCCAAACCGTGCCATCGCTTTTCAGCATTACAGTATGGTAATAACCTGCAGCAATTGCAGAAACATCATTAATGTAATTTACTGAGGAATCAGTAACTTGAACTGCTCTATTTTGTTGGGTTGTGTTACCAATCCCAAGTTGTCCGATATTATTGTAGCCAGTTGCCCAAACCGTACCGTCACTCTTTAAAAATACCGTGTGATTAGATCCCGAGGATATCGCAGAAACAGTGGTAATTGGATTCGTGGTTGAATCAGAAACTTGAACTGCTCTTGATTTATCGGTTATTGAACCGTCCCCAAGTTG
>CBFIBI010000013.1:0-7093 GCA_965660725.1 Opitutales bacterium
GAGCCTTATGCCCATTGGGGATCGTGGAATGGAAATGGATTTGATCTTTTACCGGTAGACGGAAATAAAACGGGAATTGATATTTCCCTAACTTGGGAACCTGATTCGGACAACGATGGATTTTCACTTTGGCAGGAAACAATGGCGGGTACATCGGATTATAATTCTAGTTCCCGACCAGGGCTTAATTTTGGTTTAGTCGCGTGGTATCCTTTTGACGGAAATGCTTCGGATATGTCTGGAAATGACAATCATGGTGCTGTGAACGGAGCGACCCTAGGTGCAGATCGATTTGGTCAAGTTGGAATGGCTTATGATTTCGACGGTGTGGACGATTTTATTGTGGTTTCTGATTCCAATAAATTTGATTTCGAAAATCGTGAATTTTCAATTTCTAGTTGGGTCAAAAAGTTTTCACAGGTTAACTCGAATGTTGGAATGGTACTTAGTCAGTGGAATACTGGTGCTTCACCTGGCACGAATCAATGGTTACTTAGCTCTTCTACCTCCGGGGAAATTGGAAAACCAAGCTTTTGCTATGAAGTAGCCAATCAGACATTTAAGTCTACATCATCGAGTGTAATGGGGCTTAATGAATGGATTCATTTAGTTGGAGTCCGTGAAAGTACCCATACGAAATTATTTATGAATGGTTCTCTTGTTTCTCAAAATGTTGGATCAAGCGGAAGTATAAATGAGACTGGCCGTGATCTATATTTTGGAAAATATAGAGATTCAAATTCGATTTTTTCTAATATTTCAATCGATGATGCACGAATTTACAATAGAGCTCTTTCCGCTTCTGAGGTTCAATCTTTGTATCAATTGGAAAGTACACCGCCTGATTTAAATGCTTCGGTTTCAGGAAGTGTAAATTATAACGGAGAAATTAATGCGCCGGCAATCGTTTGGGCTTTGGAAGCAAATGGTACCAAGGTTGCCGAGCAAATTGTACCATCTGGAAATGGGAGTTATTCACTCACAGTTCAAAAGGGGCGGGCTTATGATATCAAAGTCTTCATTGATGGAACAAGGGATGGGTATCCACAGGCTTATGAAGTATGGAAGCACATTGGGGATTGGAACACTACATTGGTTGGTTATAACCCAATCCATGTCGATGGGAACCTAAGTGGGATCGATTTTAATTTGGTGGATAATGACCACGATGGTGATGGATTTACTAATTGGCAGGAGTACCTAGCGGGAACGAATTTAAATGATACCAATTCTACGCCTGGACTCGATTTTGGACTGGTTGGATATTGGCCTTTTGATGGAAATGCATCCGATATGTCGGGCAATGGAAATCATGGCACGGTGAATGGGGCGAATTTTTCTCATGACCGGAAAGAAGCGTTCGGAATCAATGGCCAAGCATTAGCATTCGATACAGTTCAAAATAATTATGCAGAAATCCCTCATTCATCAAAGTACAACTTTGGCACAAACGACTTTACAGTAAATTTTTGGGTAAAGGGAAATTCTCAATCCCCTCATGCTGCATTATTTATCAAAGCTGTGAATCCAAATCATCCCTACGAAGGAATAACTCTTTTTCTTTCCTCGGATGGACATGGAAAAATTACCTCCCGCACCAATCGAGATGCCGAATTAATTTCCGCTCGCTCCGATTTGGATAATCATTTATGGCATTCCATAAGTTTCATGCGAAAGGGAACTGACTTGTTACTCTATGTTGATGGATCTCTGGACACTTCTAGGGTGGATCCTCAAACAGATGTTAGCAATACTGCTCCCATTGTTTTGGGTGCGAATCATGTAGATCGCTCAAAACAAAATTTCAAAGGCTCACTTGATGAAGTCCGTATCTACGAGCGTGCACTTTCCGCTCTTGAAGTTTTAGCTCTTTACAATTTGGAAAAGCCCAAGGTTACCTTGACCAATGCCAATTTTCAAACCGCGGTCAATTTGTGGTTCAGCGATGAGTTGAATGCCACTGCCACCTACGGGCACATCCGGGATTGGAATGTTTCCGGAGTGACGGATATGTCTACCGCTTTCATGGGAAGAACTGAGTTTAATGAAGATGTTAGCAGATGGGATGTCAGTAATGTGACTAATATGCGGATGATGTTTCGAGTTGCTCACTCATTTAACCAGCCAATTGGCGACTGGAATACATCTTCGGTAACCAACATGAGCAGCATGTTCTTTGAGGCTAAATCCTTCAATCAACAGATCGGAAATTGGGATACATCCAATGTGGTCAATATGAATGAAATGTTTAGGAAGGCATTCGATTTTAATGAGCCCATAGGATCTTGGAATGTTTCTTCGGTCATCGATATGCAGCACATGTTTCGAGAGGCTCGAGCATTTAATCAGGACATCGGTAGTTGGGACACATCAAGTGTCACCAAAATGCAAGCAATGTTTTACAGAGCTATTTCCTTCAACCACGCGATTGGGGCATGGGATGTTTCAGCGGTTACTACTATGGATGGAATGTTCCAGGGTTCATCAGTCTATGCCAATGCTCTATCCAATAGTAACAAGGCAACGATTCATTCTGCATTTCAAACCAATCCCAACTGGCCTTATGACTGGGGGATTTATGCAAATACAAATCCAATTGATTTGAATACTACTGCCCCTCTTGCTATTGCGGAAGGTCAACTCATAGGATGCATTGTCAGTACCTTTTCCGTGTTCGATCCGGATGTGAATGCCTCCATTCTTTTCACTTTAGTCGATGGAAACGGATCAGATTCAAATCATGAATTTTCTTTGGATACCAATGGTACACTTCGAACAGCAGTGGAATTTGATTATGAAGGGGAGAATTCTGACAATGACCCGACTTTGAATATTCGGGTCCGGGCAAGAGATGAGTACAATGCATCCGTAGAAAGATCTTTTGTGGTCACCATTTTGGATGTGAATGAATTAACCGCACAAATTCCCGTAGATCAAAATGAGTCGGTTGAACATAACTCCACCGGTCCTGTTTTCAATCAGCCAATTGATGGAAATACTTCCAGGGTAGACCATAACAATACGGGAATAGAATCGAATGTAACTTCACCGATTGTTCCAGCTTATCGTCCAATTCCGCAAACACTTAATTTTGAAGCTGATCAAAACGATAGTTATAAGTTGTTTGGAAGACTCCTTACAAAAGGTGGTTCCTCTATTCTTGAATCAGGTTTTTTAATCAGTACTGATATTTTATTCGGTCCGGAAACGAGGAGGATTCCTGCGTCTTTTCCTGAGGGAAGTGATCAAATTAATGTTTTGGTGGAAAATTTAAAAGCTGGATCAACCTATTACTATCGGGCTTTTGCAAAAAATTCAGTCGGTGAAACGATTGGAGCTGTAAAAAGATTAAAAACATCTGAAAAGATAGACCCGAATGCATGGTTCGTAGATATGCCAAGTGTTGGAGGAGGGTGGAGGAGTTCGGGTTGGCTTGGTCAATTTCAGCAATTTCCAAATATTGAATGGATTTATCATACTCAATTGGGTTGGGCTTATGTAGTAAGTGATCAGAAGGGTGGTCTATGGATTTGGCAGAGGGCAGGGGGATGGATGTGGACTCAACAAGGTGTTTGGCCATATTTGTATAGGCACCAGACAGCTGGGTGGTTGTACCTATTAAAAAGCATCAAAGGAAATCCTGTTTTTTACGATTTCATAATAAGTAATTACTCAACAACTCCTTAGGTTTTTAATGTCAAGGCTATGTCTTACTAAATTTCTCTAATTTTATAATGGCACAAAAGTAATCTTTTTGTGTAGGATAGTTTTATAAATGGAAAAAAAAGAATTAATTGATGTTCTTATTGATTTGAAGGATAATAGAAGACTGAGTTCAGAATCAGAAGCCATCATTAAACCATTTGTCGGTAAAAGTGCTCGTTTTACATTTTCCTTTCTCGAATCGAGCAAAACATTTTCCAGTCGGCTCGATCAGAAATACGCAAATGGAAAAACAGTTTTGGCTAATTTTGTTGGACAGGAATTAGAATGCTCAATTTTAATTCCTTCCTCACATAACGATTTGCTAGAAAACTTAACAAGGGAAGATGAGTTTGATTTTAATGTAAAGATTTTAGCATTAGATAATTTGTATCAACGCATTATATTAGGATTTTTGACTGATGGAGAGGAAGATGAAGATCGTGAAAAAAATGATAGTGTTTCAAAAGAAATTGTTACTGTTGCAGATGAGGCAGATAAGACAATAAATGTAACGCATAAAGAAGACATAGGTATTGGAAATATTGATAGTACCTTGGAAGCAGAGATATCTGAATCTCATAAGGAATCTGAGCAAAATGAAAGTGAACGAGTCCAAGGATCAACCGAAGTAAAAACCTTTGAAGAAGTTACTGAGAAGAAAAGCTCGCCTGTAGACCATGATCATAAGGTGAAAAAAGAAAGTGATTCCAATAAAGCAATTTTAAGTGAAGATAAAAATATTGAATCACAAAAACCTTCAATTCAACCAGAAGAACCGAAATCCGAAAGAGCAAATTTTGCCAATCAGGTTAAGAAAGAAAATGATCCACCACCTATTCCTTCGCTTCAGGTTCAAAAGAAAGCAAAGGAAATTGATTTTAGGGAATTAGAACGCATTCGTGATAAGCGTTATGATCAAGGGGTTCATTCATTAACCGATGAGGAAAAAGAAATTCTAAGTTTGTCCAAAAATAAACAATTGGATAACTCAATAAATACTCCGCAAAATTCAAAACGAAAAATAAATAAAATTATTGCGGATGATCAAAAGGACTCAGCAAGTATGGGTTGCCGAATTTTGATGGGAATTTTTGTTGCAATGTTCGCAATGAACTCACTTGCCAAGGGGTGGTGGATGGTTGCTATTGTATCTCTATTTGTCGCATGGGGACTGGTTTCTCCAGCTTTTCAAAATTCTAAAAAATAAATGTGAAAGATTTAATACAATTCACTTTAATAAAATTTTTTAAATTTTAATTGTCGAAAACTTTTTCAAGAGGAATTTTAAAGTGGATAGGAAAGGACTAATCGAAACTTTAAAAGATCTTAAAGATAATCGAAGACTTAGTTCTGAATCTAAAGCCATAATAAAACCTTTCATTGGGAATTTTGATCAATTTTCTTTCTCTTTCCTTGAATCAATGAATACAATTTCGAGCCGTGTAGAAGAAAAATATTCAAAGGGTAAAACGGTATTAGCTAAATTTTTGGATTCAGAGTTAGAGTGTTCGATCTTATTTCCTTCTTCAAAAAATGATTGGGTTGATGGACTGAAAAAAGAGGATGTTTTTTTTCTTTCCGTGGAAATATTGGAACTTGATAATTTGTACCAACGAGTTGTTCTTGGTAGTGTCCATGGTGGTGAAGGAAAAGGTGAAAATCTCTCAACTGATGTACAAAATTCTTATGAATCAGAAATTAGTTCTGAACAAGCAGATGACCATGAATCAATCATTTCCTCCGTAGCAGTATCAGCTCATTCAAATGAAAAACCATCCTTAGTTAACCCAATCGAAGTTAATGAAAAAAGTGCAGAACTTCCTGTAAAAAAAAGGAGAAATAAATTATTTCAAAATAGGAATACTTTAAATCTGACTGAGAAAAATAGAAAGAGATTCAAAATCGGGTCAAAGCTGAGTAAAATCAGCAAATTTCAGAAAAGAATAAAACATGATGAGTTTTCTTCAGAGGAAGTTTTATACCGAGTTGTAGGAGGAAGTGTTGTTGGTATACTTGGAATAGTCAGTCTAGCAGGCGGATGGGTATTTTTTACCTTAATTTGTTTTGGAATAGCTTGGTATATAATCGTCCCCCTGGTTAAGGAACAAAATTAAAAAATATATATTTCCTGGGAATTTAAGAAATTATTTACTGGCTAGTCCAGTATAAAATTCCTATCAGCAAGGACAGGCATGTTATCTTTTTTAGATTCATGTTTAAATAGCAAGTAAGGCTAAATAAAACTCTTTTTATTATTTAAATCAGCCGAGCTTACGGCTTACACACGGTACCATTTTTTACGGCGTTTACGGTCGGTGAGTTTATTAGCTTCTTTATCACCGACAAATACTTCCTTTTTCGGATCCCAAGTTAGTTCGCGACGGAGTTCGTATCCAATATTACAAAGTTGGCAAAGTGTGGCTGTGCGGTGACCAGCTTCAGCATGGGCAAGGGGAAGTTCGCCGGAGTGTATACAGTCGAGCCAGTCATCGTGATGATTCTTAGGCTGGCGTAAACTGACTGTAGCTTTGAAATCTTTGATCAGGTTTTCGGGATCTGATTTCCATGGTCCACGGTCTACCCAGATGGTTCCTTCGGTACCATAAAAAATAGTCCCTCCGCGCCAGTCTGGAGTGTTGCCATGATGTACTTCCACGCCGTTGGCATAGACCATTTTCAGGTCACGTTCACCTTCCTTGGGTGGGATGATTTTGACGGGACCAGTATTGTCCGCATCCATAGCCCATTGACCAATATCAAAGTGATGGGCACCCATATCGGCAAGACCACCATTACAATATTCACGATAGCGACGCCAGGCAGGGAAGTGGTTATGCACATCATTCGGGCAGAGGATTTTATTGAATCCACGCATCGGAGCGGGCCCGAGCCATGCATCCCAATCAATTCCTGCTGGAGTGGCTTCGGTTGGAAGATCACATGGTTTGGGTGGGCCACCCACACAAACACGGATCTTTTTTAATTCGCCAATAGCTCCACTCCGTACCATTTCCACGGTACGACGAAATTTACCACCGTATTCAGATCGTTGCTGGCTACCCGTTTGGAAAACTACATTATTTTCTTTTACAGCCTGAGCCATGGCCCGGCCTTCCTTGATGGTTAGAGAGATTGGTTTTTCACAATAAACATGTTTTCTCGCTCTTGCCGCTCTGATTGTTGCTTCGCCATGCCAGTGGTCAGGTGTGGCTATCAGAACGGCGTCGAGGGATTTGTCCTCGAGCAGTTCCAAGTAGTCGTTGGTTATTTTAAGCCCTTTCCATTTATCACCTGGGGTATTTTGGGAGTAATGCTTTTCAATCAGGTCCTTAGTGTGTTTGGTGCGGATATCGGCAATTTCAGCAAATCCAGTAATCTGGGCTCGGGG
>CBFIBI010000013.1:7103-47473 GCA_965660725.1 Opitutales bacterium
GGTTACGAATAAGTTTGTGTGCATGACCTCGGCCCATTTTCCCTGGTCCGATGATGGCAATATTAATCCGGTTGTTCGGGGAGGCTTCTCCTTTCGCCGCCCATATATGAGAAGGTAAGATAAAGGGGGCTGAGGCTAAGGATGCTTGTTTGAGGAAGGAGCGTCGATTTGTCATAATTTGGGCATAAAGCTTTTGGATATTTTATTCTAGTTTTTCAAGATTTTAAAAAATTTGAGAGTGAAGGGAAGGTCAACTGGGAATAAGGAACGAAATCAATTTTTATTATAAGTCTTCAAGGAAAATTTCTTCTGCATCTTTCCATAATTCTTCGATGGCGTAGTTTTCTCTTTGTTCCTGCGAAAAAATGTGAACCACAAAATCGATGGCATCAATGATTAACCATCCACTTGGTTGAAAACGATCCTTGGAAAATAACTCGACTTTGTTTTCTTTGAGATTTTTTTCAACATTGTCACGGAGTGCCTTGATTTGGGGATTTGAATTACCCGTTGCTATAATAAAACAATCAGTTAAAGGAGACTTTTCTCCAAAATACAGAAGTTTTAAATCTTCTCCTTTTTTGTCAAGCAATGCATCACAGGCAATTTTCAAGTTGTTACGAAGTTCATTTTTTTCCTTGGGAATTACAGCATTCATATATTAGGAAATTACGATTTAAAGAATGTTTTCATTATTGTTAGAATGGTTGGGGAGACTAGATGATCGATAGGTTTTCTTTTCTGTAAGCGGTTGCGAATTTGAGTGGATGAAATTTTAATCAGGTCATTTTTGAGCAAATGATAGGAAAGGCCGGGGAGATTAGGAATAGAAACTTCACAAGAGGAACGAGAAAAAACAAGAAATTCACAAATTTTCGTAAGTTCTTGATTGAACTTCCATTTTTCTAATTGTTCAAATTGATCAGCTCCTAGCAAAACGAATAATTCGGATTGAGGATGTGCTGATTTAATTTCCTGAAGTGTGTTGTAAGTAAAGCAGGTCTTTTGTTTTTTGAGCTCCAAGGTACACACTTCCATTTTACTATTTTCTTTGGTTATTTGCTGAAGCATTTGTAATCGAAATTCGGAAGGGAACATGGGTTTCTGAGAACGTAAGGGAGCATGAAAAGCAGGGCATAAAAGTAAAAGGTCAATCGATGCAAATTCGATTGCCTGATTTGCCAGGGAAATGTGACCAACATGAACAGGGTCAAAGGAGCCACCAAAGAAACCAATTCGTTTAGGATGAGGCTGTGGGGAATCAGGCATTCAGTCATTACAGGGAGCGACCCTCAGACTTATCAAACAGGGTAAACATTTGACCCTTGCGGAAATAAGTCACCTGGCCAGAGGAAGATACCACCAGTGCAAGGGAATCAGTCACATGAGTAATCGCTGCTGCAGCCGCATGACGGGTTCCCAGACCACCGGGGAGGACGATATCATCTGCTTTTGCCTGAATCAGGCAACCGGCAGATTCAACCACTCCATTTCCGCGAACAATAAAAGCACCGTCAATAAGGGCGAGCTCCTTTATTGTTTCGTCCATAAAAGGATTTAATATACTACGATCCTCCTCATCGTAGCCATGGAAAGGGTTTAAAATAAGGGGTTTCGATCGTTTGTTGACTTCTTTGTGGTCTCCAAGAATAAACATCGCACCGATTGATTTTCCTTCACGACCTTGAGAAGCAAGATCGGTTGCAATTGCGGTAATTCTTTCAAGTGCCTCTGCGGACACATCAGGGGGGAGCATTTCCTCGCCATGACCGATCACTGATTCAAATTCTTCATCTACATCGACAACGAGCACGGTATCAAGTTGGCCACTGGTTGGGATGCCTCCTATGCAACATACTCTGTCCTGGAATCCAAAAATATCTCTTGTCAGCCCAAGTAGAATTGCTGCCCTCAACTGAGAGAGTCGGGCACGGGATAAAGCACGCACGGCTAATATGGCATCAGCTCTGTGGTGAGCCCGGTCGTCATCGGAAACATCCTCACCTGCTAAAACGACTTTGAATCCCGAAAATGTCATGCGGGGTGCAAGGCTGGGAGGGAAAACATCTGTAAAAATAAGAATGGTTGAACATTCTGCAGCTTTGGCAATTTTTGCGGCTTCATCGGTAAGAAGTTTGTTAAACTTGGTTCTTCGACGAGCCGGCCGATCATCTGTGCCCGCAAATGCTTTGCGAACAGCAGTTTTGAATTCATTTTTTTCACGGGCCATCCACAGATGATCCATGATTGAATTATCCTGGAAGGAACGAGCTAAAGCGGCGAGAAAAGAAAGGTAGTTCTTTGCTTTTTCACTGGCCAAAAGAAGAAAGATGAAACGAATGTCCTCGTAGCTGTCTTTTCCTTCGAAGGTAAGGCCTGCAGGACATCTTCCTATAGCCAAAGCATAAGGTCTTTTCATCGAAACTCTGGCATGGGGAAGTGCGACACCCTCCCCTAAATAGCTGGATAAAGACTTTTCCCGATCGACCAATTCGTTTAGAACTTTCTTTCTTTTAGCGGGGGTAGGAAGATGAGTGGTAAATGTTTCGAGCAGTTCGGAATATGCAGAGACTAAGTTCTTGCTTGATATATCTATGATTCGGTTGGCGGAAATGTATCGATCAATATGCATCTTTTAAGAAAAGAGCTATAGCGAAGTAATTTTCCAAACGATGGAAAAGACAGGATAAAATACAATTATTTTTCCCACTCAAGAGCACCACTTTTTAATTCATAGATTAAGCCTGCAACAAGTATAAAAGTAAAGAAAAGCATGGGCCCTAAGATAGGAATACCTGCGGCAACTAAATCTCGATGGGTTAGAACCCAGGGTATAAGAAAAACTACATCTATATCAAAGAGGATGAATAACATGGCGGTTACATAAAACTTAACCGAATATCGGGTCTCACCTTTAGTGTTGGCAGCGAGTCCGCATTCGTATGGAGAATCCTTGATTTTACCCGCTGTTGCTCTTTGACCAAACAGGTGACTTGCGAAAAGAATTCCAACACCCATACCCACAGCAATCAGAATCTGAATAAGGACTGGTAGATAATCTAAAAGTGACATTATTACTGAATCATATGGAATCGCGTTCAAGGCAAGGTAAATCCTGTAAAAAAGAGAGTTTTGATATTTTTTTCAACAGGCTTGCCAAACGAGTGGTCAATCAATTAGTCTGTAATTATGAATTTATCCTCTGCCAAGTCCTACCGTAACCTTCGCAAAGCGAAGGGTTTTACTTTAGTTGAGATCCTAATTGTGCTCGCTCTGATCGGAATTGTCGCCGGTTTGGCGATGTCAAATCTAGGAGAGATTTTTGGTGGAGGGAAAGTCAAAGCTGCTCAGACTTGGGTTAACAGCACCGGAGAAGCTTATGTTACCAGTTATTTTGCCTTGGTTGGAGAGTACCCTAAAAGCCTGAATGACTTAAAGACTCCACCCGTTGGGGTACCACCATTTGTCAAGAGAGCTTCAGACTTGGAAGACCCGTGGGGTAAACCTTATATTTACCAATACCCAGGGGCCAATAATCCGGGTAGCTTTGATATTTCTACTACCGCACCTGATGGTACAGTTATAGGAAACTGGGACACCGGTAAATAATTTGAATAAGGTGACCAAGGCGTTCGATAGTCGCGCCTTTAGCCTCATAGAGGTTTTATTGGTTATTGCATTGGTTGCTGTACTATTGGGAATTGTCGCTGGTAATGCAGGCTCATTTATAAAAGGCAGTAACTTTGAACCTCCGGATAGAGTCCTTAAAAAAGCTGTGCTCGACGCTGTATATTACGCAAGTGAAAGCAAACGGGCAGCTTATTTGAGTTATTTCGAATCGAACGCGACTTTTCTGGTAACTGATTCTTCTGGGAAAACCTTGGCCGAGCACCGAGTTTATAAAAAGATGAATGATGATTTTGAAAAAGAACCTGAGCTTATTCCCAAAGTTAAGTTCTATGCTGAAGGACCGTTGGCTGGAAAGGATGGAGGAAGTTCGATTTATGATGAGCGGGATCTTTTACTTAAACGAGTTTTTTTTCATTCTGGATGTAGTATTCCATTTTTAGCAGAGATTCAGTTTCGAGAAGAGAAACAGGTACTCGAATTCGATCCATTTTCAGGATATATTTTGAAAGAAGAATGAAATATTTTTGTAAGACAAGGGGAATGAAAAATGGCTTTATGCTTATTGAGGTATTAATTGCTCTAGCTTTATTTGGACTTTCTGCGGTTTTTTTGGTCGATGGAGCATTTATCGCCTCCCGGACAATCAGAGTGATGAAAGATACCCGAGAATTAGAGCAGGACCTTTTGTGGGTGAGGGGGCAGATCTTCAAGGAAACCGATTACGAAAAAATAAAGGAGGGTGGGGATATTCAAGCATTGTCCATGGGAGAAGTTCGATGGGAGACAGAGGTCGAAATGAGTAAAGTCCTTGATGTTTATAGAGTAAACCTGACCTTAGAGTATGACGGAAACGAAGAATTTGGAGTTGAGCCCGGTGAGAGAGTTTCTCAAATGTATCTGTTTCGACCAAGTTGGGGAGGGAATGCTGATTTTTCGTCGGAGCGGGCACGTTTGCTTGAGGATAAGAGAGATAAAATTAGAGATATTCAAGAACAGAGGAAAAGGCAGTGAGGAAATTGAAAGGATTTTCTATGGTCGAAGTGTTGCTCGCTCTTGCAATTGGTGGGCTTGTTCTGACTGCGGCGACCTCTTTGTTGGTAACTATTTCAAGGGCATGGGCAGAAAGACCGGCTACGCGGGATGCTTTTGATGCTCATGTTAATGGTGTAGCACATTTTATGACTGCTGTTTTGGAGGAAGCAACACCTCATACTTTCAACAATTCTGGGTCCTCGGCTGTAGATCTCCAAAGGCCAGTTGGCTATTCTGATTCAGAAGATCCGTTGATTCATTTTTACTTGCGTGAGGGGCCTCCTTTATTGGTTTGGCCAAACGGTCCTGCAAGTAGAGTGCATTGTTATCTTTTTTTTGAAGAGGGCGAGGGCTTAAGTTTTATATGGTTTTCTGAACTTCAGGAATTGGAAAAGAATGACAAGGGCCAAATGGAACCGGAAGATGAAGATGAGTTGTTTAAGACTTTGATTAGTCCGTTATGTGATCAGGTATTTTATTGTTATTACGGAGAAGAAGATGCTGCCCAGGATGATATCAAAGAGTGGGAGATTTTGGAGGATCTTGAGGAAAATATTCAATCTGGAAAATATCGAATTCCGGATTTTATTAAGTTGGTTTTTAAATGGAATGGTGAGGACTTGGAAAGAACGATAACTTTGCCAATTCGCAGAATTTCCCCAAGTGGGGTTGAGGAGGAACCTTTTTGAGAAATCAAAGAAAAAACGGTTCAATTCTAGTATTTGTACTTGCTTTAATTGTTCTTCTTTCTGTCTTGTGTATGAGGCTGATGGAGGAAACGGTGCAGGAATTACGGCATGTCAGTCAGTTCCATCGAAGGGATGACTTGAGAATGCATGCCTATTCTGCCCTTGATGTTGCTGTAGGGGTTTTAAACGAGTTTATGATGATGGAAAGGACTTTGTATGCTCCTTCTCAAGGTTGGGGGGACCCGCTTGGCTATTCTGAGTTAGACCCAGTTGATGCATCGATTCAATGGTCCGTTACTCTGATCGATGAGTCAGGGAAAGTACCGATTTCCAAAATTTCTGAAAAAGATTTCGTATATTTATTTGCAACAATGAGAGCGGAAGGGGATTCTTTGGTTAACGAAGATGATGGGCAACCATTTTATGATGCCCTTGTAGATTGGCAGGATTCCGATGATGAAGAGCGTGAGGAAGGAGCGGAGGATGATTATTATGAAGGTTTGGAATTTCCATATTTTACTCCGGGGAAGACAGTTCAGAATTTTGAAGAATTACGAATGATTAAAGGATTCGCTTATGAGCCAGATAATCCAGATGAATCTGGTCTTTTTTATGATGTGTATGGAAGTGAAAATCAAAACATGAGAAACTTTCGGGATAGTTTTTCTTTTTTTCATGATGGACCCGTCAATATAAACACAGCTTCTCCCTTTTTGGTAAGGTTTTTGTGTGGAGATGATGATAGCCTGTATGATGAAATCATTGCAGGTCCCGACGGTAGCTCAGGTGAACCTTTCTTTCGTAACATGAACGATCCAAGGTTAGCTCAAATGAGGCAAAATCGATCGATAAGCACAAGCACGACCACATCGACATTTCGTGTTAAAATTGACGTGAGCAAAGGAAAGGGAAATTTTCAATTGCATGCAGTTCTTGGCCGAGCTGATTCAATGCAATCAAGACCAAAGCAGAATAATGGAAAAAATTCAGCAAAACCAAGGAGTCCACAGAATATTAAGATGAAATATCCTTTTCGAATTCTTTCCATTCGAGAAAACGAGAATTTGGTCGACTGAATACACTTATGATGTTACTTTTAAAATACCATCCTTATGGCGGATACCCCTGAAAAAACAACCGATTTTCCCGTTGGTGAACTTCGCGATATCACCCTGCGTATACCAGGTGAGCATTTTTTTTGTGACACAATTTCTTTACCAGCTTCATTAAAAGTTGAAAAGTATCAAGAGTTTGCGGAGTTCATTTTAAATGATGGAGGTCTTTCACCTTATCCGGCAGATCAGTTGGCGTGGGGGTATCAAGCTGATGAAGGTAGCCAAAAGATTTTCATTTTTGCTACGCCTTTAATTAAATTACGACAACTGGGTTGGCAGAACTTTGAGGTTTTTCGCAGAGTTTTTCCTTCTTTCGTATCGCTTTTCGGCATGGAATCACCAGAGCCAACTATCAAGTTTTTACTTTTTGAAGAGACATTAACAGCAGCTTCTTTTTCGGAGGATTCTGCCGTTCCAGATCTTTTATATTCTATTCCTTTAGATCAGGAGGAGGGTGACGAATCAGTCGAGGATGCCCGGGGGAAGCTTCTTTCTCTTTTTGATTTAGAAAAATATAAAATTGCGAAGGATATTCTTGTGGCCCACGATGTGGAAAGGACCAAGGATGGATTTTTTAAATTCGAACACGAGTGGTTGGATGGAAAGGATTCGGAACTTTCTTTGGACCAAGATGTGCTTTTATCCGCTGACGAACTTTGGACGAGTGACCTTAGGCAACTTGAGTTTAAGGAAATTGAGCGAAAAAGACGAAATCAGGCAAGGGCACGATGGAAGGGTATTTTGATATGGAGTGTTGGCATGGCAGCCATGTTGTTAGCCTTCGCGGGAATTAAAATCATGGGAGTGAAGTTGGAGGATAAGAAATTAATGAGTCAAAGAATGGCTCGGGAAGTCCCTCTTGTAATTGAATCGCAAAAATTATTGGAAAAACTTCGACAAAATAAACTAGGCGGTATTGATCCCTTTGGAGCATTGGTCCGGGTTGCTGTTCATCGCGGAGGAACATTGGATGATCCAAACTTATGGTTTTCTATGGCACATTTTGAAAATAGAAACGAAGTTAAATTGAAAGGGCAGGGGAAAACAATCGAAGCGATCAACACATTTATTGAAAATTTGGAAAAGAATAAGGTTGCGAATATCAGAACCGGTCGTGCAGGCGAAGAAATGCGAACTATTAAAAGTGAGGGTGGGAAAACAACATTTGAAATTGAGTTCGAACTAACCGAGCAGGATTTATCTGATTCTGTTCGATCATCTAATGCAGATCAAAGGATATTAGTTAAATTAAGAGAATGAATGGAATAAAAAAACTCTTTTTTAAGCTTAGTGATCGGGAGCAAACCCTATTGCTTCTTTCTCTATGGGTTATTGTTATAGCATGCTTTTTTAAGTTTTTTCAGACAGGAGTTTCTATTTATCAGGAATGGAACCTTAATGAGCAGACTATTTCTGGGCATAAAACTGTAATCAATCTTAAACCTGCAATTGATCAGGCTCTTGAGCAGCAGAAGCTTGAACAGGCAAATAAAAGTTATGATAAGAAAAATTTGAGTAATCGTGCATCAAGTTTGGCTGATCAAGTTTTTCCTCAGAGAGATTACCGCGAATTAGATACCGATGAACGGGAAAGGTATTCCCAGCACAAGGTTAGGATAAAGTTTGACCGAGCAAGCTATGATAATGTGAATGAATTTGCTGACTTGATCCGTCAGGAAAGCCCATACATGTTTCTAAGTGAGGTGAAAATCGAACCGAACTATCCACCAAAATCAAGACCATACGATCCAACAACTTATGATGCCACTTTTGTGGTTAGCTCGGTTGAGTTTGTCAGCCAATAACTCTTTTGCTTTTTATGATAACGAAACATAAGCTTTTCTTCTGCCGATTCTCTTTTTCAGTATCGGTTTTTATTTTTTTTGGATTCTTCAGCGATTTGATTAGTCAAGTACCTGTTGGCGAAGGTGTCCAGCTTCCGGTGCAACAGGAGACAAATGAATTTGGAGCTGAATCCGACGATTTTGGACTTGGCTTGCTGTCTGATCCAGCAGAGCTTGCAATGGTGGACGAATTGGATGAGCCACTTGAAAGGCTTCGTCTTCGTGATCAAGACACCAATATGATTCTGGACATGATTCAGCTTTTAACAGGGAAATATATTTTGCGCCCACAAAACCTTCCACAGGTAAAGATTAATTTTGATAGTTTTAGTATCTTAACTAAGAGGGAAACACTTCTTGCTTTGGATAGTTTGCTAGCAATGAATGGTATTGGGATTAGTAAGATTGATGAGCGTTTTTATAAGGCAGTGCCTGCTGCTGGAATAAATGTGCATGTTCCTATTTGGTTGGAAGGACCGGCATCCATGTTAAAGCCCAGTCAACGAATTTATGTTAAAATGTTTCATCTAGAATATGCACCAGCCGTTGAGGTTCGTGAACAATTAAATCCTTTTTCAACTCCTAATGTGGGAACATTGCTTGTTTTTGAGAAAGCAAATAGCATACTCGCAACGGACTCGCTCCTTAACTTGCAAAGAATGGAAAAACTGCTCCAGTCAATAGACCGACCAATTAGTGCAGAGGAGTTGGGAACGGAGTTTTTTGTCCATGATACCCTACATGCAGGTGCCCGTGAATTAGAGGGTAAGTTGAAGACTATGATTGAAGGGAGTTTCAAATCTTTTCTAGGTGGCACAACTCAGGTCGACTCTGATGACCGAACCGGAAAATTGATCGTCGTAACAAGAAAAGAGAATTTGGATACGATCAAGTTTATTTTAGCTACTTTAGATGCCCCGGTTAAAATGAAAACAACAAGTAAGCTTTTTAAATTACAGCATGCGGAGTCCAAAGATATTCAGTCAATTCTTGATGAAGTGATTAAGAATCAACAAAGGATAAAACAACAGGTTCAGGGAGGGAAAAATGTACGGTCTACTCAGGCAAACAATACTGCCAAACCACCGACACCCGGTGCCAAAAGTACGCCTTCTCCAAACGGAGCAAATACTACAAGCAACAGCTCTGGTGGGGGAGAGGGCGGAGAGGGGTCTCACGAGTTTAGTGATTTTATAACAATTTCAGCAGATGAACGAAGTAACGCGATTTTGGTTTATGGAACCAAGGAAGATATTGATGAGATCGGACGAATGGTTGAATCATTGGACCAACCATTACCACTAGCTCGAATTGATACTATTTTTGTAATGGTTGACTTAACCGAACAAAATCAGCGAGGTATTGATGCGCTGTTTAGCAACTTAGAGTGGTCAAAATATTCTCGAGGTGAGAAGGGCGATGGAATGTTTGGAGAGGTCGCAACAACAGATCAAACCGTTACATTGCCAGGCGGAGAAACTGTCACAGGTTCGGTTCCAGTCGAGAGAAATACGATGCAGGGCATTCTTGGAATACCTGGGCTAAATTCTGCAGTTCCTTTTCAAATGGAGGATTGGAAATTAACCGGCGTTCGATGGGATCAAATATTTGCTCTTTCATCTGAAAGAAATGATGTGCGGATTTTTTCCACACCCTCTCTTATGGTTTCTCATAATGCACCTGAAGTGCACATTCTTATTGAAGATGAGCGAAACATTGTAATTCCCACATATTACGGAAATACTTCAACCGATGGTACGAGTAGCACTGGAAATGCGGAAAAAATTACTGCAAAAACTTCATTAGAGATCAAGAAACCTAAGATCGGTCTACCAATAATAGATGAAAATGGGACTATTTTATCTGAAGGATCAATTTTTATGGAAGTTGAGGTAAAGGCAGAAAAATTTGATGAGACTCAAAGCAACACATATCAGGGGCAATCTTTACCTGCCAAAAAAATCAGAGAAGCAAAGTCTTTTGTAACAATAAGGGATGAAGAAATTATTGTTCTCGGGGGTCTGCAGGAAGTTCAGGTTGATTCAACAGAATCAAAATATAATTTGTTAAGTGATATTCCTTACTTTGGAGAGAAGTTTTTTCGTCCAAAAACAATCAAATATACTCCCACCGAGTTGCTTATTTTTCTAAAACCTACGATTATGAAAGATGGTTTGGATAAGACGGAAGAAAATATTAAATCTATTGATGAAAGAATTGACAGTGATTATGCCCCTAAATTCCGATCACCATCCGGACGAATTCTTGGTATGCCCAGTCTTGATGGTGCTCAAAAAAATAACTCTTCCGTTCAGGATATGCCATCAAGTAAACCGAGGATATGAGTAAGATTTTTTTAGAAAAGCAAGTTATCTATCCAATCGTATTTGGATTGTTTATTTATTCAAGCACTTGCTACAGTCAGAAAATTAACCCTTTTGAGCGACCGGGTTCGAGACAGGCAAAGCCTCCTCCTATTATTCGTCCTGCTCCACCACCACCCGCTCCTAAACCGGTTAATCCAAATATCGAACTGAGAGGTATTTTTAAATTCAAAGATGAATGGCATTTTAGTCTGTTTGATCGGGGTTCGAATAAAGGAGCTTGGCTAAAATTAGGTCAAAGCTTTGATGAGGGAAATGTGGAAATCGAAAGCTTTAATCCTGAGACTGAAGAGCTATCACTCAAGGGGGGATTTTCTCTTACTTTAAAAAATTCAACCAAACAAGTTCTGCCAGTTCCAAGTGGGCAACCTGTAGCTAAGAAGCCTGCACCACCAGGCAAGGGAATATTTCCTAAACGTACACCTACGCAGGAGAATCGCCCTCGGGCAATTAGTATACCTCCACGGGTTAATATTCCGCCACGAAAATAATGAGATGATTACGCCGAATAAAAAGGGTTCTGAAATTTCTACTGACGAAGAAGATATCTCAGAGGAAAATAATCGCGGGCAGGCTTTTGATTTCAATCAATCTTTTGAAGATATGGATTGGTGGCCTAACTTGGCTGACCTTGATCGTTTTAACATTCTAAGTTCTCCCAAGGAAGACCGTGCACGCTTATTGGCTTCTAAATATTCTAAACCTGTCGATGATATTATGGTTGAGATAGGAAAGCAAACGGATTTGGAATACTTCGCGGATTTTGAATTGCCTGAAAATCCGACCAAGCTCCTTCCTATGAGGTTAATCCACAGCTACTGCTGTCTGCCCACTGAGGTGAATGCAAAAAACAAGCTATGCTTAGTTTCGCCATGGCCGCCTACTGAGAAAATGAGCAGGTGGGTGTTTGCTGTATCTGGTCGAAAGCCATTATGGAGTTTAGGTTCTCCAGAGAAAATATCGCGGGCAATTACAGAAAATTTTGGAATCGGAGCAGATAGTCTTGATGAAAGTGACCTTGATGATGATAGTGATGAAGATTTGCAGGACGATTTGGAAGATCAAAATGCTGCAATTATCAGATTTGTTAATGAGGTAATTCAGCGAGCAATCGTTGACCGAGCAACAGATATTCATTTTGAGCCTCATAAGGAAACTTTGCAAATTCGTTATCGAATTGATGGTCAATTGGTTCCCGTTCGTGTGCCCGATAATCTTAGGAGCTTTCAGGATGCGATCATATCCAGAATTAAAATCATGAGTGGGATCAATATCTCGGAAAAAAGGCGACCACAAGGTGGCCGTATTACTTTCAATCATGGCCAAAGTGATTTGGATATTCGAGTTTCAACCCTTCCGACATTGTACGGAGAGAGTATAAGCTTACGTTTACTCAATGAAAAATCTCAACCTCTTTCTATGCGAGAACTTGGTCTATTGGATAAAGATGAGCATAACATTATTTCTGTGTTGGAAAAGCCTCACGGTATCGTTTTGGTAACCGGACCAACTGGTTCTGGTAAATCTACTTCATTAACTGCTTTCATTAGACGCATACATAAGCCTGAAAGAAGAATTATGACCGTAGAAGATCCAGTTGAGTATGAGGTTGCAGGGATTAATCAAACTCAGGTGAATTCGGAAATAGGATTTACATTCGCAAGTGCATTACGAGAGATTCTAAGGCAAGATCCTGATGTCATAATGGTTGGGGAAATTCGTGACCGGGAGACTGCAGATATTGCAATCCGAGCATCATTAACAGGTCACCTTGTTCTAAGTACTCTTCATACCAACGATGCACCAGGTGCAATTACACGGTTAATAGATATGGAGATTGAACCGTTTTTGATCGCTTCCTCTGTGGAAATGGTAATTGCCCAAAGACTTGTTCGAAGACTTTGCGGGCAATGTGCAAAACCAACTGCTAAGTCTGAAAGGGATATCATTGCCTCATTGGCATTGCTTGAAGTACCTGATACCGAGTGCATTCATAAAAATCTCGTTATGGATGCAGTCGGATGTCCGCAATGTCAAAATTTGGGTTATCGTGGTAGGGTTGGAATTTTTGAACTTATGAGAATGAGCGATCCCATCCATAGCTTGGTTATTAAAAGTGCTTCAGCACCCGATATCCGAGAAGTTGCGCTGCAGGAGGGAATGAGTACTTTACAGGGAAGTGGGTGGAACCAAATTAAACGGGGATTGACTACCATAGAAGAAGTAATTCGTTATGCCGATGGTTATGTTGAGGGTAAAAGTGTTGAATAATTTCTTGTTAAAATTAATTGCTCGTTTTTGTAGAAAAAATTTGAATTTTATTTTCAATGGCACGATTTAGTTATGTTGCTATAGACCGAAAAGGTAAAAGCTTACCCGGTGAAATTGCGGCAAGTGATACAAAAGATGCCCGCAACCAATTGAGGGGCAAGGGTTTGACCCCAATTCAGATTAAACTGGTGGGTGGTGAAAAAAAAGAAAAGAAATTAGCAAAAACTAAGAAACCAACCCAATCACAAAAAAAATCAGGTCAGGGCGGCACAAAAATAGTAAAGGGTAAAGGAGAAAAAGTTGGGCTGGAATTCTTGAAGCGACTTTTGGAATTACACAGCAGTGGAATGCCTGTCGCTGATGCGGTAAAACTTTTAAATCAGAGATTATCGGATCCAAATCAAAAAGAGATTGCTGGTGTTTTATGGAAAGAATTAGCGGAGGGAAGAACTCTATCCCGTGCTATGAGGAATTTACCAGAATATTTCAGTGAGTCGTCCAGCTTTGTAATTGAGGCAGGAGAAGCAACAGGCAATGTTGCACCGATTTTAAAAAAGATAATTTCTCATCTCGAAGAAAAAAGAGAAATTCGTTCAAAAGTTTTAGGCAGTATGGCTTACCCAATTTTTGTAGGAGTGGTTGCATTTGGGGTAGTCTTATTTTTTTTATTTTTTCTGCTGCCTCAAATTGAAGAAATGCTTGCTTCTCTTGGAGGGGAATTAAATTTGATGGCAAAAGTTTTGATAAATGGATCTAACTGGGTTCTTGCCATTGGTCCATTTATTTTGATTGGTCTGCTGATTGCAACCGGTTCGATTTTGCAGTGGAGCAAAACTGAAAAAGGGGGAATGGCTTTTGATCAAGCACTCTTAAAACTTCCATTGTTCGGGCAAATTTTTTATCTTTCAGAAATGTTTCAGTTAGCCAGTTTACTTTCCACTCTGATTTGGAGTGGGATTGGTCTAACAGAAAATCTCCGACTTTGTGAAAAAACGATCAAGAACCGTTTTATCAGATCAAGATTTCGTTCTGCCAGAGCTATGGTTAATGAAGGGAAATCGCTACCTGAATCCTTAAGGAAATTTAAATTAATGCCATTGATGCAGTTGGATATTTTAGAGGTTGGAGAGCGAACCGGCAATCTTGGCAATAGCATGGAGGATAGTAGTCAATCTTTTCGCGAGCAATTAACAAAAAAAATTAAAACGATGACCACCCTTGTATCTGGAGGTGCTTTGGGCTTTGCTTTTTCATTAGTCGCTTTGGTTGCGATTTCAATAGTCAGCAGTATTTTTCAGGTTAGTAAAAGCATTAGTTATTGAGATGAAAGTATTTATAATCTTATGCTTTTGGGTTCTTTTATTTTCTTCTTGTTCGGAAAAAAGTAGTGATGTTGTTACTTCAAAAAAAGAGTCTGACAATTTAAGCAGACAGGCAAAGAGCGGTAGGCATATTTTTAAAGACGGTTCCATTTATCAAGGCGAATTGGTTATGGGGAAACCAAATGGCTTCGGGACTCATAAATTGTCCAATGGTGACGCTTTTGAAGGACAGCACAAAGATGGTTTTGCTCATGGGCATGGTACAATGAGATATAAATCTAATTCGGAAATAGATCGGTATGTGGGCAATTGGAAAAGTGGAAAGAAAGATGGATTTGGAACCCTAATTCTAACTGATTCATCCCGGTTGGTTGGCGACTGGAAAAATGATCGCTTTTACTATGGTAAGTTTCTCGGTTCTACAGGAGTTGTTATGAGTGGCAAATGGGAAAATGATTATATTTTAGAGGGTTTTATGAGGTCCGAAGATGGTTCTGAATTTACTGGAAAGTTTCAAGGGAAAGGAATGTATGCAGAGGGTAGTTATTTATCAGTAAGTGGCGATCGTTACACTGGTCAGTTTTCGAATAATGAATATAACGGATTTGGCACATTAAGAACAGTTGATGGTTCTCTTTACACTGGGTCTTTCGAGAAAGGGAAATATTCTTTTTACGGAATTCTAAGAGAGTCTGATGGTTCAGTATACTCGGGTGAGTTTAAAAATGGTCTTCCTGATGGTGAAGGTTTACAGATTGATCCTTCAGGCGTTATGTATAGCGGATTATGGTCTAATGGTGAAAAGACTGGATTGGGAACTTTGGATTTTGGGGACGGCACTAGTTTCACCGGTAAATTCCTTGATGGGCTAGCAATCGAGGGAGTATATGATTGGGGAGGTGGAGTTATGACGAATTCTTATCAGGATGAAAACGGAAAGTGGCTAGATCTTGAATAAATTTTTTTTCAAATATAACTTCATTCCGTTTGGCAATTAGGCATCAGATTGGTGGTTGCCAAGTGTAGTTTTTTCCATCTAAAATGTGCATTAAGTTAATTTTATGAGCATGTCATCCTTTAGCATTAAATTTTGGGGTACACGGGGAAGTATTCCCTGTCCTGGTCCTAGCACCACAAAATATGGAGGTAATACTACCTGCTTTGAGATTTTATGTGGTGATAAAAGGGTGATTGTTGATGCAGGTACAGGAATACGGTTATTAGGGAAAAAAATCATGATCGAGGAAGGTAACCTTCTTGATGCTGACTTATTTTTTACGCATACCCACATGGATCATATACAGGGTCTTCCATTCTTTGCCCCTCTTTACAACCCAAATAGCGATGTTCGATTACATGCCGGTCACTTAGCAGGTGACAAATATGATCTGCACGGAATAATTGGGACGATGCTGATGAAAGATCCTGTTTTTCCAGTACCAAGTGCTTTGATTGAAAAAGCTTGCTCATTTAATGATTATGATTGTGGTCATGAATTTAATCTTGAGGGTGATATTGTAATAAAAACTGGCCAATTAAATCATCCTAACGGTGCCTGTGGGTATAGAATCGAATTTGGAGGTAAAGTTATATCCATTTGTACTGATACAGAACATTTTGAAGATAGAATTGATGAAAATGTCGTCAATCTTGCAAAAGATGCTGACATCATGGTTTACGATGCAGCATACACTGACGAAAAATATCCTAATTTTAAAGGCTGGGGGCACTCAACTTGGCAGGAAGCTTTAAAAGTTGCTGATGCCGCTAATGTAAAACAGACCTTTTTATTTCACCACGACCCCTCTCATGATGATGAGATTATGGATCAAATTGCAAATGAAGTTGCCTTGCAAAGAGAGGGTGTTCGTCCTGCAATTGAAGGAGAAACAATCTCAATATAATACTCTTGAACTAGGCTTTGTCTGATTCAAGTCATAAAGTGCTGGAGATTCTGGCAGAATATCGCTTATTTTTCCATTTCCTCTTTGGTCAACCACTAAGTTTTTAGGAGTCGAATGCAAGAAAACATTCCCATTGTTTAACATTCTTGCATCTAGCCACTGTAGCGGCTTCAGATGGACCAATCCAGTGCCCTGATGTATTAATGTTGCACGACTTACTTCAAGTTCATCTCCCCAGAAAGATCCTGTCTGATAAATTTTTGCATGCAGTTCATCAATGTCCCCTTTTAAAATTATGTTTCCTGATCCTTCATGAATTAATGTAGTTTTTTCGGAGAAGAGTTTATCGATGTGTAGTTTACCCGAACTTCCCATGAATAAAGACAGGTTATTACTTTCAATAAACTCTGCAGTTAAATTACTCTGTCCGAGTAAACGAATATCCTTCAGCATTCCAATTGAAACAATAATTTCAACAGGAAATTTTCTTTCGGCATTTAGTCGAATAAACGGAAGTCTCCTAGCGAAATTAAAAGTATTATTGGCATCTATAAATAAAGTTTTCTGACTTACCTTGGTCACCACGGAATCAATAATTTTTGAGTCTGCATAAATCGTGCATTCATGTTTTCTTTTCCCTTCTGTCAAATACACATCCACATTTCCAGTGACTTCAATTTTGTCGAAAAAGAAAAGTAGTCTTTTTTTTGATTTTAGCTCTCCGAAAATGGTAATCAAATATACTAGGTTGAGTATCAATAAACAGAAAATTTTAATTTTTCTTCTTTCCATACTTTTTCTTTTTCCCGTATTTTTTCCTGCCAGAATATCCACCTGTCTGAGCACTTTTTATGTTCTTTCCACCATTCTTCAAGAAAGTAATTTGGTCACGAATAAGAGCAGCTTTTTCAAATTCCAATTTTTTTACGGCAGTAAGCATATCTTTTTCAAGACCCTTAAGTAGTTTTTGCATCTCCTTTTGGGAAACATTTTCAGAGACGGCAAGCACATCATCTTCATTTTTTTCAGTTCGAAGACTTTCCTGTAGTGGGCGAACCACACTTTTGGGGATAATTCCATGTTCTAGATTGTAGGAAATTTGTTTTTCCCTGCGATACTGAGAGACCTGTAGAGTTCGTGAAAGTGATCTTGTCATTACATCAGCATAAAAAATTACTTTACCTTTTTCATGTCTTGCGGCACGCCCAGCAGTTTGTATGAGACTCGTTTCACTTCTTAAAAAGCCCTCCTTATCTGCGTCTAAAACTATGACAAGCGCCACTTCGGGAAGGTCAAGACCTTCTCGTAAAAGGTTAACGCCAACTAAAACATCAAAGGTGCCCGACCGTAAGTTTCTAAGTATCTCAACCCTTTCAATTGCATCAATATCTGAATGCAGGTATTCGACCTTAATATCTTGGTCCCTCAAGAAATCTGCAAGATCTTCAGTCATTCTTTTGGTAAGAGTTGTAACTAATATTCGACTGCCTTGTTTAATCACATTCTTGATTTCTCCGATACAATCTTCAACTTGTCCTTTTATTGGTCGGACTTCTATTTCTGGGTCAAGTAAACCGGTCGGACGAATTAACTGTTCGACAATGATAGAAGATTTTTCAAGTTCCAGTGAGGCGGGTGTTGCTGAGACATAAATCTTTTGGCCGGTCAATTGCTCAAATTCATCCGGCTTTAAAGGGCGATTGTCTAAGGCAGAGGGTAACCTGAAGCCAAAATCAACTAGCTTTTGCTTTCTGGAAAGGTCACCATGATACATACCTCCAATTTGTGGTAGAGTGGCATGACTTTCATCTACGAACAGAAGAAAGTCGCTTGGGAAAAAATCAATTAAGCACCATGGGCGCTGACCAGGTTTTCGACCCGATAAGTGCCTAGAGTAATTTTCTATACCGTTGCAGAAACCAATTTCGCGAAGCATTTCAAGATCGTACTCTGTTCTCATACGAATGCGTTGAGCTTCCAATAAAAGATCTTTTTTCTCAAAGTATTCAACCTGCTCTTCGAGTTCTTGTTCAATAGCTTTACATCCCACTTCTAGTTTATCTTTCGTCGTCACATACTGGCTTGCTGGGTAAACTCTGTAAGATTCATGATTTCGAATAGTTTGACCGGAAACCGGATCAATTTCTCTTATATTTTCGACTTCATCTCCCCAAAACTCAATACGAATTGGGTTATTTGCATAGGCTGGGAACAAGTCAACCACATCTCCACGGACCCGAAACTTTCCAGCTTTTAGGTCCATATCGTTACGATTATAGAGTGCCTCAACTAGGTTTTCTAGCAATTGATCACGACCTAATTCTTCTCCTTTTATAATTTCATGAGACAAGGCACGAAAATCATCAGGGGAACCCAAACCATAAATACAGGAAACGCTGGCAATTACTATTACATCGTTTCGACTTATAAGTGAACCTGTTGCCGCAAGTCTTAATCTTTCAATTTCTTCGTTAATCGATGAATCTTTTTCAATGAATGTATCAGTTGTAGGAACATACGCTTCTGGCTGATAATAGTCATAATAACTGACAAAATATTCCACTGCATTATTAGGAAAAAAGGCCTTAAATTCTGAATATAGTTGGGCAGCGAGTGTTTTATTGTGTGAAATAATCAAGGCAGGCCTTTGTAATTCCTGAATAATATTCGCCATAGAGAATGTTTTGCCTGACCCTGTTACTCCAAGTAGAGTTTGGTGAGTATTCCCTTTCAATACTGATTGAACCAAGCCATTTATGGCTTGGGGTTGGTCACCCATGGGCTGATATTTTGATGTCAGCCCAAAGTTCATTTACAAGCAAAATGTAAAAAATTACCCTTGCGAATAATACCCGTTTTCTCCCTCTGATTTCCCGATAATGGCCGCTGCACAACTATCGCCCAGTACATTGACTGCTGTTCTTGACATGTCGAGAACTCGGTCCACAACGAATACTATACCAACTCCGGTTGCAATTGTTGCTTGTGGGAAACCTACAGCATGTAAAATAACGATAATTGCTACCAAACTTGCGGAAGGAATACCAGCAACTCCAATAGATGTAAGCAATGCCATAATCACAACAGTAGTCTGGGTAATCCAAGACATTTCGATGCCGAAAAGCTGTGCCAAAAATATAACGACTACACATTCAAAAAGTGCAGTTCCATCCATGTTTAATGTGGCACCCAATGGAAGAGTGAAGCTTGCAACTTTTTTGGATACACCAGCTCGTTTTGTAATCGAGTCAAGAGTAACAGGAAGTGTGGCGGATGAAGATGCGGTTGAAAAGGCTGTGAGTAATGCCGGAGACATCGCACGAAAATGCTTTCTAAAATCAATTTTTGCCAACAATCTCAATAATATAGGCAAAATTATGAAGCTATGGATAAATAATCCGAGTAATACAGTAAGAGCAAAAGTTCCCATCACATATATGGTTTCCACTCCTACCAACATGAGGGTAGGGGTGACCAGTCCAAATACGCCATAAGGTGCAAATGAAATCACTAGATGAGTGATTGAAAGAATTGTTGTATTCAAACCTTCCCAAAATGAAAGTTGGGTTCCCTTTAAATTTTCTGGAAGGCGAGCAATAAAAAAGCCAAATAGAAGGCTGAAAAAAATCAGTCCTAAAAGTTGACCTTCAACTGCTGCTTTAAAAAGGTTTTGCGGAATCATTCTTTGAAAAATTTCAAGGATTCCCTTCCATCCATTATCTGCATTCTCGAATGCCCGTTCGAGTTTTCCTGCTTCCATTTGATTTTGTCCAGCAAGCATTTTTTCTCGAACTTCAGGATCCACATGACCTGGTTCAATCAAATTTACGCACAGTATTCCTACAATAACTGCCAATAAACCAGTCAATGAATAGAAAAAAAGTGTTTTTAATCCTAAACGGCCAAAATCTTTATCTTTCCCAATTTTTGCTACCCCGCAAATGATTGATGTCATGACAAGCGGAATAACAAGCATCTTTAGTGCATTTAGAAAAAGAGCCCCAAAGAAACTTGAGAAATAATGAATGTTCAGAAACCATTCTGGTTTATTAGGTTGTGATTCAGTGGAAAAATTTGCCCAAAGTCCGATAATGAAAGCAAGGATTAATGCGATAAGGATTTTCCAGTGAAGGGCTAATTTTTTCATGTAAGGTATTCAATTTATAAACAAGTCGTGAAGCAAGGAGATGTTGAGATCTGCTGGGGAAGACACGACAATATCTGCTCCATGTTCAAATAGTTGATCTGAGGGCCGTGTAGTAGCTAACCCAATAGCTTTCATTCCCCCTTTTTTTGCTGCTTCAATTCCGTGTTTACTATCTTCGAGGACAACACAATCTTCAGGTTTTTGTTTAATTTTAAGTGCTGCTTTTACGAATACCTCCGGGTTGGGTTTCCCCACTACGACATCTTCAGAACATACAGCGTCAGTAAAAAAATGGGAGATTTTTAACTGACTAAATGCGAGTTCTAAGTTCTTTCTTTGTGTGGATGTTCCAATGACGCATGGTATGGATTCTTTGTCTAGTGATTCAAGAAAAGGGATTATTCCATGGAGTAGAGAAATTCCTTTTTCCTTTCCAATTTCCCTGTAGAGTTCTTCTTTGCGATTCCCCCACTTTTTAATCAGTTCAGGTGTTTTCGTCCATTCCAATATTTCTGGTATGATAATTTCATTTCTTTTGCCAAATCCGCGTTTGAAATGACCAGGTGGCAATTCAAGATTTAACTCTCCAGCTAAAAGTTTCCAGCTTTCTTCATGAAGAGATGCTGAATTAATTACCACTCCATCCCAATCAAATATAACTCCCTTAAGAGACATGTTTCTTATTTTGAAGAATTTGCTTCAGTGCCAAAAGATAATGACTTTCTTAATCTATTTAAAAAGCCTCCACTTTTTTCATTCACTCCGTTCTCTTCAATAAATTGATTTTCTTGTAATTGTTCAGTAGTCGAGTTTTCCTCGACAATTTCATCAGACTTTGGAGTGTCTTGTTTTTTGGGTCTAAGGAATTCAGGTAGTGGGGGACCAATTTCCTCATTTTCAGCAGCAGAATAGATATCTTCAGTTACTTTGATTACGGTAGCCCGTTCACCCAAAATTTGATTTAAGAGATCCCTTGTTTGTGTAACTTCGGAGTTATCAAAACCAAGAACTTTTTCTTGTTTGGAAAGAGTTTCTCCAAGAATAACCATAGCCTCATCAGTACGGTCAGCAAGATAATGTAATTTTCCGATCCGAAACAGAGTTTTGAGAGTCATTGGGTCATTGTCTCCCATAAGAACCAATTCAATTTCTAAAGCTCTTTCACTAATCGAAAAGGCATTGTCATCTTCACCCAATTCCAAGTGTAGATCTGCCAGTTCATTCATTGAGCGCAAAGTTTCTGGATGTTCATGACTATATTTTTCCTGTAATCTTTGATATACCATGTATTGTGCCTTTTTCGCTTCTTCCAACATCGTTAGTCTTTTATAAATATCTGCAGTTTGATTAAGCGTATTTAGGGTTTCCGGATGCATGGAACCGAGAGCCTGTTCTTTTAATTTCAGGATTTCAAGATATTGTTCTAGGGCGAGGTTAAGATCTTCTCTTGCAGCAGCAATTTTTGCCAACGAATCCATCGCACCGAGCGTATCAGGATGACTTTCGCCTAATGTGAGTTGTAGTTTTGACACGATATTTGTTGAAAGTTTCTGTGCTTCGTCAAATCTGCCTAATTTCCTAAGGCACTCAACCAAAACCTGTCCTCGCTTGAGGCTTTTGGGGTTGTTGGGACCAAAACTAATCCGTGATCTTTCATAAGTGTTTCTTGCTAGACTTTCGGCCTGAGCAACTTTTTCGCTTGCCAGATAAATTTTCGAAAGCTCTGTCATGCAGCTAAGTAGCATTGGATCATCTTGAGAGCGATTCTGATCCTTTAGGATTGAAAGAGAAAGGGAACAGCTATTCTCGGCTTGTTCAAGTTTTCCGATTCGACGATGAACTATCGCCAAGTCTATTTGGGTGTAAATCGTTTGGTTGTGATCAAAGCCAAGTAATTCGGTTCTTCTTTGGAGAAGTTCTTCGAGCATGGGTTCTGCTTCAACATAGTTGCCCAATGCTTCATGGACCATAGCAATCTCATTCATTGCATTTAAGCGAAATGGCAGATTCTGAGAGTCCTCATTTTGATACAGTAATAATACGCGCTCCAATTCTTTTTGAGCTTTTTCATAGGAGCGGATGGAGTGGTAAGTTTGTCCAAGACAAAGACGGATCTGAGCCTCGATATCTGGTTTCTCCGAGAGCTCATTTGCCTTTTTGGATCCTTGATCCAACATAGTTTTCAAAAGTTGGGTATCCAAACCCGCAGTATTTTGCGGGTCAAGCGAGATGAAAAGGTTTTGAACAAAAGTGGTAACGGTTTGGGTCTTTGCTAACTCAATTTCAGCTTGTTGTCTTTCGACTTCGGCATTGGCCCTTGCCATTGTGGCTTGCTGTTGTTGAAAAAGAGCATAAACGGCGAGTGCAATTGCTGAAATTGCCAAAAAGCTCGCAACTGTAGCAATGCGAGCCAATCTTTTTTGCCTAGCCAATAAATCTCTTTGCTTTAGATCGTCCAAACCTACCCCGATTAGCCCAGCTACTAACTTTAGAAGCGAGTTTTTCTCACCATCTGCGGATTCTCGTAAATCTGCAGCAGCCGGTTCGTGTTTTAGTTCAGTGATCTCTCCTTGGGCATCAATTTTTCTTCGAGCAGCTAAGGGAATGCATTCCTCATCATTTTCACTTTGATTATCCTCTGCCATTGGAGTTCCTGAAAGAATAAGGCAAAGCACGCGATCTTGTTTTCCCATTGCTTTGAACATTCTTATTTCTTCGTTGACCCATCTAGACTTTACTGCGTTAGGCGAGCAAAGAATGATTAGGTGAGAAGAGTCATCGAGAGCCTGCTCGATTAAAGGTCCTAGTTGTGCTGCCCCAGCTAATTCATCGCGATCCCGAAAAATTGGATAAAGCCTACTAGGTATTGGCCCATATGAACTTTCTTGACCAACCAAATGCTTGGGTATTCGAAAGGACTCGAGTTTTTTACGAAGCCACCTAGCACGCTCTTCATCCTTATGTGCATAGGTTATGAAAGCTCGATATTTAAATTTGGAATTCACAAAATTGAATTTCCTAATTTAAGGATGGGGCAGATAGAATGCCCAATGTAGAAGCTTAGGATTGGAATCTCGATGAAACTTGATTCCAGTTTATTACATTCCAAAATGCAGCGACATAATCCGGTCGACGGTTTTGGTAGTTTAAATAATAAGCGTGTTCCCATACATCCAACCCAATTAGAGGATTACCAGTTTCATCAGCAATTCCTTCCATAAGGGGTGAGTCTTGATTCGGCGTAGAACTAATCGCAAGCGAACCGTCTGACCTTTGAATCAACCAAGCCCAGCCTGAACCAAATCGTGACAACGCAGCCTTAGCAAACTGATCCTTCATAGAATCGAAATTCCCGAATGTAGAGGATATTGATTCTGCAAGCGGACCACTTGGTAATCCTCCACCTTCAGGGGAAAGAGTTTCCCAAAAAAATGAATGGTTAGCATGTCCACCCCCATTATTTCTAACTGCTCCACGAACTGAATCAGGTAGTGCACTAAGATCTGAAACGAGTTCGTTTATGTCCATAGACAAAAGTTGATCGTGCCCTTCTAAAGCTGCATTGAGATTATTGATGTAAGTTTGGTGATGTTTCCCATGGTGAATCTCCATAGTCCTTCCATCAATATGGGGCTCTAGAGAATCGGTTGCGTATGTTAGATTTGGTAAAGAGAAACTCATGGTAGTTTATATAATATGAAGTTATTAAAGTAACGAAATAAAAATCCTAATTTATTAAAAAAAAGGAAGCAATAATTTTACGTGCTTTGGGTCCTTTTAATTTGGAAAAAGGCTTGGAGTAGTGCTTTGCATTCGGCAGAAAATGTCCCTTCAAATATTTTGGGTTTATGATTTGAATACTGCAAGTCATGAAGTGATGTTGCTCCGCCCAATCCCCCCATTTTGGGGTCGCCATGAGCGAAATGGACTTCGCCGACTCTTGCAATGACGGTTGCACCCGCACACATGGGGCAAGGCTCTTTTGTTACAAATAACCTACAATCATTTAATCGCCAATCTCCAATATGTCTAGCGGCTTGTGTAATTGCAATCATTTCAGCGTGTGCACTTGGATCTTTTTGTGATCTAGTTTGGTTGTGAGCAGAAGCTATGATTTCTTCCTGGTGAACAATGACCGCACCTATGGGAACTTCGTCAGCATTCCAAGCGTTAATGGACAAGTTATACGCATGTTGCATGTAAAATGTTTCATTTCTTTCCAGTTGACTAGGAAAAACCTTGGGGAATGGACAGGGATCGATTGCCTTCATTTGATGTTAGATTATGATATTATAGCTGAAATGGAACCACAAATTCAAAAGGAGACACTTGACGTAATCGTCGAAGATGGTGTGATGAAACCTTTTTTAATTAATAATATATATGTCTGGAGAAGAAGTTATAGAAGTTGAAGGTAAAATTACTGCAGTTTTGCCAAGTACAATGTTCAGGGCTGAATTGGAAAACGGTCATCAAGTCTTAGCACACATTTCTGGGAAACTGCGTAAGCATTTTATAAAAATCACTGTTGGTGATATTGTAAAAATGGAAATGAGCACTCAGGATTTGCAAAAAGCCAGAATTGTTTATCGCTTGAAAAATGCTGAGGTTAATCGAAATGCCCCGATTCGAAGCTTCGGACCAAAAAGTAAAAAGCGATAATTTAACCTTAACCCCAAATTGTTATTATGAATATTATAGAGTCGATTGGAAAAACTCCACTTGTGGAACTCACCAAGATAAATAGTGAGTCAGACGCACGAATATTTTTAAAATCTGAATTCTTTAATCCTCTTGCGAGCGTTAAAGACCGAATCGGTGCCGCCATGATTGAAGCGGCAGAGAGAGATGGTTTTCTTAATCCAGAGAGTGTTGTAATTGAACCCACTTCCGGAAACACTGGAATTGCGTTGGCTTTTGTTTGTGCCGCTAAAGGTTACAAATGTATTTTAACGATGCCTGAGACCATGTCTAAGGAAAGACGGTTGCTTCTTCGTTTGCTTGGTGCAGAAATTGTTCTCACTCCGGGACCAAAGGGAATGGGTGGTGCGATTGCAAAGGCATCTCAATTGATGGAGGAACACGGCGATAACGCTTTTATGCCACAGCAATTTAACAATCCTGCTAATCCTGAGATTCATCGAAAGACAACGGCCGAGGAAATATGGGCTTCAACCGAAGGCAAAATTGACTGTTTTGTAGCCGGTGTCGGGACAGGTGGGACGATTACTGGGGTTTCAGAAGTAATTAAAGAGCGTAATCCCAATATGCTATCAGTAGCAGTTGAACCCATTGAAAGTCCTGTCATTACTCAAACTAAAAACGGTGAAGAAGTTAAGCCAGGTCCTCATAAAATCCAGGGTATTGGTGCAGGCTTTGTCCCGAAGAATCTCAATTTAGATATTGTGGATCAAGTTGAGTTAGTAAGTAGTGAGGAAGCTTTTGATATGGCTCGTAAACTCAGTTTGCAGGAAGGCGTTCTTGGAGGAATATCAACTGGAGCCACAGTTACGGCTGCTCTTAGAATTGCAAAGCTACCTGAAATGTCTGGTAAAAATATAGTTGTCGTTGGTGCAAGTTGCGGGGAACGGTATCTCTCAACACCGCTTGCGGCACAAGCTGCTGCAGAAGTTCTTGATGCAGTCGCAGAGGAATAATTTTAGAAAGTTCGCACCTCTAAACTTACCAAATTATTGTTCAGCTTTCGTATTATAAATGAGAGCTTTGATTCGAAGAGTTCTTTCCGCATCAGTTGTGGTAAGAGGTTCTACGGTAGCAACTATTAAATCAGGATTATTGGTTTATGTTGGTATTGACAAAGAAGATTTGGAAAATGATTTAGTTTGGGCGTGCAAAAAAATTTTAGGACTTAGAGTTTTTGAAGATTCTAATCAAAAGATGAATTTATCCCTAGAGAACCTAAACCGTGAATTATTGATTGTCAGTCAATTTACCCTTTTCGGATCCTTTAAAAAAGGGTTTCGACCTTCTTTTAATCAGGCTGCCTCTCCTGCATCAGCACTTGAAATGTATCTTGCTTTTGTACAAAAATTAAAAAAATTACACCAAGGAGTAGTAAAGTCAGGACAATTTGGTGCAGATATGAAAATTCAGGCAACCGATGATGGTCCAGTTACGCTCTGGCTTGATTCAAAGTCCAAAGAATATTAACTTAAAATAGTGCAGGCAAAGAGATTAAATAAACTGCTCACTCTTTCATACTAAGGGTTCTTGCATTTCAATTATGATTTATTTTATATTAGATTTTTGAAAATAGGACTTAAATCATTTATCATAGTGTTTACCCCTTTCTTCATGCTTGGTTGTGGCGGTATGAGAGATGGGCAGGTTCCCAAGATCCATCAAGCTTGGGGTGCTCGTTATCAATATGACTTGGAAAATAGAAGAATCACATCCAAATATAATGATAAAAAGATTGGTAGGGTGACTGGTCGTGATGAATGGGGACGCGTTAATTATGATAAGTATTGGGTCATGAAACCATTTAAAGGAGAAGACCTTTTAAAATTCCATGAAGCTGAGTTGGATTATCAAAGAGAAGCCCGTTGGGACGAAGCTAATCGTAACGCTATTGAAGCGAGAAAACTTGAGTTGTCTCAAGTTGCTACAACAAAAGAAGAAACTGAAAATAAGGAAGAAAGTGACATCTTATCCGAAACAGAAGACACTTTCTTGCCAGCTCCTTTTTTACCAGTGGGTATCGAAATGGAAGAAGGAGATTCACCATCGGATTTTCCTGTAATTGAAAATGCACCACCACCTTTTCCTGTGGAAGCAGATCCTGATGCACCTTCTCCTTTTGATCCTCTTCCTCCTTTGTGAGCGATGAAAAAAATATCATATTTACTTAATATAATCGGCTTATTACTTATTGCTTATTGTAGTTGGTCATTATTTTCTTCTCATTCAGAAGGTGAACAATTAAAAACCGAAATTTCGGAAGTTAATACTAAAATCGCTGAGACTAAAATCGCTGTAAATGAAGCACAGAAAGGGCAAGTTGACAAATTGGCTCGCGAAAAAAGGAAAAATGTCGAATTACAAGAAAATGCAGAAATCTTGGGGGATGAAATTGATGATTTAGTTCGAAAGAGAGATGAGATGAAGGTTATATTGGAAGAAAACCAAAAAAAATTTGATTCCTTATCCTCTGAATTGCAAAAAATTAAGGTTGGTCTCGTGGGCGTTAGTAAGGAGGTTGAAACTTCTCAAAAAAATATTGCAAAATTAACTAACAGTATCCCCATTTTACAAGGCAGCATTGCCCCTCTGCAGGATCAAATAGTTGAAGAACGTAACAGAAAACAAACTTTAGAGGATAAAATTCTAACTTACGATCAGGAGACAAACTTCCTGAAAAATCATTATAATTTAACAATTTCTGCTTTACAGAAAGATTTTTATGAACGTCCATGGCTTGAAAGGGGAGAACGTGTTTCAGTCACTTTTTCTAATGTGGATTTGAGTTCGGGGTTACTGATGTTACCAATTGGTAAAGATCACGGACTTGAGGCAAGTATGAGGTTTTCTGTTCGCAATCAAGGGAATGTAATTTGTCAAATTAGGATTAAGGAAGTTGCATACGATCATTGTGTGGCAATGATCGTTCCACTGTTTGGAAACCCTGTAGAACTTAAGGAGGCCAAGAAGCTTGATCTTATTCATCTTTAGAATTCTAACAGGTTTTTCATTAATTGGCTTAATCGCTTATACTTTTTTGGGACCTAAAGTGCCAAAGTCATTAGCTGACGAACTGTTAAAGGTAAAAGATGAGCATCAGGCTTTGTTAATTCAATTAGATAAGGATAAAAATGAATCTGAAGCTGCTTTATCCGAAGTCTTCCGCTCCAGAGTGGATTATCGTAATAAAGAGGAAGAGTCTCTGTCTGAAATTCAGAAATTAAAAGCAGAAATTAGTGGGTTTTCTCCAAAACTAGAAGGTGCTGAAAAAGAAATAACTAATAAAGCTGATGAGCTTGATAATTTACAAGATGATTATTCGCGGGCTCGTGAACCAATTGAAGTTCTGAACGAACAAATGAAGCCTCTGCAAGATAAGTTACGATTGATTGAAGATGAAAAAAGCCAACTTGAAGAAGAACTTGCTTTAGCTAAAAGAGAAGCTGAAGAGGTGGAATCTAATTTTAATCTATTGTCTAACAGGCGAAACCAAATATCAGAAAATTTTGAACTTGAGCATAATAGGTTATTGGAAGGTATAAAAAAGCCTGCTCACATTTATTACTCGGAGAGCAAGGAAATACAAGTTGCTAACCGGGCACCTTCCGGAAAAGGGATTTTTATTAATAAGGGATATAATGCGGGATTTCGAGACCAGATGGAATTTATTTCCCGAAACCTTAGTACGAGTTCTGATAGATCCTTTCGTTTAAAAGCAAAATTGGTTCAAAAGAATTTTTCTTTTTTGGAGTTTCAAGGTGAAGAGCAACTCAATGATCCTTCATTTGCGAGGGAAGGGGAAACATTACAGATAACCAGAAGTGGGAAATCTGATTTAATTGAAGATTTGGATCAAAATAAAAGTTCACAAAAATAATACTGGCTTTTAAGATGATTCATATTATTTCTTGCCAAAACTAATTATTACTCCATCTTTAAGTTAAATATTTTTTCCTGTGGATACCCCTTCCGAAGATACAACAGATGATGAACTGGCTGACCTTATGGCTGATCCAGATTTGGATGTTCCTGCGAGTGCGGATGGCAGCGAGCACTCTGCTGGAGTAGAAGTCGGCATTCCACCTTCTTTGGAAGGTGATGACGGTGAGATTACAAGTACTGATGAATCTTTTAGCGTGGATGATTTCGAAGAGGATTTTCACTCAAAATCTGCACCTGAAGAAAGAGCAAATAACCGAGATACATTATCTTCTGAGCAAGATACAACTGCTCATGCTCAAGATGTTGAGGAAAACCTCAATTCAAATATTGATCCCAATTCTACTAATGAGGTAAATGGTCACGACGAAGGGGATGTTGCTAAGTTTCGCAAAACATTATCTAGTTTGTCACGCCAATTGGAGTTGGATAGGCTCACCTTTTTACATAAAGCCATGATAGAGCAGGGTGAAAATGTACCTACTTTGACTCAAATTGCTTCCGATATAACAGGTGAAAAATTAATTAAAGCTCAGGGGGATTGTGATCTTTACGGAAAACGTCCATCTACTCGGTTCGAAGGTTGGGTTTCAGGTCTTTCTTTTGGAGTTAGTAAAAGGGCAAAGAAGTTTTCTAAATGATGCGTTTTGCTTTTGAAAGATAAAGCAAGCACAGAAACTCCTGCATACTCTGTAATTATTCCTGCTTTCAATGAAGCAGAGTACATTGAAAAGTCTTTAGCATCAATTGTTTTGGCAATGGCAGAGGTTAAATCTCAAAAGGGAGAAATTGTGGTTGTGGATAATAATTCGACAGATAACACTTCTGAGTTAGCCTTAGCGAATGGTGCACGGGTGGTTTTTGAAAAGAAAAATCATATTTCTTTGGCTAGAAATAAAGGGGCAGAATCCGCGAAAGGAAAAGTTTTATTTTTTATTGATGCGGATACCGAGATACATAGTAAATTGTTATCTTTAGCACTAAATAAAATGTTAGGCGATGATCTAGGAGGGGGAGGTTCTCTATTAGTTTTTGACTCGGACCAGAACAGTTATTTTTTAGGTCGATTAATCCCTCGAATATGGTCTTGGATATCTGAAAAATTTAATTTAGCGGCAGGAAGTTTTATTTTTTGTAAAAAAAGTTATTTTGATTTGGTTGGTGGATTTTCAGATAAAGTTTTTGCAGGAGAAGAGATAATTTTTTCACAAAAATATAAAAAGTTATGCAAGATAAATGGTCAAAAATTTGAAATCTTGAGAGAATACCCTGTTATTACTTCATCGAGAAAACTGATCTGGTTCAGTCCTGCTCAAATTCTAATTTCTATTTTAATTCCCTTGGTCTTCCCTTTGGCATTAAGATGGAGAGTATTTTGTGGATTTTGGTACAAAAGACCCAAGGGGTACAAATAATTTATCCTTATTATTCAAATGGATATTTTAAATCCCATTTTTTTCTAATTTGATCTAGTATTGAAATTATTTCCAGACTCTCACTCAAGGGCATAATTGGACTCTCTTTTTTATTATCTATCAATAGTTGGCCGAAATGTTCAGCCTCGTAATTGAATCCGTTTCCCTGAAAAGGCATTTCAATTAATTCATTAAAAGACTTATTTGATTTGATAAGAGTCATTTGCTGAGGCCGCCAACATTGTTTATGAATGCATATGCTTCCTTCCGTACCTGAAATGAAAGCCTGTTGGTTTGTATCCGATTGAAGTGAGGAATGAAGGAGTGCCATGCTTCCATTCGAATATTTGAAGATGATCGATGCTTGCTCGTCTATTCCTGTAGGACCTCGAGTCCAATCGGTCTGAAAAGAATCTGGTTTTCCATTTAACATAAATGATAAAGAAACTGGATAAATGCCTACATCTAAAAGCGAGCCACCCGCGAGACTAGGATTCAAAAGTCTACCTTCGGGATCGTTTTTTTCTGGCTTAAAGCCAAAATCTGCCTGGATTGTTCTTATCTCACCAATACCACCATCATTGATTATTTTTCTGACCTTGTGCATGAGGGGAGGGAACCTTGACCACATTCCTTCCATTAACAAAACATTTTTCTCTCTTGATTTTTCAATCATTTCAAAAACCTGTTTTTTATTCACGGCAAAAGGTTTTTCACACAGAACTGCTTTTCCATTTTCCATACAAGCAATAGCATTTTGTGCATGTTCCGTATGGGGAGTTGCAATGTAAATGGCGTCTATCTTTTCGCTATGTGTCATCTCTTCATAACTACTGAAAGCATGATCGATATTCCATTCATAAGCAAAAGAATCAGCGGATGACTTAGTTCTTGATGCGATCGCTAATAATTCTCCATTTGCAGTATGTTTTAATCCTTCTGCAAAGGCCCGAGCAATTCTTCCAGTACCTAAAATTCCCCATCGGATTTTATTTGTCATTATCCAAAACAAATCTTTTTTTTTAAAACAGGCAATCAAGAATCCTTAATAAATGAAGACCTGTTATTGACGAAATCTATTATTTCCCCGAAAATTGATTATGCGAAAAATTACTTTTATAATCAGTTTCAAATTTATTGTAATTATATCTCTAGTATCGTGCTCGGTACAAGAAACAGGTACTTCAAAATCTGATTTAAATAATACAGATGACAGCGATGCCCAAAACAAATTAATTGATATTACAAGGCCGATTGTAAATCCTGAACTAGATTTGGAAAAAGCTATTGTTCTTGATGCTTTAATAGATAAAAAGCTTTCACATTTAGTAGCCATGATAGAAAAGTCTATACCGAAGCCAGTCAAATTTGATTATCAAAGAATTGAAACTGAATTTTCAAAAATCTTGTTGGAGAGCAACCAACAAAAGCAGAATAACAAGTACCAATTTATATGTGATGAAAACGAAAGGTGGATTTATCGGTGCAATATGGAGAGTGGCGAAATCGAATGCTTTAGCATGAGCTCTAATAAGTTACGCTTGCTATCAAGTGTAAAGTAAGCACATTTATTGTAAAATATTATGAATAATTGGTTATATCATTATTTGTTTTTGGTCCTGACAACACTAATTTTTTTTTCATGCAAAAGTAATGTAGGTTATTCTTATAGGAGTAATATTGGCAAGGATGTTCGCAAACCAATTGCCAATGTTGAGAAAGCTTGGATGGCTCGGCATAATTATGATCATGAACGTAGGTTGTTGGTGCCTATGGTTGGTGGTACAAGGTGGGGGGCTATTCAAGAGTATAAAGAAGATGGTACAATTGAATACCGAGACTGGTGGGTTCGAGATGTGAAAATGGAAGATCTTGATCCGACACCCTCAACCTCTTTGGGCACCCTTCCTCAAAAAAAATCACCTCAGAAAGCTTTTACTTTGGATCAGATTGTTGTGGATACCAGCTCAACAGAAAACACGACAGAAGCTGTCGAGCCCGAAGAAACAATATTAGATGAACCATTGCCAACAAATGAGGTAGAGGAAATCCCTATTGTACCACTGCCATTCGAGAGCCTTCCAACTGAAAAACAGGAAGGGGAAGCAATTATGGAATCTCCATTTGCTCCACTCCCTCCACTTTGACTTTAAGATTAAAGTTTCTTGAGGTATAAAAAGTTTTCCTCAATATAATCTAAAGATATTTCTACCCGTACTGGTTAAAGTTAACTTCTCCAGTACCAAACAAAGAATTAGTGTATTTTTTTTGGGAATTAGAATTCTTGAGACTTCCGCTTCCTTCTTTTCTTCTTTTGTGAGTAACAATTGGAGTAGGCAGTTTTTTATTTTCAGGAATTAAAGCCTCTGTTTTTGCAGGACTAGAAGGAGTTTCAAAAGTAAGGCTTTTAAGCCAAACTCTACTCACGGGAAATTTTGTCTCTTCAGAAATTAGTTTTTTTAATTCTGCCCAACTAACTTTTTGGTAGCAACCAGCACCTTTAGTTTTTCCACTTCCCACCTTTCATGGAGTTCCATCTTTTTTTAATGTTTTAGACATCTAGATTTATTGAAAAAATGATTTGGAAGAAAACACAATCCAAATCATTTTTTTTAAATTAGAAACTTGGAATTTATTTATATCAAATAAGTAAATCCGTCTAGGGAATTGTCGTATAAACTCGAAATATATTCTCACAAAAGCGAATGAATTTTCTCGATCTCGGGATTTATAAAATTAAAATGGGGGTAGATATTCACCTTTCAAATTTTCTGTATCATGCAAAAAAGTAAAAAAATTACAAAAGTTCCTGCTCAGGCAAAAAAAAGAGCGGCACAAGTTAACATGATGCAGCGCAGCGAGGATGAAATGGGAAAATTTGATAATGCATCTGCCACTTCCGTTTCCATGGGTATTACTGCTTTAATTGGGTTGGGAGTTGAGGTTGGGTTTTATTTATTTGTTCTTATTTTTAGAATTTCTCCAAATACTCAAATTATTTCAGATTATTTTTATGAGCGCGGTTGGGTTCCCTATATATTAACCTATTTAGCATGCTGGTCTTTTGCTATTTTGTTCTTGAAAAGAAAAAAATTGAAGGGGCAGTTAAACATAATGCAATTTAAGCTTTTACCGATGGATATAAGTGGTGACATTAAGGTAGAAAACCTCACTCACTTCGGAGCCCATATTAATCGTTTGGGTTTTGATTCGAGAGAAAGTTTTTTGCTGACTCGAATATTGCGGGGACTGGAACATTTTGGGGTTCGCAAGAACCATTCTGAAACGGCTGATATGCTAAAGTCGCAGTCTGAGATTGATGCAACTATGGTTGATTCTAGCTATGTATTAATCAAGGTTTTCATTTGGGCGATTCCAATTCTTGGTTTTATCGGAACGGTATTAGGGATTAGTGATGCAGTTTCGAGCTTTGGAGGTGAAATGGGAGCAGCGGCAGATATCGAGGTAATCAAAGAGCAACTCGGTCAAGTAACTGGAGGACTAAGTGAAGCTTTCGATACGACGTTGGTATCCTTAATCTTTAGTCTTTTTGTAATGTTTCCGACTAGTGTGATGCAAAAAAATGAAGAGGATTTGCTTAATAAGATTGATGAATATTGTAATGAATATTTTTTGAAACGTTTGCGTGAACCGAGTCTTATTAATGGACAAGCTGGAATTGGGCAAGATCAGCAAGATAGCTTGCTTCGTATCGAAAACCTACAAGCTTATTTAATTAAGATTCAAGAATCGCAAGCTGTGGTTGCTCAGCAAATGAGTCAAATTGCCACTCAGTTTACGGAAATAATGCAAAACACCTCGATCGAAGAGCAAAACTAATTAACCTAGTTTAACTTCTTTGACTCAATGAAAAAGAAAAAAGCAGACTTAGAGATCTCTCTTTTTCCGTTTTTGAGTATTCTTGCCTGTGTAATTGGAATTCTTACTTTAATGATCACTGCAATTGTAATTGCTCAGATTGATCCAGAGTCCGTTAATGATAAGATTGAGACAGCTTTAGAAGATGATGAGGAATTTCAAAAGAAAATTGAGGATAGGAAAAAAGAATTAGATGCTCTTCGAAAAGAGGTCGAAGATATCAAAAAGGACCCTTTTAAAAAAACAGACCCTAATAAAAAAGACCAATTAAAACAACAAATTGTTGAAGTAACAGCTCAGGTTCAAAAAGCGAAAGCAGAAGAAAAACAAGGTAAGATTGTTCAGGGGGAAGTAATCAAAATAAAAGCCGATCTTGCTAAGATCATGAAAGATCTGGAGCAAGCAGAGGAACAATGGGAACTTATGAAAGAACCGGAGAAATTTGCCACCATGGTGGTGAAGCAGAGCGGGTCAGGTGCGGGGGGAGACTTAGAGCCCACTTTTATAGAATGCAATGAAAAAGGTATACGGGTATATGAGGATAATGGCAAAAACTTTGAAGTTTCTGTAGCTCAGATTAGTTCTCATTCAAAACTGAAGTCTATTATTCAAAAAGTAGCAAAGGAAGCTCCTTATCGTACTTGGCGAAGTGCTCAGGGAAGCGAAATTGATGCTCGTTTTTTAAAAAGGGATGGGAGCAAAATCCTTTTAAAAGATAAAAAGGGCAAGGAAATCACACTGACAGCGATTCAATTAGCTCCGGGTTCTCGTAATATTATTCGAAAGTATGAAGAAGCAAGAGCAGCTAAAAGACCTGATCCTGAGGCCAGATATATAATTTTTCTTCTTCGGTCAAAAGGGTTTGTCACATGGAGTCGGGCATCCGAATTATGTCGCAGATTAGGCTGCCGTTACGGTCAACTTCCTCTGGACGGAGAAGGTGAAGTCGACCTTTCGCTTTTTCTTGGATCATGAAGCGAAAAAAGAAAGATTCGGGTGGTAGTTTAGATTCTTTACTAGATACGATTACCACTGTAGTCGGTATCCTTATAATTCTTTTAATTGTTGTACAGTTGGGAGCTGACTCTGCCGTAAAAAGAATTGTCGAAGAGAAAAAGGAAGAAGATTCTAAAGAATTGATTGAGTTGGCAATGAAGCAGTTTGATGATCAAAAAAGAGCATTGCTTAAAGAAAAGGAAGAGTTGCAAATAAAGCAGTCTTCTCAAAATAAGGAGCAACAGAAATTAATTCAGGATATTGTTCAGCTTGAAAAAGAACTTGCAGCCAAGAAAAAAGAAATACCTCTAAACCCCCCTAAACTTCAAAATCTGCGTCAGCAGAAAAATAAACTACAACAGGATATGAAATCTGTTGAAGTGAAGGTTAAAAAAGTGAAAGGCTTGCTCGCTAAAGCTCCTCAGCCTTCCGGCGAATCATTAAGTAAAGAGGTGAGTTTACCTGACCCTAAGCCCGCAATTGCTGGCTCGATACCTTACCGATTTTTATGTCGTAACGGAAAGATTTTTCCGATGGATGATATCGGATTAAAGGAAAAAGTATCTTCTGAAGTAAAAAAAGCTGGAATTAAACCCAACAAAGACAAGGAATACGATGCGAAAAAGTTTTTGAATGCGATTAATGGAGGTAAAGTGGGTGATACTTTTTTCTCAGTAATTGCAAGAGAGGATAAAGATAAAGTTATTCGTTTTACTGTGGAAAGAAAAGATCAATCAGGGGAAAATAAAGCATCTTTAATTAAAGCAGGATCCAAATACATTAAGTCTTTATTACCATTAAGCCCGCGAAAAAATTATCTTCTTTTTGAAGTTTTTCCAGATAGTTTTGGTGTTTATATCGCTGCCCGAAATATATCCAATGAAAGAAAGTTCCCAGCTGGTTGGAAGCCCGCTCACCGAGGAACTGATTGGTGGAGTTATGATTGGGGTTATCGGACACTAGGAAGAAAAGAGTATTTAGCCTCGAGGCCCAAACCTCCACCCAATTCCAATGCAGGAAAACCGGCTCCTCCTAGGAAGCCGCCGAATGTGTTGGACTAGAGTGCACAGAATTGGTCATCAAGTGGATTCCCAACCGAAGTTCTTTCGAAGGAATGGGATTGGTTAACTGCTAAGTTTTCTAGAATTTTAAAGACCCATGTGCACTTTTCAGAATGTCCGATGGCATAAGCAATTTGATCTGCAGATTTTGCTACCCCTTTATTCTTCTGCAGATAAAGAATTACTGCTTTTCGAATGGCCAGGATTGCTGAGGCTGCTTTTTTACCAGCTTCCACTCCAGGTTGGTGGTAGGCATTGATTCCAACTAATGAAGCATAGAGCCCAACCGCTCTTTCAAAGAGGGCAATGAGTCCTCCTACTGTGCGAGGAGTTACTTCCGATATGGTCAGGGTAACCGATTTACGATCTTTCTCGTAGAGTGCATCCCGTGTTCCAAGAAAGAATCCATGCAGATAGTCTCCTGATTCCATTCCATCCTCATCCACAGCGATCGATTCACCATCGCGGTACTTAAGGACCTCTATAAAAGTGGCAAAGAAGTTGGGAACGCCTTCTCGCAATTGTTGAACATAGGCGTGCTGATCGGTGGAGCCCTTGTTCCCATAGACAGAAATTCCTTGATGAACTATATTTCCTGCCAAATCCTTTTCTTTCCCCAAAGATTCCATGATCAGTTGTTGGAGGTATTTTGCGAACAGCTCCAAGCGGTCCTTGTAAGGGAGAATAACCATATCTTTTGATCCATCTCCGCCTGTGAGGTAGTGCCAAGAAAGGGCAAGCATGGCAGCAGGGTTTTTTCGGAAATCAGAATTACGGGTCATTTCATCCATTTGCTTTGCACCGTCAAGTAACTGATCGATATCAATCCCCTGCAGGGCAGCTGGTAAAAGGCCTACTGCTGCGGTTTCACTGGTGCGACCTCCCACCCAATCCCACATGGGGATAAAATCCAGCCACCCTTTTTCCAGTGAATAATTGTGTAGTTTGCTACCGTCCCCAGTGATCGCGATGGCATGCTTGGAGAAATCTAATCCTTTTTTGATAAAAGCATTTTCGGCCTCGAGCATGCCATTACGGGTCTCGGGTGTGCCCCCCGATTTGGAAATGACTAGAACGAGAGTGGTGGTGAGAGCATCGCCAATTTCGGAAAGTGTTTGGTCGATCCCTTCAGGGTCTGTATTATCAAAGAAATAAACCTTGAGCTTGTCAGTAACAGAGTGACCTAAAGCTTTGCCCACAAACTGTGGACCAAGAGCGGAGCCACCGATTCCAATAATCAATAAGTCTGTGAAGTTCCCGTGTGGAGATTGAAGTGATCCGGAATGAACTGCTTTTGCAACTGTCTTTACTTTAGCAAGAGTCTTAACTATCGAAGTCTCAAGCTCTTCATCCGGGGCAAGCTCAGGGGCACGTAACCAGTAGTGTCCTACCATTCGGTTCTCATCAGGGTTTGCGATCGCCCCGCCTTCCAATTCATTCATTGAAGCTAATGCCTTGGAGATCGATTCTGCCATCGATTCCAAATAGCCACTGGAAAAATCTACAAATGAAAAGTCTGCCCAAAAATGAGCTTCTGGATAAGAAAGGTAAAGTTCTGATTTCATGATGATTTTAATCTCCGTCGGTAATCGCACCTAGAGATGCTGAGCTTACAAGTTTGGCGTATTTTGAGAGGACTCCACGTTTTTCTTTGGGTTCCGGGCGAGTCCATGATGATTTTCTTTTCTCTATTTCCTCTTTGGATAAATCCAATGTTAATTGATTATTTTCAGCATCTATGGTGATGGGATCTCCGTTTTTGAGTAGTCCGATCAATCCACCCACTGCAGCTTCCGGCGTAACATGACCAACCACAAAACCGTGACTCCCTCCAGAGAATCTTCCATCTGTGATTAGAGCCACTTCTTTCCCCAGTCCTTTTCCCATAATTGCTCCAGTCGGAGAGAGCATTTCTCGCATGCCTGGTCCACCAACTGGTCCTTCATTCCGGATAACTATGACATGACCAGCTTCCACTTCTCCGTCGAGAATACCACGTAAGGAAGCTTCTTCGGATTCATATACAATCGCTTTACCTGAAAATTTAAGGCCTTCTTTACCGGTAATCTTTGCTACCGCTCCATCAGCTGCGAGATTTCCGTAAAGAATACGTAGGTGACTATCCGGTTTGATCGGGTCGTTGAATGGACGAACCAAATCCTGACCATCGGGGTAGGGTGCATAAGGTTTCGCATTAGCCACATTTTCGGCTAGTGTCTTGCCTGTTACTGTGATGCAGTCACCATGTAGTAATCCTTTCTCCAAAAGCGTTTTGAGGAGGGGGCGTAGACCGCCAATTCGAACAAAATGAGACATATTATATTTACCACTTGGTTTTAAGTCGCAAAGCACTGGTACGCGTTTCCCAATTTCAGTAAAGTCATCGAGGTTCAATGCAACATTAGCAGTATGTGCCATTGCAAGTAGGTGGAGCACAGCATTTGTTGAACCTCCCAAGGTAATCACAACTGTTATCGCATTTTCAAATGCTTTTCTTGTCATAATATCCCTGGGCTTTATGTCTTTTTGAATTAAATTTACTACAGCCGCACCTGCATCCCTCGCATCAATCTTCTTATCATCTGAAACGGCCAGTTGAGCAGAGCTGTCAGGTAGGCTCATTCCCAAAGCTTCAATTGCGGAGGACATTGTATTTGCCGTATACATTCCTCCACAGGATCCAGGTCCTGGAATGGCCTTTTTTTCAATAGCAGTAAGTTCTTCCTTGTCGATAGCTCCACCAGCATAAGAACCCACCGCTTCGAATACGGAGACAATATCTAAATTTTGCTCTTTATGAATTCCGGGAAGAATAGTACCTCCGTAAACAAAAATCCCAGGTCTATTTAATCTAGCTAATGCCATGACGCACGCGGGCATGTTTTTATCACATCCTCCAATGGCAACAAGTCCATCCATGCCTTCAGCTCCAACAACAGTCTCGATTGAATCTGCAATTACCTCTCTTGAAACTAACGAGTATCTCATTCCAGGTGTTCCCATGCTAATTCCGTCTGATACCGTGATGGTTCCAAATGGCACAGCTTTTCCTCCTGCATGATCAACACCCTCTACGGACGCTTTGCCCAGTTCGTCAAGATGCGAGTTACATGGCGTTACCATACTCCATGCGGAGCATACTGCTACCTGTGGTTTTTCAAAGTCCTCATCCTCGAAGCCTACTGCTCTAAGCATTGAACGATTAGGTGCGCGATCATTTCCATCAACAACGATGGAGGAAAAGTTGCGGTTGCAAGAATTCATAAGAAAATATTATGATTTGATTTCATTTGGAATCAAGAATGATAAAGACTTGCGAAAACAACCAATATCTTCTTCATTCGCAACAACCTTTTTTGTGGAAAATAAAAAACTAGAGTCTTTAAGGGATGAAATTGATCAAGTCGACACTAAGATAGTCGACTTGTTAAATCAACGCGTACATGCCGCTGTAGAAATTGGCCGCATTAAAAGCGAGCTTGGGATTGACCCCTATGATCCTGCCCGAGAGGAGCAAGTTTTTGCAAAATTAGAAAAGTTGAATGACGGACCAATGCATAAGGTTTCCCTTCGTACTATTTATCGGGAAATTATATCGGCCTCGATTGCTTTGGAGAAAAAAATGGTTATCGGTTATCTTGGTCCAGAAGCAACTTACACACATCAGGCTGCTGTAAATAATTTTGGATCAACTTTAGAATATCGTGCATTACCCGATATAACAGATGTTTTCCAGGCTGTGGAGAGTGGGGAATGTGATTATGGTGTTGTTCCGATTGAAAACTCTACAGAGGGTGCAGTAAATCGTTCTCTCGACCTTCTTGTTGAAACAGAGCTTACTATTGTTGCTCAGGTATTTTTAAAAGTAGAACATTCTTTACTAAGCTTTTTTCCACTTTCTGAAATTGAGGAGGTTCGTTCCAAAGATCAAGCACTTGCTCAGTGTGGCGAATGGTTGAGGAGGAATCTTCCTAATGCTCGGTTGATTCCAGTTTCGAGCACAGCTGAGGGAGTTCGTTCATTAAACAAAGAAAGAAAAAC
>CBFIBI010000014.1:0-47183 GCA_965660725.1 Opitutales bacterium
ATTGAAAAGGCTACAGTTGCACTTGGGCAATCTAAGCCTTTAGGTGATGTTGCTGGCGAACCATCCGCTAAAAAAGAGTATACCGATGCCGAGGTTAAAGCTTGTAGCATCGAAGCAATGATGAATGGTGAAGAGTGCGAAGCTTGCCAATAGGTTTATACTAATCTCTTTTAATCCTTGAATGTACACGAGCGTTTAGGGAAGTTCTTAACGGAAGATATTTCTTTGCAAACCGATGTATGGATTGCTCCAAATGCAACTGTTGTGGGTGATGTCCGAGTAGGCAAGCAGTCAAGTATTTGGTACGGTTGTGTCTTAAGAGGTGATATAAATTATATACAGATAGGCCAATGTTCTAATTTACAGGATGGCGTGATTGGTCACTTGGCAGATAAATATCCATTAATTATTGGGAATTATGTAACAATTGGCCATGCTGCTGTGATTCATGCGTGTGAAATTGGTGACGAATGTTTGATTGGAATGAACGCAACAATACTTGACGGAGCCGTAATAGGTAACCAGTCAATTATTGCTGCTGGTACTGTTGTACCCAGCGGAATGGTTGTGCCAAGCGGTTCTCTTGTTGCCGGTGTGCCTGGAGAAATAAAGAAGCAATTATCCATAAAAAAAAGAGCAGAATTAAAGGGCTGGGCTGAAAAATATTTAGAGGTAACGAAAGCCCATAGAAATTTAAACTAAGATTGAATTATCTTCTTTGCACTTTCCATTCCGAATTCGTTGTAGAATTCATTAACTAAATCTTTTAGAGTTGGGAGTGGGAAAGACCCACTAGTCGCTTCGGCACAGCAACAAATATAAGATCTGATTGCATCCTCGTCCGCATATTTTTCATCTAAAGATAGTAGTTTAATTAGAGAAATACGTGCATCATACCAGTCATCTTCATCAAAGGGGTGTTGCAGGATAACTTCTACCCATTTCCGTCTTTCATCATTATTGATTTTTGAGTCTCCGAACATCAATTCAGTGTACAATAGAAATTTTTTTGAGCAAAGAAATAAGAATCTTAAAAATTTATAAATTTCGCTTGGAGTCCATCGAGGAAAATGCGTATAACTAATTAAAATTATCTGCCTATGACAACTTTATCAGGGGAACATTCCCATAGTAAATCAAATCCATATTATTCTCAACTCTTAGTAAACCGTATGCTTACAGAGGGCTCGGATAAAGAGACTCGGCATTTTGAACTTTCACTCAAGGGTAGCGGTTTAAATTATCAACCGGGTGACTCCTTGGGGGTATTACCAGTAAATTGCCCCGAAGTAGTTGATAATCTATTAGGAAGTATCGGTTTTTCCGGTAATGAAAATATAATGATAGCGGAAAAAAATTTTTCTCTTCGTGAAGCTTTACTTAACAAGTTCGCTTGCACGGTTTTGAGTAAAATTCAAATTAAGAAATTTAATGAGATTGCCCAAGTGCCAGCCTTAGATGAATTACTCAAAATGGAAAAAAAAGACGATCTCATTGATTATATGTGGGGACGGGAATTAATCGACTTGTTCTTAGAATACCCTCAACAAGGACTATCTGTGGAGTTGTTTACTAGTTTGTTACGTGCTATGCCACCACGTCTTTACTCCATTGCATCAAGTCTCTCCGCACACCCTGGGGAGGTACATCTTACCGTGGCAGTGGTAAAGTATGATACCTATGGTAGAAAGAGAAAAGGGGTTTGCTCTTCTTACCTAGCCGAGAGAGTCGGGGATACAATTCCATGTTATTTTCACCCAAATAAGAATTTTAAGCTTCCTGAAGATGGTGATAAATCAATTATAATGGTCGGACCCGGAACTGGTATTGCTCCTTTTCGTGCTTTTATTGAGGAAAGAAAAGCTATTGGTTCAAGTGGTAAAAACTGGCTTTTCTTTGGCGATCGCTCTCACAAAACCGATTACCTGTACGGAGATGAATGGGATAGTTATCGGAAAGACGGATTTCTTACAGAACTCGATTTAGCTTGGTCAAGAGACCAGGATGAAAAAGTTTATGTCCAGCATAAGATGCTGGAAAAAGGCCCAGAGTTATGGGACTGGTTACAGAACGGTGCCCTGTTTTATGTCTGCGGGGATGCTTCCCGTATGGCTAAAGATGTCGATCAAGCACTGCGAACGATTGCACAGCAGGAGGGATCCATGAATGAAGATGATTCTGCTGCCTGGGTTAAAGGTTTACAAAAAGAAAAGCGATACTTGAAAGACGTGTACTAATCAGAGGAACTAAATTTTTTTAGGTCATTTAATATATTTCCCTTTTTATTGGCTATAATTTTAGAAAGTTTTCATTTCCCTGTTTACAATAATTGATAATCAATTATCAATAAGATAATGGTCAAAAGTTCTGTTATTTTATTATTGTTAATCAAGATTAGTTTCTTAGGGGCATTTGCTTATGCTCAAAGGGAATCAGAATTAGAGCCGATGGTAGTAGTAGAAACGAGATCACCTATACCTTTGAGTGATGCATCGCCATGGGTTACAAGAATATCGGGCGAGGACCTTATTGAAAGACAGATATACAATTTATCTGATGCTTTGCGCTCCGTCCCTGGGATGGCCATTGCAAGAACTGGTCAATTAGGCTCACAGACATCTCTTTTGAGCAGAGGAGGGGAAAGTAATCATGTGACTTTTCTTTACGAGGGAAGAAGACTAAATGGTGGTTTTTCTGGTACATACAATCTGGGAGAACTCTCCACACTCGGCAGTTCAAGTATTGAAATTTTAAAAGGTTCATCGAGTCTTAATGGAGCTAACGCAATGGGTGGAACAGTTCACATGCGAAACGAATTACCTTTTGTTGATGGATATGAATCAAATGTAGGTTTTTCAGTTGGTTCCTTTGATACATTGATTTCAAATTACACTTCTCGTTTCAAAAAAGGTAAATGGGCAGGCAACTTTAGTTTTTCATCTTTGGATACTGAGAATGATCGGCCATATTCAAAATTTGAAAGCCTGTCATCTTCTTTTTTAATAGAAAATCAACTGACCGATGGTCTTACAGTTAATTTTCTTGGTCTTGGTTATGATAATTACCTAGGTACAAACTTTAACAAAAATTTTGCTGTTAGTCCTGATAATTATCAGGAAACTGTTCATTTTTTAATTTCACCGCAAATAGAGATTAAAACAGATGCTTGGGATGCAAGTGTGAATTATTCATACAGCGAGGATGAGATAAATTACACGCCTAGTTGGAATATGCTGTATTGGACAGAACAAGAAAATGTGGATTTTTTCTCAAAACTTCTTCTTAGCGACAGCAGCACTATTCAATTTGGTTTAGGTTATTCTACAAGCAGATTTTTTAGAGAGGGAAATTTCCTTAATAGTTGGGAGCAAGCTTATTCATCACTGGGCATTCACCATGAAATTACAAATGATACAGAAGTGAGTGGGAACATTCGTTTTAGTGATTATTCTGATTTTAAAAACGCTGAGACATATGATTTTAAAGTACGAAGATCAATAAGTGAAAATTTTAGTGCTTATGGTAAATTTGCTATGGGATTTGCTCCTCCTGAAGCCTTAGACTTATATGAATTTTCGCCAACTTATCCCGGTAATTTAAATCTAGAGGCAGAAGAGTCTCATAATTACGAAGTTGGTTTCAAATATAAAGACCCATCGGCATCAAATATTTATGGGATAACACTTTTTTTAACAAAATATGACAACTTGATTAGGGCTGATTATGACTTTACCAATTGGGTATACTTTCCTGCAGAAAATATTGATAAAGCCGAATCTTATGGTTTAGAGATTTCATCGAAAAATCAAATTTCAGAAAGACTTTATTTAGATTCTTCGGTTTCATACTCAAAGTCTAAGGACTTAAGTTCAAACAATGATTTTCTTCCTAAGAGACCTGAGTTTTTCGGTTCTGTTACTGCAACCTATGGAATTAATTCTTTGAACTTAGGTACTCAAGTGAATTTTAAAGCCAATACAAAGGAAAGTGCCACAAACAAAAATGATGATTACATTATAGTTCGTCTATTCGGCAATTATGAAATCTCGGATGATCTAATATTCAATGCTCGTATTGAAAATCTTTTTGATGCAAAATATGAAGAGGTTATTGGTTACCCGGCACTTGGAAGAGCTGTGCATGCTGGATTGACTTACAATTTCTAAGAAGATCACCCGCACTCGGGGCATACACCATACAGCATGACCTCGAAGCCCTGAACTGTGAATCCACTTGGAGCTTTCGCTGGTGGGCTATCTTCGGTGGTATCATCCAACGCGAAAAGTTTACCACAGGAACGGCAGGAAAAATGTACCTTGTCCTTTCCGTCTGCCCATTCATATCGCGGAGGTTGACCAGGGTAATCAACTCCGACCACTTGGTTTTTTTCTGATAGTGCCTTGAGATGACGGTAGGTGGTTGCAATTCCAATGCGTGGACTACTATTCGAGGCTCTCTGATGGATTTCGAGTGGAGTTAGGGGACGATTTGCAGCTTTAATGACTTCAAGTATTATATTCCCCTGTTGAGTATTCCTCTTCATTTTACATTGTAAAGTTAGTTCGGAGAGGTGGTCAATTTGCTCTTTTTATAGCTGATTGAGTATTTTTTTTAAGTGCTTGTATTTCTTTTTTTATATCTAAAAAGACATCTTTTTCCATTCGATCGATGAATAGTATTCCGTTTAAATGATCAACTTCGTGCTGAATACATCTTGCAAGCAAACCATCGCATTCTAGAGTGTGGGGCACCCCATTAATATCTTGGTATTTTACACTAATCAATTCAGGGCGAGCAATATCTCCTTTGATTTCAGGAAAAGAAAGGCAACCCTCCTCGTAATAATATTCATCGCTGGGCAAGAATTCAATTATTGGGTTTGCCAAACACATTGGCATTAGAAGTTGAGGGGAAAGCTGATTTCCATCTAGTACACAAGTTATAGGATATTCGGGATGACTGGGAACATCAATAACGCAAAATTGAAGAGCGAGCCCAACTTGTTGTGCAGCGAGCCCAATACCCTCTTCTTTGTACATTGTCTCGAGCATATCCTTGTAAAGCTTGGTTAAAAAAGCAGAGAACTTTTCAACCCTTTCTCCTTTTTTGTGAAGTACAGGATCACCATAAATACTTACTTTGAGTGGCATATTAGAAGTCAGATAGAATGGGTTGAGTTTTTGAACAAAGATCAATTAAAAGAATCATGTGAACAAAAATCGATTGCATGTTTAAGGGTTATTTTCGATAATAAAATTAAGTTGGGAAATTTGGAATCATTAAAAAAAACAAAATATGGGAGTATATTACTCTTACCTGCAGCCTTTGTTTTAGGAGTGCTCGGGTTGGGCAGTCCCGTATTCTTCTCAACTGTTTCCGAAGATTCATTGGAAAATGTAGGGCAGGGCAGTAAATCTATTGATCAGGAAATAGTTCGTCAATTGCGCCAGAACAATATTGGTCCAGCAGAAATGCTTTTACCACTTACATCTCTTCAAAATAGAAAGCAATATACTGATACCATTGAAAACAAAAAGAAAGATCATCCTGAATTGGCAATTTCAGGAGGCGGGAGCATTTTTGATATGCTCACTTTTAAGGACTACTTTGGAGGTATCGATCAGTATAACTTGAGCAGAGGGCGGTTTGAGGCATTTTTTGTTTATAATCGAGCTACAACTCGAGGAGATTTGTGGGACAGATTAAGTAACAATAGCTCGAATGATAATGTACAAGCTTTATTGAAAGGAATTCCAAAGGAAGGTAGACCGGGTAATTTTTGGGCAAGAATACTTAGTGATCCAAGGATTTCTTCATTTCCAGGTGTTAAAATCGCAAAACTCGAGGGTTTTCCTTTTTTTCCTAACCGTAGAATCGTATTGTCTGTTGGTGTAAGGTTTCCTGGAGAATTTGATCAAAATGCTAGCGAGGCTGAAATACGCGATTTATGCATCGCAGACGCAAGGGATTCATTGACCAAGTTTTCTGGTAAGGCAGAGTTTTTCCGGGTTATTAGAAAAGTACCTGATGCCTTCATCAATAAAATGGAGAGTAATTCGTCTTTATCATCGATTGATTTTCAAGCAATTGGAAAAGATTCAGGGATGTTGAAGGTAGGGAAAATGGATGATGGAGGCTACGCGGTTATCGTTGGTGGAATAATTAACCAGCAAGGGGAATTTGAGAAGCACGGAAGATGGTTACCTTATCCTATACTTATCCCCATGATGGTTGGAACCGCAATGTCTATTGAAAAAGAATATTTTACTTCAGATACTGCCTACGAGATAGGTCGCCTTTCCCAAAATTTGCTTAAAGGTGATTTTAATTCCAAAGAAAGGATTCGTGCTTTTTATTGGGCTGCCCATCAACTCGCTAGAAAGATGAATTTAATGCAGGTTGCCGAACTTACTCAGGCATGTTCTGATTTACAGGCTGTTTTTGACCTCTCTGCATTAATCCGAATGAGGAACCGCCCACTTTCTGAATCGATCGGGAAAATTAAATTAGCTGAACAAAATCTTGGATTTTTGCCATTCGAGGAAAGAGATGAAGGAAGAAAAAAATTGGTTCAATTAATTCAAGAAAAGCAGGTGGTAAAGAAAAAATTTGAAGATGAATTACAAATCATTTACGGAGCAACTCTATTGTCTGGAGATCCATCCGGATTGTTAAATTACATCGAGAGTTATCCTGTTTATAAAAAGGACGGTGACAAGGAGGCTGCAGAGGCAGCATTGGAAGATATTTCGCTGGCAATGAATTATGGTGACGAATCTTTAAAGCACTTATTAGTCAGTGGGCAGCCTATAAATAAAAAAGGCTTCATTTCAAATATGGTTTCACCTTTATTTCCTCTTTTTGGAGGGAAAATTTTAACCATTCTTTCACACAGTTACAGAGGAAGTGCTCTGTTTGTTAAAATTACCCTTTTGATGAGTTCGTTAATTATTTTATTTATCTTCTTATCTACTGTATTACCAAAACCAGCTTATCATCGCTCCAAAAGCCATTTTTTCCTTCGATGGACCGTAAAATTTTCAGGATCAGTTTTGGTCGCCCTAATTGTTGCTTTGTCGTTGGAGCCCAACCTTTTACAAACACCTCGTGGGCAAATTTCTGTTGCCGGTTTTGATTTTGCACTTGCGAATCTTCTCGCCTTTGCCAATGAGAAATCAATGCCGGATCAAAATCTTACAGTCGTCACTGCTATAATTGCGGGTGCATTTTTTCTCGTACAAGTCGTTATTTTCGCAATTTGTTGGTCGCGAATTTCTCAAGTCAAGAACGAAGAAGGTTTAAAAGCTGAACTTAAATTATCTTTGTTAGATAACGAAGAGAACTTATTCGATCTCGGGCTTTATGTGGGTTTGGGTGGTACGGTACTGTCTCTTATTCTTTTATTAGTTTTGGATGTAAAACAGGATGCTTTAATCGGTGCTTACACTTCAACACTTTTTGGAATCCTTTTTGTTGCCGCATTAAAGATTTTCGTTGTTCGCCCTTATCGAAATCACTTGCTTGTTAAGCAAGATGATGAGAAGAGGTATGAGTCGTAGTTTACTACTCGTAGTTTGCGATTTTCTTCTGCTGAGCATTCTTGCATTGGCGAGATTCGATGTTCCAGAAGATGCAGTTATTGCACAAGATGGGCAAAAGATTGTTTCCAATGCAGTAATCGAAAGAATTTCGGATGGCGAAAGTTATGACGATGTGGTTGCAGAACTTGAAGCCACCAATGAAACCCTTCTGGAAAATTTAAGTAGTGATAAGGATGACCTTCTTCAGCAAAAGCTTAAATTAGAAGAGCAAATAGCCCAGCGACAGAAAGAACTTGAAGACAAAGAAAATCAGATTGCTTCGCGAGATGCTGTAATTGCTGACAAGCAAAAAGAAATTCAAAAATCTCAGGAGGAAGCTCGTGAACTCCAGAAAAAAAGGGAAGAGATCGAAAAAAAGAGGGAAGCTTTGTTACAAACTAATGCAGCTTCTAAGAGAGAACTTGAGCTACTTTCAAAAAATTTAGAGGATGCCAAGAAAAAGTCTGAGCAACTAGCCGAGCTGAAAGCAAAAACTGAAGAAGAGGCGGCTGCATTCCGTGTTGAACTTGCTAAAACTATGGAAAAGGCAAAGGCTGAAGAAAAAGCCGCAGCCGAAGCAAAAGCTCAATTAGAAGATGAAAAACGACGAAGCGATGCTTTGGTAGCCTCAACTTCGAAAATTGATGAGAAAATTGATTCTTTAAATCAAGGTCTTGAAGGCGTAGGTAAAGATTTAAAGGTAGTGGGGCAGGGCTTAGCTGGCGTGGGTGATAAAATTACTTCGGTCACTCAGGATGTTAACAGTGTGAAAAGAGACATGAGTCGGGTTGGTGAAGAGATGGCAGGAGTTAAGGAAACGGTGGATGGAGTTGGCTCTAAAGTTGATACTATTAAGAAAGAAGTTGAGGAATCGGTTGCAGAACAGCAAGAAAACTTTAGAAAATTGACCGATGTTCAAACCAAATCCTTGAACGATATTTATACCCGATACGAGCAAAATAAAATAAAACTGGAATTAAATTTTACTCATAACGCTGGCTTTATTTCCGGCACCAAAAATGACTCTTATTCTATGGATTCTATTATCATGGTCGATGGTTCCTTTGCATATTGCTTAGTTCACACTAGGGGTAGTCCTTTTCGATTGGAGCCAACAACTCGAAAACTCATTGAAGTGCGCGGACAGGTTAGTAGTCCTAGATTAAAAGATAATATTCAAGTTAAAGAAGTGGCTTTTATGGATGATCCAAGAATTTTAATAGTTCCTTTGTATATTAATCCAAGTGAATTATCAAAATCTTCAGATATTTCAGTTTTCAAAGCACCGGAAAATCCCTATCTTTTCTCCGAGGCAGTTGTTGTTGATTCACAAAATGGACGTTTTGGCCAAACCGATTTTATGCGAGATGAGAGAGATTCTAGGTATATTAAAGTAAAGCATACAAGATTTGCTTTCGTGACAGGTGAATTTGATCCAGGAAAGGGTGACTTGGTTTTCTCTCAGAAAGGTGAACTCCTTGGTATTATGGTCAACAATGACTACGCTTTCCACATTAAAAATTTAGGTGCAAGAATACATGGTGGATCAAGAACCACAATTGGCTCATCATTTAACTCAACCAAAACGAATTCACTTATTGTTTCATTGAGTAAAAAGTTGTCTGGCTTACAAAAAAAGTTTCGGTAACCGAGTTTATTGTTAAAAAATAATCAATTTAAGATCTATTTTTTGTGGTTTAATTTCTGGTTGTGAAAAATTCTAATTTGGCAAATTCAATAAAAGAGCGCGGATTCTTTACTGATATAATTGAATTGCCTAAAGATCGATCTCATTGGTCAGTTACTTTAATTTTTATTATTTTAGCTTATTTTTTAAGTTTTTGGATTCGATTGGAGTGGATCGATTTTGCTCAGGCAAATTTTACCAATGAGAGTGGTGAAGTGGAATATTTAAGACCCGATATGGTAAAGGATGGCGTTGCTTTACCCAATACCCATGACAGTTTTTATTTTGGTAGCATTTTGCAAAAAGCTCACTTGGGGATGCATCAAGATAATCATTTGATTCCAAGTGTTTATCAAAACGGGATGATTACTTTTTTACCCTATCTTTTATTAAAGATTTTTCCTTCGGTCCAAATCGAATTTCTTTTGCTTTGGTTGCCTGTTTGCGTTGCTGGTTTAGTTTGTATACCGATTGTTTTAATCGGGAGGTTATATGGTAGTTCGTTATGGGGTTTTTTATCCGCATGCCTGGCTGGAATAACCCATAGTTATTATAATCGAACTCTTGCCGGATATTACGACACGGATATGTTTTCAATAACATTGCCTGCATTTGCTTTGTATTTTCTGATCGCTGCCTCGAGGAAAGAGTCCGCAAATTTTTTATTAGCGGGAACTGTAACCTTGTATCTGGCCGGATTTTTTTACGGATCAGTTCAGTCAATTATATGTTCAATGTCCTTGGCATTTTTAGTATACAGATGGGGTATTGTATTTTTTGACTATTTCCTAGAATCCCGTTGCACTGATGATTCTCCTGAAATCAAGATTTACAATTTAGATTCCTTCTCTTTTGCCTGCCTTGGGACATTTTTTATGGGTTGGACTCTTTATGCTGAGTCATGGTCTCTTGGCAGCTCAGTTGAGCATACTCCTTTACGATTTTACTTTGGTTTAATCTGTCCAATATGCTTTTTATTTGTTTTTAAAATTCTTACGAAAACCGAGGCAAAAGAGAAATTCAATTCTTTTAAATCTGATGAAAGTGGTTCTTCGCAAATTTCTTCTCACAACAAAGAAAAAAGCTTGGGTAAACTTTTGTTTCATGGAGGTGCGATGGTTCTTGTTATTTTCCTTTTTGTTGGAATTCTTCCTTTTTTAAACATGGGACCTTTTTCTGGAACTTGGGGTAAGATCACAGGTAAATTACAAAGCTATTCCGTAATCTCAGGTGAAAGTACTAATAAAAAATCGGTATCAACAACTGGTTATTCTCTTAACTTTAAAGATGTACAAACGACGATCCGAGAAGCCAGTGAAGTTCCGCCTGATGTGGTTCGGAATCGTATCCTTTCGGACGCACCATCCTGCTCTTGCCCAAGATGTTTACCCCCAAGTGAAAAGGCTAATGCACTGATAATTCCCACGGCATTTTTGGGATTTATCGGAATTGCTTTCCTGATTTTAAGGTATTGGGAGCTTTGTCTTACTTTGCCTTTCTGCGCGATTGCATACTATTGTTTTAAAGGTTCAGTTGGTCTTCGCTTTACTGTACATGTCGGAAATGTGGCATCGTTGGGTTTTGTTTTTCTGTTGTTAATTGTTACTTGGTTTCTTGTTAAATTATTTGTGAAGAATTCAAGTAATTTCGAATATGCCAGGTGGGGTACTTGGGGAATTGTGGCGTGTATTGTTGTATTTTTTGCAATGCCCAACATCAAACACGCAAAGAATTATAACTCACATGTTGTTTATCCAGTTAATACCATCAAGGTTCTTGAAAAACTAAATGAAGCTTCTAACCCAGAGGATTTTGTTATAACCTGGTGGGATTATGGTTCAGGTTGTTGGTTTTATGGTGACGCTAGAACATTCACATCTCCTGCCCATCAAACTTTTGATAATTTCCTTACCTCTGAAATTTTAAGATCAAAATCAGAAATTAGGGCTGCTAATTTGGCACGATTTAAAACCGAAACTTTTAAAACAATACAGGAGAAAGCAGAGGATGCTGGAAATACTTTCCCTACTGCCGTTCAAGCAATGTTTAAAGACGGTACTCCTGAACTTGAATTTTATCAGGGTATGCTTTTTGATATGGAAGACAGTAATTTTTCATTACCCAGTAAATCGTGTGATAATTTTCTGTTTTTACCTTATGAAATTTTAAGAATCTTCCCAACGATTTTAAGCTTTAGTTCACGTAACCTTTATTTTTCAAATAACCAGGTTTCGAACCAAACGGGTTCTCGTGACCCCCCGATGTTGATCCTGAAAAACGCTCGAAGGGAAGGAAATTCGATTGTATTTGATGGGAATTTCCGTTTGGATAAGCGTGGTATTTTAAGAATATTTGGGCAAAAAAATGGCACGGTTCCCTACGGTCAAATATTGGAAGTTAATGGAGATGGTTTTCCAGCAAAATCTGTTAAATCGATTGAAATTGATGGTTTGGTTATTCCTACGGCTCATGATTCACTCGCTTCTCGCCGCTTGCTTTACATAAAAAGTCAAAAAGAACTTGTTGTATTATCTCCTGAAACTTTTCGATCCGGGTTCGCAAGACGATTTTTATTAGATCAATTCGATCAAACCGCCTATCGACATCCGCAATTCGCAAAAGCTCCTTTTCCCGTAAACCAACCTTATATGGCCCAGGCAGATTGGGTTACTCAAAACGGTTCAACATTATCTCTTAACATGAGAGGCGGATACAAAATTGATGCAGACCTAAGTTCGAATATGGCAAAAATTCCCGGAGTAAACGAATCTGTTCCATTCAGCTTTCATCGATCAATCCATCAAGCAAGCGGAGCGATGATCAAGGCACCTTCGAAATCGATAAGTAGTGCCCGTTTTCATCTTATTCAGACTAATCTTCCAGTGTTTTTAGCTGGCAGAACTTTCAATGTTCCCCAAGGAGGTAAAACCCTTGAAGAAATTGCTGATCTTCATGGAATTAATCCCAATTCCTTAGTTGCCTCGACTGGAAAGGGAAAAACGGATCGTTTTGAAGAAAATGAAAAAGTTGAGATTCCAGCAAAAGGATATGAGCTCAGACCAGCTTTCTTTTTTGTAGACGATGAAATTTTTAATAGTATTTTGATACAGGGTTTTCTTATGGAAAATCTTGACCCTCTGTATTTCGAGAAAATTTATTCTTCTGCCTGGGGTAAAGTATACAAATTTTTAAAATAGAAAAAATTGTATTTTTTGGTTATTATTTGCTAATTGAATGAATAACTTTCTGTTGAGATTTTTGAATAATTGCTTGTATTTTAAAAATCGCTTCTTTTTAATGCATTATTAAGTCATGAAAATAACATCCACAACACTGTCTTTAATTTTTCTCACAACCATTCTGTTTGGACAAAACAATAGTCCTGCTGAAATTGTTGAACCTAAGGGAGCAATCATAATTGCCCAACTGGAAGGAGATGTTGCAATTGTAAACAATACCACTGGTGTTGAATTAGCCGCGGATCGAGTCAAGTCGGGCGGCATCTTGTTCGATGGTCATACTGTCAAAACTGGTGCTAATGCCAAAGTTGTTCTTCTACTTTCCAACGGAACTGTTTCTACTTTGAAAGCTGATTCAGTTCTAAACATCAAAAAATTCACACAATCAAAATTTGATCCTGGTGCAACCAAGCTTTCTGAATTGGAAGGTGAACCTAGTTCTTCTGATGTTGTGATCGATTTGAATATCGGTGACATGGTTGTTGATATTAAAAAGTTAGATAAGAAATCTAGTTTCAACATTGAGTCACCAGTTGGAACCGCTGGAATCCGAGGAACTCGCGTTGGTATGAATATCCAGCAAGCACCTGGCGGTGGTTATAACAGTAAGGTTACAGTCCCGGAAGGAACCATAGCCTTCACACCACCACCTCCACCACCACCTCCTCCTGGTGTCGCACCACCACCACCACCTGAACCAGTTGCTGTCTCGGCTGGTCAGGCTGTTACACCTTCTGTTACTTCAACAGGTGCTGTCTCTGCACCACCCGTTCCTGCTCCTGCACCACCAGCTGACCTTGCTGCAATTGATGCAGACTTAGACACTGCGGTTGCTACAACTGCGGATGTTTCGATGGCTGAGGTTTCAACGGCAGTTAGCGAAGTTGCCGCTGAAGCTCCCCCTGAAACACCTGCGGATGCTCCTGCCGAAGAGCCGTCTGATGAGCCTAGTGACGAACCTGCACCATCAGATGAACCTAGTGATGAACCATCGGACGAGCCTGCTCCTGTTGATGAGCCCTCTGACGAGCCTGCACCATCGGACGAACCTCCTGCAAATGAGCCATCGGACGAGCCTGCACCATCAGATGAGCCTCCTGCAGATGCACCTGCACCATCAGATGAGCCCCCAGCGGATGCACCTCCTTCAGATGCACCTCCAACCGATGCACCTCCAACTGATACACCTCCGACCGATACACCTCCAACCGATGTACCTCCAGCGGATGCAACTCCTCCTGTAGAAGCTCCGCCAGTTTCTGAAGCACCGCCACCTCCTCCACCTCCAGTGGTTGCTATGGATGAAACGAGTATTCGGGAATCTGATGCTACCATGAAGCAGGCACAAAAAGGGGGTAAACGACGTAATGCAAAAGAGGCAATTCTTGCTGAAGCATTAGAAGCCACTGGCTCTAAAGATATAGACGCGGCTATAGAATTTGTCGAAGTAGTCGAGGATTCTCTTGCTCTCGGGGTAGATATTTCTGATCAATTAACTAACATTAATCAGCTTTCGACTGAAGAACTTGAAGCCAAGCAAGATTTTACATCGTCACAGAACGCTTTGGTCTCTTCTGGAGTCTTAACTGCTGATGCTGCCAAGACTCGGGCTGATAATTCTAAAAATAAGTCTGCTTCAGACTTAAAGCAGGAAGCTCAGTCTAACAAGGAAATCACTGCTAAAGTTGCAAGTGGTGAAATTTCTGCTGATGATGCAAAGAAAAAAGCTGAAAACCAAACAGCTGCTTCAGCATCACCGGAACTCCAAGCGTTGCTTGATGAGCTTGCAAAGTTGAATCTTACCGATGATGAAATGGCAAAAGTACTAAAGGATCTCAACGACGGGCCTAATGTAAATGCCCCTGGCAGCCCTCCTGCTTCAGTTACTCCTCTTACTTTACAGCAAGAGTCTCAAATGCTGACTCTGTTGGAGGATCTTTCTTTTACTGACCTCAACGGCAGAGTAGCGTCAACACTCTTCATGTCTGCGGACCAAGCTTCGGCTAGCGTTTTCTTTCAAGATTTAGATAGTGCATACCAGGCACTATCTGAGCTTGATAAATCTAGTCAAAGCCAAGACTCAGGTTCATCAACCGGTGCGAATGAATCTAATTCCGAATCTGATGACAATGACATGGTTTTAGGCAGGAGAAACATTTCAATTCCAAATGGAAGCTACGAACTTGGTGCTCTTGAAAAAGCTGGTGATTATTTCATCGCAGCTTCAAACAAACTAACTTTGCTCGGGAATGTGGTCTTTAATTCACCGGATTCTTCCGCAAGTTTAATTCTTCTTTCTGCAAACTCTGTGGATCTTTCCGGTGTAAGCAGTATTACTTACAGCGGAGAAGAATTAGGTATTGGTTCTTTTGATAGCTTGAATGTAGAAAATGTTAGTCTCAAGGCCGAAGGTGCATTGTCTCTTCGTTCATTGGACAACATCGTTCTCAAAAATGCTGAAATGCAGACATCTGGTAAAGGTGCAGATTTCGTTCATCTGCTTGCTGCTAATCAAATAACTGCCGATTCAGTTGCCTTCTCTTCAATGGTTAAACAAATAACAATGGAGGCTATGACCATTAATCTAGCTAACATTGCCTTTCCAAACGGTTCGAATGTTAATCTTAATTCTCTTTATGGAGGTGTCGATGGAAAGTATCCAAATTTTGGATCTGCAACTCAATACGGACGGGTTAACTTTATCCAAAACATGAGTTACGGGGCTAATTCCATCATGGATCGAACAAGCTTTGATCTTCATGGTGGCAATGTTAAGATTGGTTCCATTGGAAATTAGTTGCTCAGACTTTAATCGAAAACGACTTTAAAACTTTTATGAAGTACATTTACTTTCTTTATTTCTTTTATTTTTGTGTGACTATTCATGCACAAGAAGAAAATTCCTCTGCTGTTTTACCTTCCGATTTTTTTGCTGGAGCTTTGGAAGATGCAAAAGCATCTGACGATGAATTGGGCACACAACGACTTGTCGAAGTAAAGAGTTCTGAGCTCACACCTTCCCTTTCACTAAGTACTTCATTCAAGTATGTAAACAATCCAGAGAAAAATTCAGTTATCACACGTAAAAGGGATGGTACTACTTTGGATCTAAGTTTGATGTTCATGATGGGATTGGGAGAGTATGGTCTTGGTGATGATGTTATAAGCACCCCATCTATCATGCTCATGCACATGCGCACCTACAACGACCCGGTTCGCGATTTTGGAGATGAATTGCGTCTCTTTGATGTTGATGTCCAAATTGCTGGACTTAGTGTCCCATTTGTTCTTCCTGAGGACTTTACATTTACAGTTGGGAGTACATATGTAAGACCCCTTCAATTTCGCGACAATTATAAGCAAATTTCATTCTCAAACACACCAAGTGCGTCATTATCTAAAATTATTCCATTGGAAAATGGAGATATTCTATCTTTGTCAACTGGTGTAAGTTATACTTTTTCTAATGGAGATACCTTAGACGAGAGCCTAGCCTCAAGTGGTTTACCCAGTTCTTTGATTTCAAGCATTGTTACTCCTTCCGCATTAAGTGCATCTCCTTTTGATCTTCAAAATGGTATTACTCACAGTGCAAGTTTAAGTTACATTAAATCTTTGTCCGAGAAGATTACCTTAACACCATCTTTTAATTATAGTAAAATGTATTATGATAAAGGTTCAAATGATGGCCGTGAAGATACAACTTACATTGCTGGTGCAACAGCAAGTTATGCAGTAAATGATTGGTTTAATATTACCGCTCTTGCAAATTTTACATCTAAAGAGACGAATGGAAATCTTTCTCCAGAGTTTAAGGATTTTGTGGGTGGTCTTACATTTGCAGTAAATCATTCTTTTTAATTTTTTTCTGTCTTTTTTATGAAAATATTTACCCATATATTCTGGGTAATATTTTTTATTATAACATCTAATCTTTTTGGATTAAATTCGGAAGAAGTTGTCAATTCGTTGTTAAAAAAAGGTCAGGTTGAGGCCGAAAAAGGGAATTTCACAGAAGCACTAAGTCATTACAATAAAGCAATGGGATATTTGAGGCAGGCTTCGAGAAACCATCCCTTGGTTGAGGAAGTTGAGAAGCAAATCCGCATAACCAAGGGAAGATTTTTGGTTGCTAGATATAAAAATCGTTCAGGGCTAAAGGCTATTGGGAAAAACGAATTACTTTCATTACGGGAAGAGACCGAAGATATTCGTGTAGATCAATGCTTTGGAACCGTGCTCGCACGTGAGATATGGTTTGATAGAGATTTGTCCCGAAAGGGAGAGTTATACGGTTTTGGCAGACGAATCACTATTTTACCAAGTGCTGGGATTGAAGCTTCTGTTGTTGATAGTCCGACCTATACCATTCGAGCTGTTGAAGCGGCCAGTTTTCAGCTAGACAATGAGAATACATTTGATTTCCATTCCGGTTCATTTTCACTTTCTTCATTGGAAAAAAAATCAAAATGCTTAATTAAAAGTCCTCTTTCAGAATTTGAACTTCAGACCGATGATCCTTTTGCAATCATGCTTGCAGTTACCACAAATGGAGGACTTAAAATAATTTCGCTTCTTGGAGAAGTTGAATTGAAACAAAAAGGTTCTCCTTCCACTTCTCTTCGTCCAGGTCAATTAATTTTTTCTTTGCCTGATGGCTTTAGTCGGAAAATGAGTGTGGAATTAAGTACTCTTATGGTTACATCCAAGTTAATGACTGGATTTGAAGAGCCCCCCGTTTTTTTTAAGAAATTAAAACAACAGGCTCTAATACAGGCGCTTAGAACTAAAAAACGATTTCGCACAGTTGTGGGTGATGCTAAGACGAACTCAGATTTTCAAATCAAGGTTCTTGAGGAGAATTAAATATTCTTTTTTATTAATTCTGCTTAGTGTTGGATGTGTATCCACACACTATGATCGAACTGAAAACTTTTCTTTTTCCTGGAAAATTGGAGACTTAGAATCTGCCTCTTCGGAGGCAGAAAAGCTTTCCCAAAAAGGACCACGCAGAGACCAACTTCTTTACCAATTGGAAGAAGGAACCATTAAAAGAATTAAAGGGGATATTAATGGAAGCATTCAATCATTCCTTAAAGTATCAGATGAATATGATCGATGGTTTGGGGTTCATTTAAAAACAAAAAAACGATTAACTGAAGAGTTATTGGCAACTCTTGGCTCATCAGAGTGGAAACCATATAAATCAAGGATTTATGAACGGGTCATGATGAGGTACTACCAGGCACTCAATTATTTACAGATTAAAGATTCAGGTCGTGCCCGTGCGGAGATTTTTAAAACTAGACAGGCAATTTTAGATTCCAAAGAAATCTGGAGGGAAGAACTTGAAATTTCGAAAAGGGAAATGATTAAGAAAAATATCGATCTGGAAAAAGGTATTAATTCAACAAAAGAAGATTCCTTACAGGTTGAATTCAATACGATTCGAAAAATGGTTCCCGATAATTATCCAATTTTTATAAACCCAGCTGCAATTTATTTAGAATCTTTGTATTTTCTGAGAGGAGGCACTCAGAAAGAAGATTTTGAAAAAGCAGAGTTTTCACTTCGTGAATTAGTTGCCATTTATCCGAAAAATAAATGGTTGTTGGAAGATTATAAACTCGCTAAGTCATACAAACGAGAAAACAAAAAATATACTTATATTTTTTTTGAGACTGGAAGAGCACCGGTGCGAGTAGAAAAGAGGTTCGACTTGCCAATTATGTTATTTTCTACAACTTCAAGAATACCCTATCTGGGAATTGCGATGCCATCCTTGAAAATTAATGATCTTTATGCTCGGGATATTAAAATTACGAGCAATGGAAATGCTTACAATACTGAATTAATTGCGGATTTTGACATAATCATATCTCAGGAGTTTGAAAAGTTTTATCCCATCGAGCTCGCACGGGCAATTTCCGGTTCTCTGCTAAAGGGCGGTCTCCAATATCTTGCCACTGAATCTTTAAGGGAACAAGGTGATGCCTTAAGGTCTGTCGTTGGGGTAGGGACTGGTTTGCTGGCTCAGGCGACTACGCGTGCTGATTTACGCTCCTGGTCAACGCTGCCTAAACAAATTAGATTTTGTAAAATTCCAACTCCTTTGGATAAAAAATTGACAATTCAATCGGTTGGTACGAAATTGAGTAATGAAATACTGCTGAAATCTGCTCAAACAAATTTAGTAGTTATTCGAAGTATCTCATCCCATTCCCCGTTAAAAATTGTAGGACAAATAAATCTTGATCCATAATTATATGAAAAACAAAATATCTTTGTTCTTAGTGTCATTTTCTTTATTTATTCTTTTGAGTGGGTGCGGTACTACAAACCCCGTTCATCAAACAACAAAAAAAGACCCATCTGATACAAGTTCAATTCCCGATTTGAAGAGAGTATTTATGGATGGTGGATTAGAAAGGGATGTTGAAGTTGTTAGTATTAATCAGGGAAAAGTAAACCAGAATTTATTGAGGATTCAGGTTAATCTTAAAAATCTTACTAAAAAATCAATGAACTTGAACTATAAGGTCGAGTGGATGGACCAAGATGGAATTGTCATCGAGGATTCTTCTGCTACATGGTTGTCCCTCTATGTTCGTGGAGCTGAAATTGTAGCAGTTCAATCTGTTGCAACATCTCCAAATGCCAAGAATTTTTGGCTTAAGCTCCAACGTGCTAAACGATAAAATTCTAAATCTATGAATCATTTAAAATTAATTCTCTTTTCTTCCATAGCTTTTATTTTCATATCCTGTAATGAGAGGCGACCAATTGGTAGGTCTGCAGATGCCCGTTATATTGAAGACAGCAGTGAAAAAGGATTGGTTAATTTGGATAAGATCAATTCTCAGGACTTTACCCGTGCAGCTAATAAATTACTCGGTGATTTATTCGTTACTGGTGCATTGGCCAAGGCTCCAAATCAACCTGCAGTTTTGCATATTGGAGAAATTCGTAACGATACTCAGACATATTTTGACACTGACCTATTGATTCAAGCCATGAAAAGAGACCTTTTGTCCACTGGACGCGTTCGGATTTCAACTACAGAAGGACCCGGCGGTAAAGCTTCAGATTCCTATGCGAAAGAGGCCCGGGCAAAAATTAATGCAAACGATCCATTTGCAATCAATAACCCGCGTCCCTATTTTTCTCTTTCAGGCAAGATTATAGAAGAGACTTCCAGAGTTGATAAGGTTACTCAGAAAGATTTCTATTTTCTTCTTACTCTCACTGAAATAAATAATGGAACTGGCGTGTGGTTCGGTCGTGAACTTATTTCTAAACAGGGTCGAAGAAGTGCGATTGGTTTCTAGTTTCCTTTTTGCCAACGGGGTGCAAAGGGCCATGATATTGATTCAAAAGAGGGTATTCTGATCCTGTTTTTATCTTTACCAACTATTCCATCTTTTATTTCTAAAATATCTCCTCTTTCTAGCTTGGTCAGTATTTTGGTTTCGTCGGACTGTAGGACTCTTCTCTGAATCTCATACCTGTACTCGATTCCGTCTGCCCCAATTCCAATAAAATAAACGGTACCCTTTTTCTTATTAATTGGAGAAACCAAGCGGCAAGTTGTTGAATCTTGTACAAACGATCTGGGTTCTTGTTTACTTAATAAGCTAAACCCAAATTTTACTTGGTTTGTTTCGAGTCTTAACGGAGAATTTATTTTTGCAACTGTTTGGGTTTCTGAAATTTTGCGGACTTCATGACTATGGTATGAAGAATTTTCAGCAACCAAGGGACAAGCGTTATTATTAAAGTAGGGTGCATGTAAATAGAGATCTTTCTGAGAACTTGCTAAAGATGCTGTTAAGGTATGCAAATCATCGCAGACTTCTTTTTGAGCTGGTTCCACAATTATACTAAAGCCACTTGGCGATAAAAAACTGGTAAGTTTTTTTAGCCAATCAATTCGTTCATTCATCTCATAATCTGCAAGAATTTCATTCATTGAATACCCCATCAAAACAAGATCATATCTTTGCTTTTCAATCGGAGGTAAGCCGTCGCATAGGTTCATCCTTTTGGTATTTATTTTGGAATTTTTCCATAACTGAATGTGGGAACGATGGATATCTTTTAAGAAGCTAAGACTTTTTCCTGAATAGTCCCAGGCTTCCAAAGTTATTGAGTTTTCCAAATTAAGATTAGTAAGAAAATGAAGAGTGCTCAATGAACTTGCTCCAGATCCAGAGCCAATATCTAGAACGCGAATGGGACCCTTTTGAGGTTTTTTCCAAGCCCGAAAATAATGAGCTTCCGCAAGAGCAAGATGCATCGCACACCAAGTTCTTGGAAAAAAGAAGTTCCCATAGGCCAGGATTGAAAGGTCTCTCACTCCGTATGCCTGCGAATCAAATTTCCTGCTTTTGTTGAACCGGTCACTTTGTTTTATAATTTCCTGCCGTATTAGATTTAGAATTTTTTCCTCTCCATGTTCGTGCCATTTTTGAAGAGTTTGTTCCCACCACCAAGTTGACAGTTCGTCCGGATAGCCTGTCAATTCGAGTGAAGGTTTCATAAACCAATTGTGACTCTAATTATATAATCTGATCAACAAATGGAATACTTCCTTAGTCGGGAAGTTGATAAAATATAAATCGATAATATGCAGATAATTTAAAGCTTTCCGCCATAAATTGCCTGATCATCAAGTTGCTCCTCAATTCGAAGAAGCTGATTATATTTACAAATTCTGTCTGTTCTGGAAAGGGAGCCCGTTTTAATCTGACCTGCATTTGTTGCAACAGCAATATCAGCAATAGTTACATCTTCTGTTTCACCTGAGCGGTGTGATATCACAGAAGTGTAGCTTGCTTCCTTGGCCATTTCAACAGCGTCAAAAGTTTCAGTAAGAGTACCAATTTGGTTTACCTTTACTAAGATTGAATTGGCTACACCTTGTTCGATCCCTTTTTTAAGGAAATCAACATTGGTAACGAACAGATCATCTCCAACTAATTGGACCTTATCCCCAATTACATCCGTTAATTTTTTCCATCCCGTCCAGTCATTTTCGTCACATCCGTCTTCTATAGAACGGATTGGGAATTTGTTCACCATTTCCTGATAAAAGGCTACCATTTCATCGGAATCTCTTTCTACACCATCGCTCTTGTCGAATACATATTTACCTTTTTCCTTGTCGAAAAACTCGGAAGAGGCCACATCCAATGCAAACTGAATTTCATCTCCGAGCTTGTACCCTGCTTTTTCTACAGCGGTTGCCAATGATTCTAGTGCAGCCATGTTACTGGCTAGGTTTGGTGCAAAGCCACCTTCATCCCCCACAGCAGTGGAGAGACCTTGGTCCTTGAGAACTTTTTTAAGGGAATGAAAGATTTCACAACCCATACGAAGCGCCTCCTTAAAACTTGGAGCACCCACTGGCATGATCATGAATTCCTGAATGTCGATTGGTGCATCAGAGTGGGATCCTCCATTCAAGACATTCATCATAGGGACAGGTAAGACTTTGGAATTTGGACCACCAAGATATTTGTACAAAGGAAGTCCGCATGCTGTCGCCGCAGCATGGGCCGTAGCCATCGATGCTCCCAGGATTGCATTGGCTCCGAGAACTGACTTGTTCGAAGTGCCATCCAACGTTAACATTGCGTTATCAACAGCAGTTTGGTCGGTTGCGTCAAGTCCTACAATTGCTTCAGCAATTTTTACATTCACATTTTCAACAGCCTGACTTACACCTTTGCCAAGGTATCGATTGGAATCACCATCCCGCATTTCAATTGCCTCGTGTTCGCCTGTGCTTGCACCAGATGGTACTGCAGCGCGTCCAAATGCACCTCCGCTTAGTTCTACTTCTACTTCAACCGTTGGATTTCCGCGTGAATCAATAATTTCGCGGCCGTGTACTTCAATAATATGAGTCATGTTATAATAGGATGTATTTAAAATATAAAAAAATTATATTATGGCTTAGGATATTAATATGTCAAAATCCTTTGCTTGAAAGATCTTTTGGGACGACCATAGTGGCTCGCTTTTTTAGAGAAATTTGAATATAGTCTAATCGAAATTATGGCAAAACCACGCAATGCAATAACACCCACCCGAAATGAGAACTATCCGGAGTGGTATCAACAGGTCGTCAAAGCAGCCGATTTGGCAGAAAATACGCCAGTACGGGGTTGCATGGTTATAAAGCCCTGGGGGTATGGTATTTGGGAGAATATTCGTGATGCTCTGGATGGTATGTTTAAGGAAACAGGTCATAAAAATGCATATTTTCCTCTTTTCATTCCCAAGAGTTTTCTGCAACGCGAGGCGGAGCATATTGATGGCTTTGCCAAAGAGTGTGCGGTTGTCACTCATTCAAGACTGGAAGCAGATGATGATGGAGTTTTGCAACCTGCAGGAGAATTGGATGAACCCCTGATTGTCCGTCCTACATCCGAAACTATAATTGGTGAACTGTTTGCCCGTTGGGTTCAGTCTTACCGTGACTTGCCTTTGTTAATTAACCAATGGGCCAATGTAGTTCGGTGGGAAATGCGTCCCCGTCTTTTTTTGAGAACCGCCGAGTTCCTTTGGCAGGAAGGACACACCGTGCATGCAAGTGAAAAAGAGGCAATCCAGGAAACAAATTTAATGTTAAATACCTACGCCACTTTTGCTGAGGAATGGCTTGCTATGCCAGTCTTAAGGGGTGAGAAAACTGAGGCAGAGAGATTTCCCGGAGCTGAATCTACATTGTGTATCGAAGCGATGATGCAGGATCGGAAAGCATTACAGGCTGGCACATCTCATTTCTTGGGGCAGAATTTTTCTAGGGCATGTGGAATTAAATTTCAGGGAACGGAAGGGAAAGAGGAATTTGGTTGGACAACATCCTGGGGTGTTTCGACTCGTTTGATTGGTGGAATGATTATGACTCATGCAGATGATGATGGATTAGTTGTTCCTCCCAGAGTCGCACCTACGCAGATCGCAATCCTGCCTGTCACTCCAAAGGAGGAAACTCGTGAAAAAGTTTTGGATGCGTGTAAAGCTCTGGAACTACAGTTAAAGGAAATGCAGTTTTTAAGTTTAAATATGCGTGTTGAAATTGACGACCGTGATTTAAGAGGGGGAGAAAAATATTGGCAGTGGGTGAAAAAAGGAGTTCCCATAACTCTTGAAATCGGTCCACGTGATCTTGAAAATAAAACTGTCTTTATGGGTAGGAGAGACATGGGGGCGAAGCGTGAAGGAATTAGCTTGGATGAATTTCTTTCAAATACATCTCAAATTCTTGAAGAAATTCAAAATAATTTGTTTCAAAAGGCACTTGCTTTTCGTAAGGAAAATACCAAGGAGATTGATTCAAAGGATGAGTTTTATGATTTTTTTACCCCATCTAATCAGAATCAACCTGAAATCCATGGTGGGTTTGCACTTGTTCATTGGGATCGGGATCCTCGCTGGGAGGAAGAGATTAAAAATGATTTAAAGGTAACTATTCGATGCATTCCTCAAGAATCCGGAGAATCTGGAATCTGTATTTTTAGCGGCAATCCAAGCCCAGGACGGGTTGTGATGGCAAAGTCGTATTAATCCTGCTGGTTACGCTTCCAGTCGATGGAAATTATTGGTTCCATAGATAAAATGCAGGCCCTTTCTCTTGAAATGAAGAGGGTAGGTAAGAAAATTGGTTTTGTTCCCACAATGGGATGCTTGCATAAGGGGCACCTCTCATTAATTGATCTTCTCCGAGGAACAGTTGATGTCATTATTGTTTCAATTTATATAAATCCCACTCAGTTTGGAGATGGAGAAGATTTGGACCAATATCCACGCACTCTTGAACGGGATTATTCTCTTTGTCAGGAAAGATATGTGGATTTTGTTTTTGTTCCCGGGAATGAGAAAATGTACCCGCACGGATTTTCAAGCATAGTTTTTGAAGATATTGTTTCGGATCGATTATGCGGAACAAGCAGGCCGACTCATTTTCAAGGAGTTTCCACGATCTGTGCAAAATTATTTAATATTTGCCAGCCTGATTATGTAGCACTTGGGCAAAAAGATGCACAACAAGTCGCCGTTTTAAAAAAGATGATAAAGGATCTCAATTTTCCGATACAGGTAAAAGTGGGTGATATTATCCGTGAAGAAAGTGGTTTGGCCATGAGTTCCCGAAACACTTATTTAAATGAAGAGGAAAAACAAAGTGCATTGGTATTAAAACAATCACTTGAACTAGCCAATCAAATGGTCGAGTCAGGAATTTCAGATGTGGATACGATTATAACAAAAGTTTGTGAAATGATAAAAAAAACGAAAGCTGTTGAAATTGATTACGTTGAAATTGTAGATCGTGATACAATGGAAGTTGAAAATAAGGTTTTGTCAGGAAAATCCCTGCTTTTACTTGCTGTATGGGTGAATAAGGTTCGCCTGATCGATAATCAAATTTTATAAATTATTGAATTTTCAGATGAAGCCAGAAAAAGAGTATGATTTAATAATAGTGGGTAGTGGCATCGCCGGATTGAGCTTTGCTTTGAATGTGGCAAAGGCAGGCTATCGGGTCGCTATATTTACCAAAAAAGATAAAGCTGAATCGAATACAAATTATGCTCAGGGAGGAATTGCGGCTGTTACATCTGCTGGAGATGACCTTGATAAACATGTTGAAGACACACTAGAAGCGGGTGACGGATTATGCGATCAGAATGTTGTAAGAGAAATCTTGAAGGAAGGTCCTGAACGAATTCAGGATTTAGTTGATTTGGGTGTTTCATTTTCAAGTTTGGAAGATGGTAGAATATCCCTTGGGAAAGAAGGGGGGCATAGTAAAAGACGTGTTCTTCATGTAAAAGATGTAACAGGAAAAGCGATCGAGGACGCTTTACTAACTGCCATTGCAAAAGAGGGGGTTCATTTGTTCGAGCATTACTTTGCAATTGATTTAATTACTGCAAGTAAGGCCCGAAAAATAGGCGTAAGTGTGGAAGGGCAGGGAAATCGTGTTCTAGGCGTTTACTTATATGACGGGGTTGATCATGAGGTAAAAACTATTGCATCTCCGGTGGTGTTACTTGCCACCGGCGGGACAGGGCAAACTTATCTTTATACGACAAATCCATCAATTGCGACTGGTGATGGAATTGCAATGGCATCCCGAGCAGGTTTGTCCTGTATGAATCTCGAATTTATTCAATTTCATCCAACTACATTTCATTCGTTAAGCGGCGACCGGTTTTTGATCACTGAAGCAGTGCGTGGAGAGGGTGCAAAATTAATAGACGGAAAGGGAAATCCTTTTCTTAAAAAGTATCATCCACTTGCCGATTTAGCTCCACGGGATGTGGTTGCCCGTGCCATAGACCGGGAAATGAAAAAAACAGGTGCTCCTTTTGTTCGACTGGATACTTCTTCCATGAACATTGATTTTCCAGACCGCTTTCCAAATGTTTTTCAAAACTGTTTAGATCGTGGAGTTGATCCATCCAAGGAACCGGTACCAGTTGTTCCAGCTGCTCATTATTCCTGTGGTGGCATTCCTACAAAGCTTGATTGTTCGACTGAGCTTAATGGTTTATACGCATGTGGAGAGGTTGCCTGTACTGGATTACATGGGGCCAATCGTTTAGCAAGCAATTCGTTATTGGAGGCCGTTGTTCTTGCTTATCGAGGTGCAGATGCGGTGTGTCAATTTCTCGAAAGTCAGAAAGGGAAGAAGGTTCAATTACCAGAGTGGGTGGATGGAGATGTTACTGCTTCAGATGAACGAGTTGTGTTGTCTCATAATCTTGACGAATTAAAAAGAACGATGTGGGATTATGTTGGAATTGTTCGCTCCACCAAACGCTTGGAAAGAGCTCAAACCCGAATTCGGAACTTAGGGCGTGAAATTAATGAATATTATTGGAATGCCAAGGTAGATCTTCCGCTGCTTGAAGTACGAAATTTGGTTTGTGTTGCTGAATTAATTGTCCGTTCTGCATTGCAAAGAAAAGAGAGTAGGGGGTTGCATTATACGCTCGATTTTCCGGATCACTCAGAAACACCTGAGAATATAAAAGTAAAACCTTTGCGTCACTAAGCAGCATTTGAAAAATGGCTGGGAAAATTGGATTGGTGGGGGCGGGAGCAGTGGGAAGTTATTATGGACTTATGCTCCAAAAGGCAGGAGTAGATGTTCATTTTCTTCTCAGAAGCAATTATTTAGATGTAAAATCAAATGGATTTCAATTGGTTCATCATAAACCGGATAAAAAATCAGAAAAAATTTACAATGCACAAATTTACAGAGATGCCGTAGAAATTGGAATCTGTGACTGGGTAATTATTGCCTGTAAGTCTACGTTTAATCAAGATATCGAGGATATTGTAAGTCCGATGGTCGGATCTGATACCGCATTGCTTTCCTTGCAGAATGGAATGGGGAATGTTGAATATCTAACAGATATATTCGGAAAAGAACGGGAGGCAATGGGTGGGCTTTGTTTTACTTGTATTAATCGAACAACCCCAAATACGATTGAAAACCTGTTACCCGGTTATGTCCAGTTTGGTCAGATTGCAAAGAGTCTGTCTTTACGTGCAAATGCAATGGTCGACTGTTTTCAGAATGCTGCAGTTCAAGTCAAGCGGTCCGACTCATTGGATGAAGCGTTGTGGAAAAAGTTATGCTGGAACATACCTTTTAACGGTTTGAGTATCGCGGGCGGTGGAATTACGACCGATTTAATCTTGAGCAGTTGGGAATTAAGAAACCGTGCCAAGGTTTTAATGAAAGAAATTCAATCTGCAGCTCATGAGTATGGAATTTTAATCAAAGACACTTTTTTAGAAAGACAGTTTTCTTTAACTGAACCAATGGGTGCATATAAACCATCAAGTTTAATCGATTTCCTTGGCGGAAAACCAGTCGAAATTTTTTCTATTTGGGGAGAACCATTAAGGAGAGGGCAGGAAAAGGGTGTGTTAATGCCTGAACTTGAGAAACTTTATTCTGAATTAAAACAAGTAATTGATTAACTACTTTAAGGTTAACTCTATTCTAAAGTTTATTGAGAAAATTATCCCAAATTGGGCGGTAATGGAGGAATATCCTCGGGTGGAGGCGGAGGAAGTGCATCTGGTGGCGAACCAGGATCAAAGGGTACATCATTTCTTAGATATCTATTTTCCTCTTCGTCTAAACCATAAAAAAAAAGGTTCAGTAAAGGATGAACTACTGGTTTTCCTGTTTGATCTGACTTTAAATTCGATTCTGCTACATAGGTAACATGTTGATTTCCATCCACTAATACATGATACCAAGGTTGTGCTTGTTCTGGTTGTGTCTGATTAGACTGGTACCATTTTTGTTCTGCTTGACAGGAATGATCAAAATCAACAATTAATCCTCGGTATTGATATCTAAGATGTTCTACTACTTCTCCAATTTGGAATTTTGGTTCGTTGTAAGGAATTGAAAACCCTTGGTTTAAATTAATCATCACTAGAAAATATAATTCATTTGGAGATCAAATACTATCACAGATCTTTATTATTTTTAATATGTAGATCTACTTTTACTACGAATAGCTTTTAATTTAACTATAAAAAAAGGGCCGTCCAAAATGGACGGCCCCAGAAAACTTATCTTAAGTTATAAACTTAGAAAGTGTAAGTAAGTTCAACAGCAAACTGAGTTGAGTCGTTATTAGCCCCGTCAGGATTAATGGAACTAAATTCAACGATTGTACCTAAATTATCAGTAATTTGATAGTTAGGAGCAATTGTCCATTTGGTTTGATCTGTCTTAACATTACCTGTGGTAGTGTAATCTTCTGTTGAATAACGAACAGCACCGCCGAATTTGTCTGTAAAATCATAATCTAAAAGGAGCATGAACGCATCTAAAGTTTCCTCTCCGTTTGTTTCAGGATTCCAAGTAGTGTACTCACCGGCGATCAATGCTTTGCCAGCAGTATACGCTGCATTCACATTTACCACATCAACATCAGTTCCTGAACTACGGTCATTTCTGTATCCAAGGCCAACATTTAAATTTTCAACTCCTGTGTATCCAACATGGATCTCATAGTTTAGTCGGGAATCGGCAACATCTAAATTTTGATCGATTTCTTGATCAACCGAGAAAGTTACTGCGAACGCGTCGGTTGAATATCCAAAACGAACCCCATCATTACGACTTGTGCTGTTAGCGTCTTCTCCACCGTCAATGTTGCCAAGGTTAAAATTACTTGGGCTGTTTGGGTGACCATAAGCACGACTGTATGTGTATAGACCGGATGGATCTTCACGCTCAAAACCAAGCATTGTTCCCATGCGACCAACGGTTACGGATAATCCACCATCGGTTGTGTATGTGAAGTGAGCCTGCTCGATGCCATGACCATCATCAGAAGCTTGATTTTGGAAACCAGAATCCAAGTCAACACGAGCAGAAACTGGACCAGAATTAAAGAGAAAGTCTATCTCAACTTCGTCCAATGAAACATCGGTGCTGTCATTTGCAGCATCGCTGTTGGTATTTTGATAGGACGCATCAATGAATCCTTTAATAGTAACATTTTCGCCAATTTGGATATCACCAAACGCGAAACCACTCATGCCAAGACTGGCAAATAAGGCTAATAGTTTGTTTTTCATAGTATACTTTGTTTTGTTTGTTTGTTTAAGAAATCTATCCACCACCGGTGAATAAATTAAATTATAATGATGAAAATAATTCACGAAAAGTCAACACAATATCTCTTGTAATTAAATAAGTATAAATTTTTTCAGATTTAATTTAAATCTTTTGGCTCAGAAGGGACTTATAAATGAATGCACTCTTCCGCGATTAATGTTGATGATGCCTTCTTCTTCAATGCCATCTGCATCTAAATCGCCAATGTATTTGTATACATGCTCAATTCGTGGACTGAGAGAATTTTTGATTTTGTCTGGATCACCTAAAATCTTTCTAGCATTAAATTCAGTCATGTTTTTCCTAATTTGATCCCAGCTTTCTTTCTTGGTCCATGGACCGGAAGCCTTGGCTTCTTCACTGCGTATTTGATTACTAAGCTTTGTAAAGAATGACTTTTTTTCGATGGGGTTTTCTGGAATGGCAATTGATTGAGTCGCGGTTTTTGCTTCCCTTGCAGTTTTTTCAACTTTTGTGATATCCCGTTTTACTTCAATATTTTCAGATTCCAGTTTTGTGATTCTTTGCTCTAATCCGTTTACTTTGATTAAAATTAAATCAAGCTTTTGGGAAAGTTCCGAGTTTGTAACTTCGCCAAATGCGAAATTGTAGGTTAATGCAAAAAATGTGAGAAAAAGTTTGGTTTTCATTAGTTTTGTTTAACATATGATTTTTTCCATTCAAGATGAAATTAGAAGAAACGGTCAATTGGACAGGGAACGAATTGCCAAATCTTTGAGTATGTTGGGCTGGTCTTCCTTTGGTTGGGATAAAAGTTTTTCAAAGGCTCCAATTAAATCAGCTTGCAAATCAATCAATCGGCGAGTGTTAAATTTTTTGGTTACTGGTAAAAGTCTTCCCAAAAACCATGGATTTTGTGTAAAAAGATTTAGGGTCGTTTTGTCTCCAGAACCTGAGAAGTGATGAGCATGCTTTTGAGCAATTCTTTCAATTTGATCTTTTCCGAGACGGCTATTGGGATCCAATTCTCCACCGTCGACAAGTACACGGAGTTGGATCAGCAGCCGGTTTTTATTCTGTAAATTACTCAGTAATGGACGGGCGTCTTTTGCATGGAAGAAATGTCGTTCAATCGCTTCGAGTGTCCATCTTAAATTACCGGAGAAAAAGGCTTCGGTTGCTTCAAAGAAATCTCCCTCACCAAAATCCGGTACAAGTTCCATAATGAGCTGATCGGTGATCTGACCACCATCCTCTCCCAAAAAAGAAGCCAGTTTCTTGGTTTCCTCAACTCCAAGACGGGGGTGGGCACCAATTTTTCCGGCTAAAAATTCAAGAGCACCATTTGCAAAACTGACACCACAACTTTGTGCGGTTTCCTCAACAATTCTTCTAAAGGCAACATCCTCCTTTTCATTCTTGGCAACATCTTCGTACTGAGCATTTTTTTGGATCCATTTTATGAAGCTATGCCCACGATGTACAGGAGATGCTGATAAAATTAAGACGGTGTCACCCAAATTGCTCAGGAACGATTTCAGGGATTCCAAAGCTTCTTTCGAGCCCTGTGCTGCTCCAACCCGGGTTTGATTGATAAAATTGGCTTCATTAATCCAAATTAATTTTCCACCCCCAAATAATGAGAGCGTCTGTCCGGCAGTTCGTGCATCGTTAAGAATTCGTTCAACATCCTCGACCCGGTCTGCACGACCGTCAATTTGTTCCCGGGAAAGATCATCTGGGAATTGTTCAATATGCTGTTCAAAGATTTCTTTTGCACGTTGCCGTACAAGATAATCATCATCGCCAATGACTGCATAAAAAGAGTTATTTGCCATAGGAATCTAAAGCTTAGGCTGAAAGTATAAATTGAACTTTTAAATGTCGAAATTATCGGTTTCGACCGCAGCAAAAACTTCCTCTAATTTATACTTCCTTAACTTTCTTCTCATCCAGTCAAGGGCAGCAGTGGCAGCTCGTCTTCGATTGGAAGCACGGTCTCCCCTGAGTTGTATCTTTTTTGCCCAGACTCCTACTGGTGAGGAGTATCCGAGATAGATTGAGCCGACCGGTAAAACTTGAGTGCCACCCGTTGGCCCGGCAAATCCAGTTACACTGAGACCATAATCTGCACCGTATTTTTCACAGGCTCCGGTCGCCATGGCAATCGCGACTTCTTCACTCACCGCACCATGCTGTTCGAGCATACTTTCGGGCACATCAAGCATTTGCACTTTCGCGTCGTTATGATAGCATACCGCCCCGCCATGGAATACTTTTGAAATCCCTGGAATTTCCGTAAATGCAGAGGAAAGCAGACCACCGGTGCAGGATTCAGCCACTGCAAGTGTTTTGTCCAAGTTTCGAAGTTCGCGAAAAATAACCTCGGCTATTGTACGATCACCAATACAAACAAAGTCTTCTCCAAGTGCATCCCTACAGGCATCAGCCAGATCTTGCAGAGCTTGCTCATCAAGAATGTCAGAATCAAGTGAGCTGAGTCGAACATCAACCATTCCTGCATGTGCACAATATCCAATTAACAATGCTTCTTTCCCGTCAAAAAGGTGTTCAACTTTTTCAGCTACCGTTGATTCTCCGATTCCTGCAGTACGAATTTGAAGATAGCAGTCGATTTCAGGAAAGACACCTTCTTTTTGAAGTCTTGGTACGACCTGTTCCTGAAACATTGGGTGCATTTCACGAGCTGGGCCCGGAAGCATGACGAGGATTTTGTTGTCTTTTTTAAGCCAAAGTCCGGGTGCAGTTCCGTATGGGTTGGTTAAAATTTCAGCGTTCCCTGGACGGTAGCATTGTCTAAGATTGATCTCCGGCATAGGCCGTCCCAATTGATTGAATCTTTCCTTTAGAGCAAGTTCAACATTTGGATCAAAAACGAGTTGTTCTCCAAGAGCCTGAGCGATATTTTCTCTGGTAATATCATCAGTTGTTGGTCCAAGTCCGCCAGTAGTTACAATAAGATCTGATCTCTTCCAGGCATCAGAAAAAAATAATCGAATATCTTCAGGATTGTCACGGATGACAAGATTCGCGGCAGGCTCAAGCCCATGATGGGCTAGTTGATTACCAAGATAAGTGAGATGGGCGTTTTCGCGAATGCCGAGGAGCAATTCATCGCCCAAGGTAATCGTCTCGACGCGTATGGTCGAACTCATAGACAGTTGTGTTTAAGGGTCAAAGTTTGTATGTTTGTATTCTTGCCATCATCTAAAATACTCAAGATTTTATAGATTGCCAATGCAAAATAAAAAAGTCGAATTACGTAAATTTATAAGAGGCTTACCTCAAAGTGCTGGTGTCTATTTGATGAAAGATCGGCTGGGTCATGTAATTTATGTGGGTAAGGCTAAAAATTTAAAAAGACGGGTCAGCAGTTATTTCCAAGGATCCAAGAGGTTTATTCGTGCACAGCCAAAGATCGCAGCGATGGTTGAAATGGTTTGTGAGATAACGATTCATCAAACCAAAAATGAAACGGAAGCTTTGTTGTTGGAAGGTAAATTAATCAAGGAATATAAACCGAGATACAACACTGATTTTACTGATGATAAACAGTTTTTATTGGTCAGGGTAGATTTACAAAGTGCTCTTCCCCGTTTTCGTCTATGCCGAAACAAAAAAGAGGATGGTGCTCATTATTACGGTCCATTTGCACAGGCTGGTTTTTTAAGGTCAACTCTTTCAGAAATGAGAAAGAAATTTGGAATTCTGTTATCGGATGCAAAACCAGAAAAATTAGAGGATGGTAAATATCGTTTGTATGATGATGTCCGGGCTGAAATTTTTGCCGGTCATAATGAAACCACTGAGGGAGAATACAGGAAGAGAGTGGAGGATGCTTGTTCATTTTTGGAGGGAAAAGCAAAGAATTGGCTGGCTGAACTGAGAGAAAAAATGCAGGCATACTCGGATTCAATGGAATTCGAAAGAGCTGCCGAGTGTCGTGACTTAGCCAATGCCCTGTCCAAGACCATTAAGAAAACAAGAAGATTCACAAAGCAGTGGCCAAAGCCAGAACAAAATAGCTGGGCTGGTTTGGAAAGACTACGAGATGTATTGGATTTGGAACGCCCACCTAATGTCGTTGAGTGTTTCGATATATCTCATGTGTCCGGAACTTTTGTGGTTGCTTCAATGGTCCGTTTTTTGTCCGGCAAGGCAGATAAAAAATCTTACCGAAGATATAAAATAAAAAGTTTTGAGGGAAATGATGATTTTCGTTCCATGGAGGAAGTGGTTGGTCGAAGATATGGCCGATTGCACAGGGCTGGCCTTGAATTTCCTGACTTGGTTGTGATTGATGGGGGTGCCGGGCAGGTTAGTTCCGCAATGAATGCATTTAATAATTTAGAAATTCACCCTCCTCCTTTAATTGGATTAGCAAAACGAGAAGAGGCAATCGTTTTCCCGGATGGCAGGCAGGAAGTGGTTTTAGATCCAAGGGATTTAGGCTTACGAATATTACAACAAATTCGCGATGAAGCTCACCGGTTCGCAAATCAGTACAATGCGGACCTGAGATCAAAGCGAATAAAGGAATCAATTTTGGATGATTTTAAGGGAATAGGTAAAGTTCGCAGGCAAGCACTACTTGATCATTTTGGATCTTTGGAAAAACTCCGTAGGGCCACATCGCTAGAGATCCAAGAACTTGATGGAATTGGACCCAAGCTGGCTGATCGATTACATAATTTTTTATCGAATTAAAAAATGCGTATAACGAGCTCATCTATCTTATTGTTATATTTTTTAGTTTTTCATCTATTAAAGGGGGAGGATTGGTCGCGTTGGCGGGGAGCAATGGGTGACGGGAGCTGGAAAGGACCTTTGATATCAAAGGAATTACCAAAAGACGGATTGAAAAGGATATGGAAAACAAAAGTGTATTCCGGATATTCAGGAGTTACGGTTTTTGAAAATCGAGTTTATCTTATGGACAAGAAATCGGACTCTGATGGAAAAGACCATGAGCGAATTGTTTGCCTTAGTGCTCAGAGTGGTAAGGTGCTTTGGCAATATTCATATCCCGTTGATTATAAAGATATGGGTTATGGAAAAGGGCCCCGAGCATCGGTATTAATTCATAATGAACAAGTTTTTAGTTTTGGTGTCCGGGGTACTGCCATATCTCTAGATGCATATTCGGGTAAAATGAAGTGGATGCGTAACTTGATTCTTGAAGAAAATGCAACTCTTCCAATTTGGGGCTTTTCAAGTACACCTGAACCTTTTGGAGAATATGTTTTATATCATGCTGGATGCCAACCTGAGGGGAGTATTCTTGCTCTGTCTCAAAACACGGGGAAAACGATTTGGAAGGTTGGTCGAGACGATAAAGCTGGTTATGCGCCCCCGCTTCTAATCAGTGAAGGAGAGAAGAAGCAATTAATTTGTTGGGGGCCAAATAAAATAATGGGACTTTCTGTTGATGGAAGAAATACAATTTGGGAAATTCCATATGCAGTTAAGTATGGAGTTTCGATCACCAAGCCAATTTTTCATGAAAGTATAATCTTGGTAAGTGGATACTGGCATGGGACTCGGGCAATTAAGTTAAGCGATACATGGCAAAATGCCCAAATTTTATGGTCTGATGAATCCCAAATTCGTGGATTGATGTCTCAGGCATTGTATCGAGATGGAACATGTTTTTTACTCGACCGAACGAATGGATTAACCGCATTCGAATTAAAATCTGGAAAAATATATTGGCAGGACAATCATAGCTTAACTGCTGCTGATCGAAACCCACAGGCAAGCTTAGTCTGGGTCAATCAGGAAATAGGAGACGCACTTGCTTTAAATGCGGAAGGAGAACTGGTATTTTTAAATCTGCAATCCGGTCAATTTAGAGAATATTGGCGCGATCAGGCTGTTGCACAAACTTGGTCCCATCCGGCCTACTCGGAAAGATTTGTGTATGCTCGTGATGATCAGTCTGTGGTGTGTTATGAATTACCAATTGATTGAATCTCAAGTTCATTTTATTGGTTGACCTTTACCGTATTTCCCCACTTTTGAGATGCTATGCATTTATATAAAACAGTAAATGGATTTGTGATCGAGAAACATGAGGAAATTAGATTAATTACTTGTGATTTTGATTGGGATGTTTTGATAAATAGAAATGAATTAAGAAAGTTTCTTGATCTTCAATGGGAAACTAGTGAAAGCATTTCGAATAATTCCTCCGAGCCCCTAAAAAATGTCCTTGCTCCAATTGGAAGTCAGGAAGTTTGGGCCGCTGGTGTTACTTATTATTCCAGTAGGTTAGCGAGGATGGAAGAATCGCAGGATTCCGGAGGGGGAGATTTTTACAGTCGTGTTTATCAAGCCGACCGACCAGAGATTTTTTTTAAGGCCACATCCAGTCGTGTTGTAGGGCAAATGGAAGCTTTTCGTATTCGCAAAGATTCAACATGGAATGTACCCGAACCCGAACTGACATTGTTTATTACAAGTTCTGGCAAAATTGTCGCTTACACAATTGGAAACGATGTTTCATCAAGAAGTATTGAAGGAGAAAATCCTCTTTATTTACCTCAGGCCAAAACTTTTGATAAATGTGCATGTCTTGGACCATGTCTTTATGTTCCTGAGGAGCCTTTGTGTGCTGAAAGCGTAGTTTCAATTAAGATAAGCCGTTCTGATAAGGAGGTTTTTTCTGGTGAAACAACGCTTTCTCAAATGAAGAGAACACCAGAAGAATTAGCTGGTTTTCTCTTTCGTGAGTGTAGTTTTGAACACGGTGCTTTTTTGATGACTGGTACTGGAATCGTTCCCGGCAACGATTTTTCATTACAAGGTGGTGATATGGTTTCGATATCTATTGATTCAATCGGAACTTTAGTAAATTTTGTCGAATAATAGAAAAAAACTATAACTTAATATGAAACAATCTTCTTTAATTGGTTTTTCCCGTGGGCTCGACACAGGCTCTTGTTTCCAAGCAATGAATCCGGCGACGGGAGAAAAATTATCCGTATCCTATATTTATGCTAATGAAAGCGAAGTAGAAAAGGCATGTCAGTTGGCCGAATTTGCCTCTGTGCCTATGTCCTCAATCTCAGGCTCGGATAAAGCGAAATTTCTGCGCGTGATTGCCTCAAAAATTGATTCAGCGGTGGATCAGTTGGTAGATGTTATGACATTAGAAACTGCGCTTCCGGAAGGACGGGTTCGCGGTGAAACTAGTCGTACAACTGGTCAACTGAGAATGTTTGCAGATTTGGTTGAAGATGGCTCGTGGGTGGATGCCAGAATTGATCGAGCAAGGCCGGATCGTGAACCAATTCCAAAGCCGGATTTGCGTGCCATGCTAAGGCCCGTCGGGCCAGTGGTAGTATTTTGTGCAAGTAATTTCCCCTTGGCTTTTTCAGTTGCGGGAGGAGATACAGCATCTGCTTGGGCTGCCGGTTGCCCTGTTGTGGTTAAGGCTCATCATGCGCATCCTGGCACTGCATTGCTGGTCGGTGAAATTATTGTAGATGCGGTCCGTGAATGCGGATTTCCCGAAGGGACATTTTCACTTTTATTTGGAGAGGGACGAACGACTGGACAGGCTCTTGTGAAAAATGAATCGATCAAGGCTGTTGGCTTTACGGGTTCCCGTTCAGGTGGGCGTGCATTGTTTAATATTGCTGCAGAAAGAAGTTCTCCAATTCCGGTTTTTGCAGAAATGAGCAGTGTTAATCCAGTTTTTTTATTCCCGGAGTTAGGTGAAAATGATGTGAATTGGATTGCGGATGGATTATTTTCATCAGCCACCTTGGGAGTAGGTCAATTTTGTACAAATCCCGGAATCGTTTTTTATCCAGAAAATAAGTTTGGTGCTGATTTTCAAAATGCATTTGTTGAAAAAATGAGAACTTTTGGGTCAGCCAATATGTTGCACCATGGAATAACAGAATCTTACCGATCAGATCTTAGGAAAATGGAAGACCTGCCCGGTGTTGATTGTTTATTAAATGAAGATTCTGTTAATAATGAGGCGGGATGTCAGGTCGAGCCAGTTGTGCTCAAAACTGATTTGAATTCCTTTAGTAACGAGCCGAGAATGAGTTCAGAAATATTTGGCCCGGCGACCTTGCTTGTTTCATACCAAGATCGAGGAGATCTATTGACGGTTGCAAATGAGCTTGAAGGCCAATTAACAGTAAGTTTGTTTGGCAATGAAGAAAGTTTATCAGGCAGTGAAAAACTGATTGATATTTTAGAAACTAAAGCGGGTAGAATGTTATTTAACCAATTTCCCACTGGCGTGGAAGTATGTGAATCGATAGTTCATGGAGGACCCTATCCAGCGACAACAGATAGTCGTACAACATCAGTAGGGACGGGTGCTATTTTACGATTTGCCCGTCCTCTTTGTTTTCAAGGTTTTCCAGATGAGATTTTACCTGATGAATTAAAGGAGAGTAATCCATTAGAAATAAGAAGAAAAGAATCCTAATCTTGTAACAAAATTGTTTTGCCATGGTGTGGAAAATCTCGGTACGATAGTTTTATTATTCTCAATTTCTTCGTCATGATTAACAACAATCAAAACTTCTATGCTAGGTAAAAAAAGCACAATTGGTATTTTCGACTGTATTGAAGGACAGTTTCGTATGCTTGATAAATTTCCATTTATTGTTGGCTGTATGGGGAATGCGGACTGGCAAGTGCCAGGCGGAGAAGATTGGGAGGGTGCGTGCATGGTAAAGAAATCTGGAAGTGCGTTTCGAATTGTTCCAAACAAAAAAGGGGATGAACGATTATTGGTAAATGGAGGCCCATTTGCCGAACCTTTCAATGTGGAAGATGACGAGGTTTGCACACTCCAGTTTTTGGGTTATCCATTAGTTGTTTTTGCCGGTAAAGACCCCAAGTCATGGGCTGACCAAATTCAAAAAGGGCAGTGGATATTGGCGAATGGTCGAACTGGCACTGACTATGTTCAATGCAGTCGTTATGAAGTTCTTGAAAAAATTCAAGAATTTGGTGCCGATATTTCCGAGTGTGCGATCAAGCCTGTTGGTTTGGATGTGCCATTTTGGGTTGTGCACTTGGTTGAGTTTCTTCAACGACCTGAAGAAGAAGATGAAGAAGAGGAAGCCTTATACGAAGAAGAAATCGTAGTTGATCCAGATCGTGGGGAGTTTACTTGCCCAACTTGCTGGTTGAAATTTGATCGTGCTGATGTTCTCAGTATTGCCGTCCATGAAGATCTTCGAGGTGATCGAAAATTGGGAGAGGATGCGATGCTCCGATTTGTCCCTACAGAATTTAATTCAAAAGGGCAGGCTATGGATGCTATGGGATTACCCACAACCGATGTTGCATGCCCTCACTGTCATAGGAAATTGCCCCCCGGGTTTATGGATGTGGCTCATCATATCTTTTCGATCGTGGGTGCACCTAGTGCAGGAAAATCCTATTATCTCAGCGTTTTAGTCAGGCAATTACAGAGAACACTCTTTCGCGAATTTGGAATTGCATTCCGTGACGCTGACCCAAGTTGCAATGCAATTCTTAACTCTATGAAGAACAGATTGTTTGCCGGAAGTAGCTCTGCAGATGCAATGTTAATTAAGACTCAGTTGGAAGGTGAGATGTATGAGCGTTTACAAAGGCATGACCGGGTAGTTGCATTACCGCGACCATTTGTTTTCAGTATGTCCGATCCGCGCGGCACTGGTCATGATTGCTCACTTATCTTTTACGACAATGCAGGCGAACATTTTGAGCCTGGAATTGCCAATGAAGAAAGTCCAGGTACTTTGCATGTGGCTAGCTCTTCTGGGATATTCTTTCTTTTCGACCCTATTGCTAGCCCTGAGTTTCGCCGTGCATTACGAGGGCATGAAGATCCTCAGTTTGCTATGGATGGGAGTGGGAAAAGACTGGACCAGCAGGATGTGATTATGGCTGAGCTAGAAATTCGGGTTAAACAAAATCAAAACATCAGCATTGCAGACAAAATTGATGTGCCGGTTGCAGTTATGATCGGGAAGTGTGATATTTTGAAAGATCAACTTGATTGGGAAAGAATTTTATGGCCAATCAAGGACAAACAACTGGATTTGGACATTGTTGAGAAAAACTCAGAAATTTTGAGAGAATACATGATGGACATGCACCCTTCGATTGTTGCAAATTCCGAAGCACTTTCAAGAAATGTTCGCTATTTTCCAGTCAGCCCTTTTGGTCATAGTCCTGAGCGGGTTGAACTGGATGGTCAGAAGTACATTGCTCCTGATCCTGATAAGCTTGACCCAGTTATGGTTGAAATTCCCACATTATGGGTACTGCACCATGTTGAACCAGATTTGTTGCCAGTAGTTTCCGGCATATGATTGGAATCGACTTCCTTTCATGGCTCAGCAACTTATATTCACAAGTACTCCTCAAGGATTAGAACCTGGTCGTTCTGGATACTGCACGGTCGCAAGACATAAGGATTTACGTCATCGATTAGTAAGAGAATTAGAAAGATTAAGTGTATATGATTTTGGTCAGCAAGTTGGAGGCAAAAAGGTTGAAATTTCTATTTATCGCAAAATCATTCTGGGTTCGGAAGAATTTTATGTTCTTACAAAAATTTGTGATGCCGGATTAGATTACACAAACCGAACGAATTATTTGGCCCATCATTTAATTCTTGACGGCTTTGAGATTGCCACTTGTCCCTCACCAGCTGAGATCTTTTTAAACTGGAGTGGGTGGAAAAAACAATGGGAAGAGGGACCAAGATACCTTACGCCAGGTGAGGAGATTACTTTAACGGGATTTAAATCCAAAGGCTTGGTGCCCTGCAAAAACTGGCTGAGTTTTACTAACGATCCTGGTAATGCGGCTTCTCTCGTTTCTCCATCCATGGTTAAACCTATTGTTTTAGAAAATTCCCCGGGGCGGAGTGAGCATTTATTACAGTTATTTGCAGAATCCTGTGCTTTACTAAAGATTTCTCTGGATTCATGGGATTATTCTTTCACTACATTTTTACAGGGGAATGATGATACAAAATCGTTTGCATGGCTTGGGATTGAAGGACAACCTGCTGGCGAACGCCTTAAGCAGGGTGGTCTGCGAAACTACATTGATCTTCGGGAATGGAGCTCCAGTTCTCTTTCTGATGAAACCGACACCTCTCTTGCTCACATTGCTAGGAAAGGGCCCACTGCACCCGCTACTAAGAGAGTTAAGAAGGCAGTTTCTTCAAATACTCGTTCTCCTCTAAGCAGTTCTCAGATCGAACAAATTAAAGGGACTAGCTCACCATACATGTCTGCTGCTCCTAGTGGTTCCTCAGTTAAACCTCAGGAGCAGACTTCAAAAAAAGAAAAAAAGAAAAGACCTTGGCTTATTCAGCTTGCCGTTATTTCGACTGCATTGTGTCTTCTTGGTGCACTTATTGTTGGACTTGCTTATAACTTGGGCGATTGGTTCAATAAGGACGATAAAGATCCGACAAATGAAACAACACCCAATCAATCTAGTTCGCCTTTAGCAGAAGGAAATGTAAACAGGAAACTTTTAGCCCCTGAATCTTTTGCACAGCTTAACCAAGTTGAATATTTGAAGATCGTCGAAAAGAATCGTTTTTTAAGATGGGTTAAGTTAGACGTGGGAAGTCAAGAGCCTTTAAGGATTAATATCAAAGATGATCAATTTGATCGCTTCGAGCGAGCTCTCGATAAAAGCAAAGAAGGAGACGAGTTAAGAGTAATCATTAACGAAGTAGATGATGAATTAATTTTTGAAGATTTATCTTTAGCTCCACCTCCCAACGAGCGAGGAAAAATCAAGGAAGTTCATTTTGCAGACGGTCAGAGCTTTGCATTAAATAAAAACGGTAATGATGTGGAGTTTGTACTTGGAGATGAGACTTTTACATATGACCTCAGAAGGGCTAATTCTGGAATGCCTTCGAGATTAACAAAGCTTAGTGAGGCTTTAAAAGATGGTCAGGAAATTCCTTTAAACTTTAGGATTGAAGGGAAGAGAGTAGTTCATATCGAACCATTTGAATTATCCGATGATCAAAATCAAGAGATGGACTCACCCAAGCCCAATGAAGAAAACAAGGGGGATCCAATGGTTATCTCTGTTGGGGGTAAGGGGAAAGCCTATTTTGAGCCAGAGCAAATGAGAATTCAGTTGCCCGTTAATGGGACAAATAGAAAAGCCTATATTTTTAAAGAAAATGAGGCAGTCAGGATTAAAGAACTCTTCGAATTTTTAGAAAGTGATCAAGGAGAATTAGATATAAATATTCGATATGATGGTGACCTTATCACTTATCTAGATTTTGAATTACCTCAGGAAAAACCTGAACCAAACATGCAGAAAATTGCTTCTCCTCATGATTTTTCTGCTGAGAAAAGATTTCTATTTTGGGTTCCTGGTAAAAAAGGAAACGGAAATTGGAGAATTGATGATTCTTTAAAGTCTTTAATTTATAATGATCCGGAAGCTGCTAGCCTTTTATTTTCTTATTTTCAAGGTCAGTCAAAGAATACGAACAATCCAACGGTTTGGATGGCGGATTATAAAAGAGGTTCTTTGTTTGGTTCTGATTATTTTGATAAAACAGTCACTCCTGAAGAATGTACTTTTGAGTGCCAAATAAATCTTCACCCATTGGATCCGGTTAAGATCGCGATTGTCTCTTTTAAACTCGGGAAAAGTTATTCCTTTGATCTTGAAATTACCAACGGTAAAAGCATTGAAATTTCATATGACTCCAGTCATGCGTGGAATTCCTTAACAAGGGGAAAGGTAGTGCGTCTACCAATACCAAGTACTGAGCTTAAGAGTATAGATTTATTTTTGCTATCCAACCAGCATGCTGAACTGGAAAAAACCTTTGAAATTGGACAAAATTACAACTTGTCCAAAAAGCAACTTACAGTCTCGAATAAAGTTCTCAAAGAAGAGGCTTTCAGGTTTTTGTCTCCCGGAGAAAGAGAGTTCAAATTATTATTTTCATTACTCGATTCGTCAGTTTATTCCAGTAGAACATATTTTTCGCAACCATCTTGGAAAGACTTTATGGATTTCAAAAAAGCTAAATTAAGTGGTTTGCCTACAATTCTTTTAAGATTGGATGAAAATTCTCCATTCCGAGCACAAGTTTTGTTGGATTTGGATTATTTTCGGCCTATCTCGGAAGAATTTCTTAAAGAAAAACAAAAGTGTGATTCTACTTTGGGTCAGTTAGGGGATGGTTTCCCTGAGCCTGAAGTCTACAAGAACTTGGAAAACTATGGTAAAGAGTCTCAGCATCTGTTGACCTATAATCCCGGAAGTTCCTACGAACAATTTGCATACAGTTTACCGCTCGTATTTGTGAAGAAATATTTTATTCATTGGGATGAGGTTAAATTTAATAATTTAAAGGGTGAGTTAGATGTTATTTTTAACAATGATGGATTGGTAGATGATCCAAGGCTATTTCTTTCATACTGGACAAAGTTGGCAGAGGAAGTTGAGCAGTATATTTCTGATAGTGTTAACAAAGACTTCAATTATGAAGATGAAAAGGCAATGAAAGATATTCGTATCCTTTTTGATTTTTTAACCTTAATGCTCAAGACAGAAATGGCATTGGGTGTAACAGATCAAGGATTTTTAGAGGGAATGAGAGAGATTCGTGGTGATCTAGCATCTGCCTCGCCCGAGAAAACATTTGGTATTCTGAATGCTGAAATTTTAGGATTATCAAAGAGTAATCCTGCATTGCTCAAAAGTGTAAAACTTTACAATGATAACTACAGGGATTTGCAGAGAAAATTAGTTCCAAGCTCCAAGCTTAATTCGAATTCGCTGAAACTTGCATTAGAAACGATTTCAGATTTGGGTAAAAATGTTCTGTTTAAAGAGAAAGAAAAGCAAATTATTCAAAATCAGGTTTGGTCTAAAATTTTTGGAGAGGTTACTCAGGAAATTCTAATTCGACAGGATGCTATCATCAAAGAATCGACAGCCGATTCCGCTGAGCGTGCAAAAAATATTGTCGGGAAGGCCCCGTGGACATTATCGGTTTATCAAAAGAATTCAGAAGGTGAATGGAATAAACTTTCTGACTTTTTACGTCTTGCTTCCCCCACCAACTTATAATGTTTTGTAATTCAATTTAAATTAATTCTAAAAGATCGCCGTGAATGTAGACCGTTTAATTGACCGTATTGAAAAAGCTCTTCGGGAAGAAGGAACAACTGACCCTGTTTTTCATGCGTTGGCCAAGGAATATGCAAAGTTTCGTACTCAAATTGATGAAAGGCTTGAGCATTGCGTAACCTTAATTCGGTCTGGAAAAGATTTTGCCGCTCGTGAGCTTGCAGAGCAACCGCCCGATGTTCTTACGCTTATGGAAAAACTTTCATTTGCCAATGATGGCAAATGGAGAAATGTCTGTGAAGAAAAGGGTCTTTATATCGGGCCAACTTGGGCAGACGAGCATGTAGACCTTCTAAATGGACTATACGATAAAGAGATAACCGAAGACAGTCCTCTATTTAGAGAGTATCGGACTGCTGCCCGTAGTCGAGACCAGGAAAAAACTTTCAAAATTTTGAAAATGATCCTCAAAGCCAATCCAGATCATGGTGCGGCAAAAAGACATTTTGGTCAATTAAGCGTAAAGATACTTGAAGATAAAATTAAAGAATTAACTGGCTTGATTACGGAGGGGAGGGAAGCTGAGTTTCTTGATTTAATAATCGATATTGAAGATACCGATTGGGTTGTTCAACCCAAAGGTGAGCAATGGGAAAATGCATTGGCTGTTCGTGATGGCGTTGAGAGACGAAATGCCAAAGCAAGGCTCGAACAAATTCTCGTCGAAATTGCATCTTTTCGAGCTGCTGATGACTGGAAAGGTTCCCTGGCTTTGATTGGGGAATTTTTTAACTTAGCTCAGGAACATAATTTAGAGAGTGAACTCGCACCCGACGATATTAATGTTTATAATGAGTACAAAGAGTGGGCGGAGGAGTTAGCTGATGATGCAAAATCAGAGAGGGAACTTGAGGCAATGGTTTCTAAATTTAAGAACCGTTTGGCCGAGATGCATCAACTTGAAACTCAAGGCAAAAAACCACTTGAAGTTTACCTTGAGGAGCAAAATGAACTAAGGAAATATCGTCAGGATTTTCAGGATTTAGGTAAATCGCTTTCTCCGGAAATCATGATGGATTTGCAAAAGGCAGAGTCACATGTCAAAACAAGAATTACCCGTTTGAGAGGACGTACAAAAAGAATTTGGATGGCGGGTGTTTTTGCTTTTGTTCTCGTTGCAGTAGGTGCTGTTGCAGGACTTTGGTGGTTAAAAGGTTTTTGGGATGCTCGATCTGCTGCTGAAGCTGTTACAAAAGTACCTAACCCCTCCCAACAGTGGGAAAAACTTACTGCCTTTATTTCTAATCACGGAGATTATTTGGAGGATATTGAGGTCAGGAAATATGTGGACCAGTCTGTCGATAAGATTTTCAGGGATGCCGGTGAAAACTTAGTCACAGAAAGTCAGGATGAGTTCCTCTTAGTTACTCAGGATAAATCGTTGCTACCAATTCTGAAACGAGAAGATGTTGAGCGTAAAAGGGCTAGTGTGGTAAGTTCAATGTGCGATAAAATATTAGAGGATCTCGATAATGATCCGAATTTTGAAATCAGAGATGGCAAACGGTTTCTCGAATTGTTTGAGAGTGCTCCGAGGATTCGTAAAGATGCAAATGGAAACTCTCTGGCTTTGGATGAGGTCGATTATTACCGATTTCAGGAAAACAAAAATGTACTAGATAAACTCCAACAAATTGCCGGATCAATGGCTAGAATTGAAGATAACTACGATCGGAAAGCAGAGCGCTTTCAGAAACTAGGAAATGAGGTAGCAAATTTTGATGCCAAAGTATTGAAGGCTTGGAAATCTTTTCGAGATACAGGGAAAGCAGATCATGGGATTTTAGCTCAAGAGAAATACCTTGAGCAGTTAGATACAGAAACTCGTGAGTTCTCAGGTGCCGAGGCAATCGACCCGAATGATTACCGTGAAGTTCGAGATGCGATTCGCCAATTGAAGCAGACATGGAAAGGGTATTCTAAAGAGGTCGAAAACAAATCAGGATCATCTTATGACGCCCTTCTAAATCAAGCAGACAAACTACTTACCCAAAGCAGAAGGGGACAGACTCCAGAAGAAAAAATGAGATTTTTGCAAGAAATGTCGCAAACACTTGCTAAAATAACTGAATTAAACAAAAGTTCAACTGAGCAGGAGCGAATGTCTTCGGCACAAGATCGTGAATTTCGGGAATTACTTGAAGCGCAAAAACAATCGATTTCCGCACTGGGAGAATTAGGAGAAGTTGAAGGAGACCTCGGAGATGCTAAAAACTTGGATGAGTATTTTTTTGCATTAGAGAAGCTGCTGCAGAATGCTGCTTTTGAAAAGTCCAAGGCAGCTCATGTCAGAACGGTGCTTTCTCATCGTAAAAAGTTTTCCAATGTTGATGGTGAACTTAGAAGCAAACTGTTTATTGACGGACCCGTGGAGATTTGGGAAAAAGTGGAAGCAGGCGAAATTGTACTACAACCCGAAGAGTCAAGGAAAGAGTATGATCACATTATGGCGATTCTTTCCCGTCCAGATATTCGAAATATTTGGAATTACCGATTGGTTGAATGCACGCCTCAGCAGTCTGGACAACCTGGATTTTACAAAACCAATAAAAAACCACTTATGTCCCTTTTTGCATATGGTCCTGTAAAAGAAGAAGAGGTTGCCCAAAAATTTGATGCTCAAGGGCAACCAATTGCGAATCCTGTAAAAACGAGAGTGCAGGTTGGAGAATTTCACTGGAATGGCAAGGTAGAGGGAAGAGAATTTCAAACTACTGTTTTTGGTGGTGGTTCCAAGGGGCTTGCGGTTGAAGATGGTGAATTAACTTCCGAATCCACATTCTTGACGCAACAAATTGAAAGAAGACTGGATCCGAATACCAAGAGCGTCGCTGGTCCACTCATGGAGATGCTGGAAGTAATTATTGCTGAAGAAACTATTTCTCCTTTGCTAAAAGCATTTCTTCACCGTGAAATTGTTGAATTAATGAAAAAAAATCCTACTGCTTGGGGAGTCGCATTAAGTGGACAGCTTTTAAAAGACTACGACGCACTAGTTTCTAAGGTGAAAATTAAGATTCGTCCAACCGATTGGATGGATGTAAAAGCTAATGAATCGCTTTCAGCTAGCTTAGCACAATTTTACAGACAGATTGGAAAGAGAGATTATTTTCCTGAAGCCCAATTTACCTTAGGGGTTCTCAAATCTTTGCAAAAAGTTAAATTTTCTTATGTCGGACATGTTGATTTTAGTGAAAAATCAAGGTTCAATGGTACGACTCCTAAAATTTACTGGGGATTGGCACAAAAAGATGGCAGTTGGAAGATAGCTAAACCAGGTAACTCCAAGGTTGCTCCGTATAGTCCTTTGATTGAAACAAATCCAAAGTTAGAAGCAATTCTTTCACAAAGTTATGCAACTGCTAATTTGCCGAATGGTAAGTTTGGAAGTGCATCCACATTTCTTCCTTTGGATTTCTCTAATTGATTATGGCTTTTCAGGATAAATACTCTGTATCAAAAAGAGGGCAGACTGCAGGTCCTTTTACTGCCACTGAAATTATTGATCTTTTGAGAATGAAAGAATTGAGCACCATTCATAAGGTTAAACTTGGCCAAGAATGGTTAAGTGTTTCAGATTTTATAGATCAATATGAGAAGGGTCTCTTACCCGAGCAAAATCTTGATAAAGTTTTTGAAGATGATGATCAGGAGGAAAGTCAGGAGGAAATAGAAGAAAAAAAAGAACCTGAACCTGAGCCTGAACCTGAGCCTGAACAGGTCGAAATAGTTGTGCCTGAACCTGGTCCAGCTACAGAGATTCATGTCATTCGTGCGGGCACTCAGTTTGGCCCATATCTTATAAAGGAGTTAAAGGATTTCCTGAAAGCTGGAAATTTAAGATTTAGTGACCTGGTCTGGTT
>CBFIBI010000015.1:0-16054 GCA_965660725.1 Opitutales bacterium
CAAATCGGCAACACCAGAGTATCCTTTCTTAACCCCAAAACCACTTTGGGCAGAAGCTGAGCCTGCTGATTGGTGGGAAGCTACCAAGATTGCTATAAAGGACGTGGCGAATGGGGTAAATTCATCTGAAATTAGTGGTATTGGATTGACTGGGCAAATGCATGGTATGGTTGCATTGGACAAAGCTGGGAAAGTTTTGCGCCCCTGTATAATGTGGAATGATCAAAGATCCCATTTGGAATGCAAGGAAATTACAAATCGAATCGGAGCAGATAAAGTATTGGAAATTACTGGTAATCCGATTCTTCCAGGCTTTACCGCTCCTAAAATTTTATGGACACAAAAGAATGAACCAAATGTTTTTTCTGCCATAGATAAAATACTTCTTCCTAAAGATTATATTCGATACAAGCTTACTGGAGAATTTTTTTCAGATGTGTCAGATGCCTCTGGAACCTCGCTTCTTGATATCGGTAAGAGGACTTGGTCCAAAGAGATTTTTGATGTCTTAGGCTGGCCAATATCATGGATGTCAGAAGTAACTGAATCAACTGAAGTAACATCCCGAATATCGATTGAGACCGCTGAGCAAACTGGATTGCTCGCCGGGACACCTGTGGTTGCCGGAGGGGGTGATTGTGCTGCACAAGCTGTAGGATCGGGTATAGTAGAAGAAGGTAAGGTCTCGGTAACCCTAGGCACCAGCGGCGTTGTTTTTGCACAAAGCGATGAATATAGAGTTGAGCCCAATGGAAAATTGCATGCTTTTTGTCATGCAGTGCCCGGTAAATGGCACCTTATGGGGGTTATGCTTTCTGCTGCTGGTTCTTTCCAATGGTATAAGAATCAGTTTGGCGAAAGTGAGCATAGAATTGAGAGTGAGGGTGGAGAGAATGCCTATGATCGCTTAACCGAAAATGCATCTCAAGTTGGGGCTGGATCTGAGGGTTTGTTTTTTCTTCCTTATCTTTCAGGTGAGAGAACACCACACCCTGATCCATATGCAAGAGGATGTTTCATCGGTATTAGTTTAAGGCATCAGAAAAAGCATTTCACACGTTCTGTTTTGGAGGGAGTTTCTTATGGATTAAATGATTCTCTTTCTCTTATGCGAGAGCTAGGGTTAAACCCAAAAGAAACTATTTTAACAGGGGGAGGGGCTCGCTCTGGTTTATGGAAGCAAATGCTTGCAGATATTTTTTCCACAGAATGTTCCTTAGTTAATGCTGTTGAAGGAGCAGCATATGGTGCAGCAATTTTGGCCGCGGTTGGAGTTGGGGGATTTTCGAGTGTTCCTGAAGCGTGCAAATCCTGGATACAAAAAACTGAAATGATTAAACCGGGAAGCGATCAGGAAATTTACAGCAAAAATTATCCAATTTACAGAACCCTATACCCAAGTTTGAAACCTCAGTTTGCTGAAATTGCAAATTCACTTTCTTAGCCCAATTTTTTCATGAAAAATCCTTATGAGAGCGATAGATTACTAGGAGAATATTTACTTTTTCACTACGGAAGCAATGACGAGGTTATGCCATGGGAATTTGGTCCTAAAAATGGTCTTAATTTTGCCACTCGCACGGTAAATGAGCTAATCGATAAAACTTCAATAAGCTTTAATGGCAATGCTCGAGCATTAGATGTCGGATGTGCGGTTGGGCGTTCCACTTTTGAATTGGCTAAGCATTGTAATGAGGTTCATGGATGTGACCTTTCCAAGTCCTTTATCAGTACTGCTCAAACTATCCTTAAAGAGGGTTTTTTACCCTACAGATATTTGGAGGAAGGAGATTCTTTTAAGCAAACCGAATTAAAAATCGAAAATAACATACATAAAAATGTTAATTTTTTTGTGGCTGATGCATGCTCGCTTCCCGAAAATCTAGGTGCTTTTGATATTGTTCATGCAGCTAACCTCGTTTGCCGTCTGCCTGAACCCCTCCATTTTATTAATCGATTATCTGATCTTGTTAGTAAAGGTGGGCAGTTGCTTTTAGCCACTCCTTTCACATGGCTTGAGGAATATACACCAAGGTCAAAATGGCTTGGGTCCGGTGATTCAGAAAAAAAACTTGCAGAATATTTGAGTCCTTTTTTTGAGTTGGAAAAAACAGCTGAACTTCCTTTCATAATTCGTGAACACCGACGAAAATTTCAATTTAGCGTGTCTTTGGGTACTCGCTGGCGTAGAATAAAGGATTAAATTTCAGAGTAATATGATATACAGACTATAATTTATTTATCCTAAAATGAAAAATCTAAGTGATTTCTTATCAAGTATTAATACTGAGGTAAATCCGCCCGTTGGAATTTCTATTTGCTTGCAAGCTCTTTGGTGGGCCAAGAAAGGAGAATGGGATAAAGCGCATGATCTTGCTCAAGATGAGGGATCATCCGGTGGAGATTGGATACATGCCTATCTTCATCGGGTTGAGGGAGACTTAGGAAATGCTGCATATTGGTATACTAGAGCATCTAAACCGATAATGCGTGATGAAAGTCTTGATAGTGAGTGGGAAGAACTCGTAACTTATTTTTTATCTTAAATTGCTCCCAAGGAAGTGGAAGAACCAACACCAAATTTTTTTGCTTTCAGGAAGAAAAAATCTGATTCTTTAATTGAAGAAGAAGTGCGGTGGGAGTTTTTTACCCCTGTTAGTTTAATGATCTTATGTGTGATGAGTATAATGTTTATTCACTCTGCTCAAGCCTACACAGGAGGAAATAAATGGGAAATGCAGGTTGCATGGGTAATAATCGGTTTTTTGATATATATTTTTGTATCATTGATTGATTATCATTTTTGGATGCGTTTTGCACATCTCAGTTATGCAATTGGGGTTGCTTCTTTATTTCTAGTATTCATTTGGCCAGAAAAGTATGGAGCTCAGAGGTGGATCGATTTACATTTTTTCAAAATACAACCATCAGAATTTGCAAAAATAGTTACATTAATTTTAGGTGCAAGTATACTTTCCCGCTCTGAAATTGGTGATATGAGAGATTCTCTGAAAGGAATTTTGAAGTTGGCTATTTGTTTTGCTTGTCCAATGTTCTTGATTTTCATGCAACCTGATTTAGGATCAACACTTGTATTTCCACCTATAGCCTTTTCAATTTTGTACGTCGCTCGCATACCAAATCGTTTTTTCATCGCCACAGCCCTTCTGTTCGTGGTGATGTTCGGTGTGTTGAGTTATGACGTTTTTCGTTATTATCAATATAAATCCGAGAATCCGAATCCTACAGAAGCTATTGTTGCTTATGAGGATACGTCTCTCATACCACTCAAGGATTATCAACGTAAACGCATCCTGACTTTTGTCGCACCTGAAGTCATGGACCCAAACGGAATAGGAGCAAACTGGAACCGTATTCAGGCTCTAATAGCCGTTGCCACTGGTGGAGTATCAGGCAAGGGTCTTGGCAATGGAATGCAAGCAAAACTGGGTTACCTCCCTTCAGCAGTCGCTCATAATGACTTTATTTTTGCTGTTTTAGCCGAGGAATCTGGGTTTATTGGAGGGATGATTGCTATTGGTGCATTCATCTGTCTAATTTTTGGATGTTTAAAGGTTGCCTCTAAATCGAATGATCGATTTGGAGCAATGCTTGCCATAGGAGTATCTGTTTTACTCATGAGCCATATTTTTATCAATATTGGCATGACAATTGGCATTACACCGATTACCGGTTTACCATTGCCCTTTCTCAGTTATGGAGGGTCATTTATCATATCCTGTTTTATTTTACTTGGGTTGGTTCAGAGCGTTTATCGCCACAGAAAGGAATTTAGATGACAAAATATTCTTTGTTTTCAAGTCCTTTTATTTATGTGCTAATCGGGTTTTCTATCCATCATAAAAATGGCAAGAAAAACCAAACGTAAACCTAACTATTCAAAACGTAGAAGATCTCGTAGAAATTCTTCAGAAGATAATTCTAAACAGGAGGAAAATGATTTAACTCGTCCTCCAATGGAGCCGTCCCCAATTGCGATAGATAAAGGGGAATTAAGAGAAGCCGCGATTGAGCGGGCAAAAAAACGCCCAATTCGTGAACGAATAAAGGCATTTTTTCGGAGAGAGACCAATAAGGATTATAAAGAATTAATTATCAACACTGAAGCACTCGAAAGAAGGGTGGCATTGATTGAAAATGGCGTTTTACAGGGATTCGATGTTGAGAGGTTGGGAGAAGATCGAATGGTTGGAGCTATTTTTAAAGGAAAAGTTCAAAACCTTGAGCCCGGACTAAAAGCGGCATTTGTTGATATTGGCCAGGATAAAAATGCGTTCCTTCATTATTGGGATATGCTTCCCGGGGCAAACAACGATCCATCTATAGAAATAGTCCGGGAAAATAAGAGAAAAACACCAAATAATCGGGTTGAAGCTAAATCAATAAAAGAAATTCCCAAAGTATTTCCAGTCGGTTCAGAAATTGTAGTTCAAATTACAAAAGCTCAAATTGGAAGCAAAGGACCCCGCACCACAACAAATCTTTCTTTACCTGGGAGATTTCTTGTTCTTATGCCTTATGCGGGACAGTGTGGCATTTCTCGGAAAATTGACGACAAAGCTGAGCGAACCCGTTTAAAAAGAATTATTTCGAATCTTAGTTTAAGAGAGGGGATGGGAGTTATTATTCGAACAGCTGGCCAGGGTAAACCGGAGCGATTTTTTGATCATGATCTTAGAATATTGCTTCAGTGCTGGGATGACATAGAGGCTAAAATGAGAACTCAGGACAGTCCTTGTTTTCTTCATGAAGAGCCAGATTTAATAGGACTTACGGCTCGGGATTTTCTTACAGATGATATTGATCGGGTACAAGTCGACCGTAAGGAAGATTATAATCGTTTAATCGAGAATATTTCAAGAATCAGTAAGAATTCCAAAAAGAAAATATCTTATTTTGACGAAGAAATCCCAATTTTTGAAAGATTTAATGTAGAGCGTCAGATTGAACAAACCTTTATGCGCAGAGTGTTGCTTCCATCTGGAGGAGAAATTGTCATGGAGGAGACTGAGGCTCTGGTTTCAATTGACGTGAATACAGGCAGTCATAAGGGAGACAGAAAAGATGGTAAGAATTTTATTCTTCAGGCAAATATAGAAGCTGCCGCTGAAGTTTGTAGGCAGATGAAGCTTCGGAACCTTGGAGGTTTAGTAATTATTGACTTTATTGACATGAAAAACAAGGGAGACCAAAAAAAAGTTTTTCAAAAAATGAAGTCCTCCATGGCAAGTGATAAAGCTAAACATAATATCTTACCAATTTCTCAGTTGGGAATTATGCAAATTACTCGTCAGCGCCATGATGAAAGTAATTCAAGTGGCGTTTATGAGCCTTGTCCTTATTGTTCAGGTCGTGGTATCGTAAAATCGCCGAGGGCTGTTAGTATCGAGATTCAAAGGAAAATAACCAGTGCCGTTCGTCGTTTGAAAGAAGAGAATATTAGTAAAGAAGTTTCAATTAAGATCTTTTTGCATCCAAGTACTTTGAGGCGTTTTCGTGGACCAGATTCAAAGTTAATTGATCGAATGGAAAGAAATTACGGATTAAAATTGAATTTTGAAGCCGCGGAGACTTATCATGTTGAAAATTTTAAGTTGATCGACGAATCCACTAATAATGAAATCCGCTAGCTGAGATATGCGTATCCTTGCTGCTTTCGATAAATGCAAGGATTCCCTAAATGCATGGGAAATCTGCTCAATTGTAAAGAGTACAATTCTATCTGAAAATATATCGCAAGATGTAACAATAGCGCCTTTAACCGATGGAGGTGAGGGCTTTGTGGAATTATTGACTCGATCCCAAAAAGGTGACTTTCATAATTTTCAAGCTAAGGATGCATTAGGGCAGGTCAAGGAAGTCAAAATTGGGTTGGTATCTGCTCTCAATTTGTCTCCGTACATCTTTGACTTTATGAATCTCTCTAACTGTGAAAATTTGGCAATTGTAGAGATGTCATCTGTTGTAGGCCTTTCGGATTTAGATCAGACTCAAAGGAATCCTTGGAATACATCTACATTTGGAGTCGGAGAATTGCTTGAAGAAGCAAAGAGGTTAGGTGCAGATTCAATACTTTTAGGCATTGGAGGAAGCTCAACTAATGATTTGGGAGTCGGTGCAATGAGTGCATTGAAGATCAAATTTTCTAACTGCGACGGAGAGCTTGTTTCATTTCCTTCACCCCAAAAATGGTCAAGTATTCAAAACATTTCCTCTGCTGACAAAATAGCCCTCCCTCCCATTCGAATTGCTTGTGATGTGAACAATCCTCTCTTGGGAGAAAATGGGGCAACTTTTCAATTTGGGCCACAAAAAGGATTAGATTTAAGTAGATTGGATGAAATGGAAAAAAATTTATCAAATATGTCAGAGAAGTTGTCGCATGTATTCGGGAAATCATTGGACTCTCGTGAAGAGGCAGGGAGTGGTGCTGCAGGAGGAATTGGTTATGGTTTAGGTTTAGCTTATGATGCAGAATTTTTACCTGGCTTTGCATTGGTCGAAAAATGGCTGGATTTGGAAAATCGAATTAAAAATGCTGATTTTGTTATAACTGGAGAGGGGCGCTTTGATCGTACATCCTTGTGTGGTAAAGGTCCATATGAGGTCATTCGGATGGCCTCAAAATATGGTAAAAAATTGCTAGTTTTAGCTGGTTCTGTTGAAGAAGAAGCGGCAACTTTTTGTAAATCAGAATTTTCTAACTTGGAAATTCATGCTTTTGGAAAAGAGAAATTAACTTTAGAGGAAAATTTAACAAGGGCACCAGAATTTTTAAAAGACAAAATAAAAGAGGTTTTTCAAGAGAGTGGTGAGTAAAGTAGACTGTCCAAAAGAGAAAGAATTGCGCTTCAGGCGGATACGCCGCCTAAAGCGTTGGATGCGTCCTTTGCCCAGACGTTCCAATATTCATAATTATCCAGTGTTGAAGTGGTTTGCGGCCACTGCCTACAAAAGAGCTTACTTGTGGTCCTTCAAGGGAAGCTCAATCAAACCAGCTCTTTTTTGGGGAATGATAGTTTCACTTTCCCCTTTGGTTGGAATACAAATGTTGGTGGTATTTTTTCTGGCTTTAATTGTAAGGGCAAATTTGCCTCTTATTGTTGCTCTTCAATGGATTTCAAACCCAATAACAATGGGGCCAATTTATTTCGCTGACTATAAAATAGGCTGTGTTGTTCTGGAATTAATTGGGTTTAGCATCAAAGAAAATAAACTTTTGAGCAGGAATTACGATTGGGGTAATTTTAGATGGGAAGATTTATTTGTATTGCTTGATACCTTCCCTCCGATGTTCATGGGAGGGGGAGTAATAGGAGTTTTTTTTGGAGTGCTTTCAGTCTTTTGTTACAATCTGATGGCAAAGCTTTACAAGAGTCCACAAGTTCCTTCTAATTCAACTTAAATTCCAATTTTAATAATTATGAATAAATTGTCATTATATCGCTTTTACTTAACCAGTATCCTTTTTTGCGTAACCTTTTGTTTTTATCAGTCTTCCAACGCTCAGGAAGCAAAGATAAAACTTGGCATAGATTATTTAGAAGACAGTAAATTTTCGGTCTTAAAGGGTAAAAGGGTAGGGTTATTAACACACCCTGCTGGTAAAAATGCAAAGGGCGAACAAACTGTTGATGTATTTGTCCGTTCTCCAAATGTTAATTTGGTAGCACTTTTTGGTCCTGAACATGGAATTTATGGAGATGAGAAAGCATCTGTGCCAGTAGATGATAAAATTGATCTAAAAACCAATCTTCCGGTTTTTTCATTGTATGGTAAGTTTAGGAAGCCAAATGATAAAATGTTATCGAAAATCGATAGCCTTGTTATCGATCTGCAGGATGTTGGCGTTCGTTGTTACACATACATCAGCTGTATGAAATATGTAATGGAAGCATGTTTTGAAGCTAATGTAGAAGTTGTCGTGCTCGATCGACCAAACCCACTTGGTGGAATTAAAATGGCAGGTCCTCCAATGGATGAATCATGTATGAGTTATGTAGGTGCCTTTCAAATTCCCTTTGTTCATGGAATGACTATTGGTGAGTTGGCATTGTGGTCCAAAAAAGTCCCTGGAGTATTAAATACCGAGGAAGAAAACCGTAAAAAAGGTAAGCTGATTATAGTTCCCATGATTGGGTGGACACGTGAAATGACATGGCCGGAAACGGGGCTTTCTTGGTTTCCAACATCTCCAAATATACCTACCCTTGATTCAGTAGCTGGATATCCGATGACCGGACTTGGAGCTCAGTTAGGAAAGTTTAAACATGGGATTGGGACTAAGCATCCTTTTCGCTTCCTCACTTTTGAGGGGAAATCAGCATCCGACTTAAAATCTGCTTTGGAGCAATTTAATATTCCCGGACTCTCCTACAGTATTAAAACTTTGCTTTCGGGGAATGGGAAAAAAATGACTGGAGTTTACATTGTAATAAGCAATTGGAATAGCTGGCGTCCTACTGATTTACCCTTTTACATGATGAAGCTCTCTGCGTTATGGGAAACTCCAAGTCCATTTAAAAAGGCAAGTGATTCAGAAGTTACATTATTTAATAAACATGTCGGATCTGAAGCGTGGTGGAATGCACTTTACAACGAGGGAGGAAGCGTGGACCCTCAGAAATTCTTTGAGATTTGGGACGCAGAAACTGCAAACTTTAAATTTCAGACTAAGGCATATTTTTTGTACTAAAAAAACTATCGGGTAAATTCATCAAGGGTAAGAATTTTCATGCCGTGTTTATGAAGAGCTTCTTCTCCAATATCCTCGTCTTCCATTGCCAAAGCTAAGACTGGCCTGTTGTTTGGTTGGTAAAGAAATGGATAAACATAATGAATGTTTATTTCAGCGTGAAGGAGTGACTGGGTAATCAAGTGAAGAGAATCTTCATCTTTGACTTCAACAGCAATGATGTATCTTTCAGTAAAACTGATAGAGCGTGATTTTAAAAGCTGAGCAGTTTCCTTTGGATAATTGGTAACCAATCGAATTACAGCTGAATCGGTGGTATCTAGAACAGAAATTGCCATGACATGGATATCTTGGGCCTTAAGCATTCCAATAAAATCATTTAACCAACCGACTTTATTTTCAGCATATATAACAAATTGTCTAATAAGTTCTTTGCCTGGATTTCTTAGGGTTGAAGGAGATTGATCGGATAAGTCCATAAGCGGGTAATAGAGAATTAAAGGTACATAAGCAAAATCTTTTTACTTTCGTATTCGCAAGAATTTTGGAGAAATTTGTAAATAGTATGCTTGCATACCGTGATCAAAAAGTAAAAAATTTCATTAATGCCTGATTTTTTAAAATTAATCTGTATAGTTTATCCCTGCTTTGCTTTATCTATTTTATTCTCAAACGAAGGAAGCAAATGGATTAGCGAAGATTTTAAGTCCTTGGAATTAAGTGCTCAGGAAGGAGATCCTTATGCACAAGCTTATCTGGCATTAAGTTATATCCATGGAGACAAGGGACTTAATATCTCATTTGATAAAGCCAGTTATTGGGCAAATCAATCAGCAGAGTCGAATCATTGGCTTGGAGATTTTGTATTGGGTTATCTTCATCGCTTTGCACCCCTCGGACCAAATACCAAGAAAGTGGGTAGTCATTATTTAAGAGTATATAAAGATCCCGATGCTAAATTAATTAAAAATGTAATCAGTGGAGACCCTATCGCATCCTATGCCTTAGCGGAAATTTTTTCTGCAGAAGAAGTAGAAGGTGAAATTAATCCAGATCTTTCATTTGCTGTTAAACATTATGCTGTTTCCTCAATGGCTGGTTTTGGTCCTGCATCAGTTCAGCATGCTTTTTTTAAAGTGCATGCCGATTCAATTGGGGTTCAGGATAATGAAATTGGTAAAGATGTAGCAGGTGGAATTTCAATTCTAAAAGAATTGGCTTCTAATGATCTGCCTGCAGGTCATCATTATTTAGGCCGTTGTTACTTTAAGGGAATTGGCTTGGATCAGGATTACAAAATGGCATTGGTACATTTTCAGGCTGCTGCTGATCGCGGCTACACCACATCGCAGTTGATTGTAGCCCATTTTTATGCTTACGGTCTCACCGGACCGGCCAAAATAGATATCGCTCTTAGATATGCAAATTTGGCTCTTGTTCAGGAGAGAGAAAAAGCATCGGAAAAAATTGCAGAATATGAAGAGTTGTTGAACAAGCAATCCACGGGAAAAGCTCCAGTATCCATGCAGTCGCAAACACAATATATTCCATCTCCTGTTGAACCGAATTTTAATGAACCGCCCCCTTTGCCTCCCTCTCCTAGTGATTTTTCTCCATCGTCTTCTGAATTTAAACCTACAGCTAACCGTTTACCCTCGGTTTATGAAAGAAATGATTTTGAGCAAGATGTTCTGCCCTCTGCATCGACGCCTGCCGCTTCAAACAACTTAACCACTATTCAAACTAATTCTATTTCTAAAGTGCCCCAGGCAGTCCAGTCTTCGGCTTTTTCAACAGTTGATCCTTTATCGCAGGCGAAAATGCATTATTTTGGTCGAGGTGCCGATTTAGATTTAAATGTTGCTTTTACATTATTCTCTCAATCTGCTGAGAGTGGAAATCCGGAAGCTGCTCGTTATCTAGGTATTATGTATCTTCGTGGAAAAGGGGTTTCCAAAGATTCTAAAAAAGCCTTGGATTGGTTTACTATTGCTGCTGATGGCGGTGATGAATTGGCAAAGAAGAATATGAAAACTCTGCAAATTCTGAATTCGCAGAATTGATTTTTAATAGTCAATGCTTCAAAAAACTTAAATTAACTTCCTGATTCTAAAATTTGTCATTAACCCAGATTAGTATTTAGTTTAAAAATATACCCTATAAAGACTATTAGGATATTAGGTAAAACTAAGTCTTACTATGAAAAGATTCCATTCATTTAAAAATAATTAGGATAACTTTATTAAAGAATTTGTTTACTCCGTCGATTGTTAGAAAAATGGAGTCTTTACATTTATCTCGATCGGTCGTTGAAAATTTGAATTCATTTTACTCAAAAAATGTATCAATTCAAAAACACATTCAAACGGGTAAAAAGATAAACAAGCCAATTGACGATCTTGGCGAAACTGGAAAATTAGCCAATCTGAATTTAGAGCGATTATCGAATTACAGAACAAAACAAAATCTACAAAATTCAATTTCTTTTTTGCAGTCACAGCAAGGAAAGTTGAAGGTGGTAACTAAAATTCTTAGCCGCATGGGGGAATTACATACACTTGCGAATTCACCAATTGCAAACAAAAGTACTAAGGTAATATACGATGCAGAGTTCAAGGAACTGCAAGAGGAAATTCGCGACATCGGTGCAAGTAAGTGGAATGGAATAAGCCTATTTTCTTCGCAAGCTTCAAGAGTTTTGGTGGGCGATGCGATTGATGACCCAACTCTTTACCAGGGTAATTCTGGAATATCACCCGATTCTACTAATTCCATGACAAGATGGGGCATTTATCATGGACTAGCAGATAAACTTCAGGCAGGGGACAAGTTACCAAGTGGTTTCGGAGAAAATCCACCCAAGAATCTTTTGGCTTTTGCGTTAACTGATGAGGCGGAAGGTGGTCCAAATGGTTATTGGCCTTCACAGAAATCTAAATTTACCTCTCATTATAATAGTTGGATTGATTTAATGGGAGAGAAAAACATAGACGGAAAAATAGGGTTGATTGGAGTAATGAGAGGAGCAACTGGTACTACTCCCACAGGCAATGTATTACCATCCGGTGTAGAAATGCCTGAATTCTCTGAATATCATCAAGGAATGCATAGAGAAGGAACACCAGCACCCGCTAGTCAAGGATTTGATTTTTTGAAAAATACATTTCTTTCAATGACGAATAATGGGCAAGATCTTCCTGATGCATTTGGTATTTTCGTCGATGATAGTGGATCTCTTAGGTATACCCAGGTAGATTCTACTACGCAGCAAATGATGGACTGGGTACGTACGAATTATGGAAGCCAAGTTGCTACCTCAAATAAAAATGGAGGTTCTTGGGTTAATGGAATTTTCAAAGCTCCGGATGAAGCATGGATTGCAAGAGCACAGGAAGCTGTCGAGGAAATGTTGGCTGACCCAGATTTAAAGGTTTTAGCAGAGGATGGTACACTGGATCAATCAGAAAGCGGAGTAAAAGGATTGATGGACCCTGTATATTCGATCACTGATTTTGATCAGGAAGAACTTCAAATGTTTTTGGAAAAATGCACAGAGGCAATTTCGGTTAATGCGGCGGAGCAGAAGAGGTTTCAATATGAGTATGATGAGTTAGCCTTGAAAGATGCTGGGTTAGAAAGATATTTTGAAAATGCAGAAGGCTTAGACATTCCATCCGCAATGGCCGCTTATCGATTATCGAGAGTGCAAATGGATATAAATGCGAAATTGATGGGAGCGGTGAAAGATATGGAAAATGTTTTATACACAGATTTTCTAGAGTAGGAAAAATCGTACTATTTTCAATTTACCTAATTCGTTAAGTGAACAGATTCATTTTTTAACAACTTCTTATCAAACCAATCGCATTATAATGAATCGATAAGATTTTATTGTTTACCATTATTGTGATGAATGTTTTATTGAGTTCTCAGGAGAGATGGCAGAGTGGTCGAATGCGCTGGTTTGCTAAACCGGTGAAGGACTAATCGTCCTTCCACGGGTTCGAATCCCGTTCTCTCCGCCATTTTAAAATACCAAGATAAAACCAATGAGTTCAAAAAATATAGGGATTATAATTTATCCCCTTTTTTTCTTTTTTTTCTCATGTACTCAAGTTGAATATGTCCGTCCAGGAACTCAAGTTGATGCTTCTGACAGTAAGAGCGAGATGACCAGCTCACCCGAAGTGCTTGAAAAACCAACTTACAAAGTTGTTTTCAGGAAAAGTAATTTAGAAGCTCTTTCCATCGGACGTAACCGAATAGAAATACAGGAATTAATGGGAGAACCTGATGGAAAAAGCCTAGATGGTGGTAATGGGTATTTATGGGACTATCGTAGACCCGTGCTGGATGAGACAACAGGTGAAATTTATGGCTGGAGCCTGGTTTCCTTTAAATTTCTTAAAGGGCTCTGTGCATATGTAAATATTCGCCTTGAACAACCCCCTCCAGAGATTTTGCAGCAGCAAAATTCAAACCGAATATTTAATTTTTAAAATATCAGATTTTAAGGAATTCTGATAATTGAAATGCCTTTTGATTTTCCCGCTGGTTTGTAAGGTTTTCCGTTAGGTGCTGTAATCCTTAGATGTTCTCCAGAAGAGCATGTTATGGTGAGTGGTCCAGAATGAGATATTGGGGCCTTTTGGCCATTTTCTAGACTAATCCATTCTAATTCATTTCCAAATTTATCTTGTATAAGAACCCAAATCGTTGAAGTGGCTTCTACAGAGTAATAATTACTTGCGGATCTATCTCCAAAAAGAGGTTTTGCTTGTTTTCTATTCCATTCGTTCGAGAATGAATTCCTATTTCTGTCGTAATAGTTTCGTCCTTGAGGGGCAGGAGGAACCGATTGATTGAAAGAGTTCACTTGGTTTTCGTTAGCGAAAGGGGAGTCAGGGTAGGGCGGCGGAGCAACAGGCATTACACTTTGGGAACCACCACCACAACCAATAACGAAAATAGACAAAAACGAAGAGACTAAAAAGATTACGGTTTTGAAGTAATTTCTAGTTTTAAACATTATTTCTTAAAGTACACGGAAATTGGGCAGTAGTTTTTATTGGAATCTAATTAATGAATCGATTCAACAATAAAATTCAGATCCTTAGGCGAGTGGAAATAAGAGATAGAATTAGAAAGAAAACCATTTATTAACATCCTTGAATTTTTCTTCACCAGAAACATTGATGAAATTGTCATTCTCTGATGAATAAATTAAGAATTCATTGGTTTTTAATAGCGCTACAATGGCAGAACCATCTGGAGAAAATGTACAATCAATAAAGGGTGAAACAAATTTATCTCCTAAAGTCGTAATCCATAAACCAGTTTCCCTGGACCAAAGACGAAGTGCTCCATCTAATGAAGTAATAACTAACTTTTTGTCTGGTGATGTGCGACATCCCTTTAAATTGAGTATATTTTTATTTTGAATTCCCCTGATTTTAAGAAAATCCTCTAAGCTTTTTGAAACAGGTTTGGATTTACGTGCAAGTGCGAAAAAGTAATCAGGAGTGTGGGTAATACTTTTGCTGATCGATTTTATACTCATTGCGTTATCGTTTGGGCTTTTTCTTACAGAGCACATTCCAGTTTCATTCTGTACAATAATTTTTTTGCCATGAGGAGAGAATGAAAAGTCAGTCACACCATTGATTCCTGTTTTTATAATTTTGTACACTAATCCGTGACCGGACTCCGTAAATACGATCAAGCCATTTTTAGTTATTGAGGCAAAGGAATTACTCTGAGGCAAAAAGCGACTTTTTATAAGATTTTGGTAAGGAAAATCTTTAAGCTTTATTATTTTTCCATTTTTCGAATCGAATAATTTAGGAGTGGAATCAATCCCAGAGCTAATTAATAGATTACCTTCTTTGTTATATTCTATAAAATCGAAACTAACATTATGATCTTTTGCATGAATCTCCCATTTTTGTGCGTAATTCAGAAGAGAATGACAAATTATTTTTCCATCCAAGCCTGATGAGCAAAACTCAGTATTCAATGGTGAAATAGCAATACTAGTAATGGTGAGACTATGTTCCTTAATTTGTTTCACATGGGAAAGTGTATTGCCATCGAACAAATGAATTTCACCATTTTCACAACCGACGATAATCAATTGATCATTAGCTGAACTGGCAACGAGTGTTATGGATGAATTTAATTCCGCAATTTGTTTTATTGGCTGGCCTGAAAAGTCAGTAAGTCCAAGAATCCCTTCTGCTGAACCTGTAAGGAGTTCATCACCAAAAGAACGAGTGATTGCTTTTGGCATAGTGAATGTATCGGGGCTTCCCATAGTAAAACTACCTCCCGGTACAGGTAGTAGTTTAATGCCAATATCTGGGTAATTCATAACTATTGAAAAATTTTTGTCTAGTGTTGAATTTAAATCAGAGTTTAAATCGGGACCAAGAGCTACCCGGAAGCCTCGATCGCCCTCAACAACAGATGGTGCGTTTGCCCCAATGTATGCGGTTCGGCATCGGTTATATTCAACATTAAAACAACCTCCCCGTAAAATTCTCCAATCTCCGAGTCTTGATAATGGATTAATTTGACCAGGGATTCTTTTGGATAAAAGAGATGTTTTGTCCGTCATTGTTGCATCGAGACACCATTCCCAGACATTTCCATGCATGTCGTAAAAGCCAAATGAGTTAGGAAGTTTTTGTTTAACAGGTTGGACTTTTCCAAATGAATTATGACCGAACCAACCGTACTTACTTAAGTGTTCCCGGTACTCATCCACTTCTGGCTTTAAGACTGTTTCTTTTGAAGTTCCAAAATATGGTCCAGTGGAGTTGGCTCGACATGCTTTTTCCCATTCTGTTTGAGTAGGAAGTCTCCAAATATAGCCTTTTGGTTTATCAATTTTTTCATTTAGAAGTTTACAGTATTCTTGAGCTTCAAACCATGAACATATGACTGGAAGGTTTGAATTTCCGGAAGGCATTTGTTTTATTCCTGTAAGTTTTTCAAACTGAATTCGGGTAACTTCAGTTTCAGATAACCAAAATGAATAATTAAGAGAAACTCCATACTGAGCTTCATTGGTAAACCTTCCCAATTCAATGGGAATTCTATCAGGAGATGAAAAAGTGCCATTAGCCAATTCAGCATGTCCACTCCAAAGCGAGTATGAACCTTTTTTACTTGTTGTTAAAATAGTCTTTTCGTCTCCTGCGAAATGAGCTGATGCAAGCCCTTTGCCCGGATGTGGAGTAAAACTTAGTATTTCCTCCGCCATCATGTTTTCCGCTAGAAATTGGAGTCTTCTCCAATACCATGACCGCAAGGAAGGGTCTTGTTTTTCAAGAATTG
>CBFIBI010000015.1:16063-45017 GCA_965660725.1 Opitutales bacterium
CCATCATGTTTTCCGCTAGAAATTGGAGTCTTCTCCAATACCATGACCGCAAGGAAGGGTCTTGTTTTTCAAGAATTACCAGAGTATTTGATGGATCTTGATTGTTGAGTGCCTCGGTGGCTAATTGGATTGCGTCCAAATATTTTCTAATTTTGAGGATATTTAAATTGCATTTTATGCTTTTTAGATAATCGAGTGATATATTAAACTTTCCAAAGAAAGGATGAACTGCGTAAAGTTTATTTTCTTCAATGTAATCTAAGTCACAACTCAATTGTCCAAGAGATTGCGTAAGCGAAAGACGGCCAGTTGGTTCAGTTTTCGGAAATTTTTTGAATTTATGATTCGTAAAATTTACGCTTCTAAGGCGGTTAACCGGAAAATCAAAAGACCCTCTAAGTGTAGAGACAGAAATAGATTCTTCATTACCTTCAATAGATGAAATTGTCGTTGAGTCGCCATTATTTAGAGTAATGAAATGATGATCAGCAGCTGGTTTTTTGTAAGCTTCATCAGAAGGGAAATAAGATCCGTTCCAACCGGCAAGATTTAGTTCTTTGAGCCTTATAAAAGAATTGCCCCCTTGATTAATAAATAAAATTCCATTTTCTTTTGGAAAGAAGTCCAAAGAGGAATCTTTCCACTTAGCAACAATCTTGTCATTTATTGAGATAATGAATTGCTTTTTAATACGATGAGCAAGTATTTGAATGAAAGCTCGTTTTTGATCCATAAGGTTATCAAGCATTAGAGACCCGAGAGTTTCACGAACAATGCGTCCTTTAACTCTCTTATTAATCTGTAAGTTCATACGATTATTTGAAAAAGAGAGATGGTAACCAACATTTCCATAATTTGCTCCGTTCGAATCTGAAAAAAGTCGAATGGCTAGATAGAATGATCTTTCCCATTCCGCTTGGAACTGAATTTCAATCGCGTCTTTTCTGGGAAGTAAAGTACCTGTGCTACCTGAAAATACAGAGACCAAATCACTTTCCTCCATATCCCACGATTTTGAATTACTTTTTTTCCAATTATTAAGCCCTGACGAAGAATCGTAGAGGATTGAATAGGAAGAGGGTAATAATTCGATTCGGTCTATGAATTGAATAGGAATCTTAAGTGAATTTGTGAATTCGGTTTCAGCGAAAAAGTGGGATTGAGTTAATCTTTCGAACTTACCTAATAATTTATCTCCATTGCGTAGAAATAAGCGCATGGATCTAGAAGATCTATTTACTTTCCTTTCTTGAGGGATACCTCGATTGAAGAGAATGTTCGAAACTGATTTATAGTTGAAACTGATTTCATTGGAAACTGAGTCATTCTTCCAAAATAAGTTTTTATTCTTGTCCAACTTTAACAATCTACCGGTTATTCGAGAACCGTCGAATAATTGAATTTTCTCTGAAGCTTCAAGATAATCACCAGCTTTTGTGAGAGATTTTTCTTTAGTATGTGATAACAAATTTTCTTTGCTAAATAAGTAACTTGCCCAAGAAGTTAAGACAGATACAAAGAATAAAATAGAAAAGGATTTCATCTTTCGTAAATGGGAAGGTAGCGATAGTTAAGAGCAAGTGAGAGAAGGGCAGCAGATGTTGCAAATGTGTTGCCGTAATTTCCATTCCATGAACCATTTTCTGTTTGAGTTGATTGAAGACTTTTGAAGTTTTGGTAATTCCAGGAGTTCCACATGGTTGGGCTTGCCCTGAATATTGCCTGTGAGGTGTAATATAGGCTGTAGTATTTATGACCCTGATCACCGAACTGTGAATTTTTCTTAAGAAAATCAATAGAATTGCTGTAAGCATCCGTATTGGTGTCCTTGGCAAGGGATAAAATGAGTGATCCAATCGCAGAGCGGGGCAGGTTGGCTCCGCTTGCAGCCGTGTATCCAAAGCCACCATTTGAATCCTGACAGGAGAGAAGAAAGGCCTTACCTTTCTCAATGGCTTCTTCAGGTACTTTTATTCCGGCGTTACGGGCCGCAAATAAAGCTACCAACTGTGCACCTGAAATAGTACTGTCTGCATCCCGACTATCAGGGCTGTATCTCCAGCCTCCTTTGGGGTTAGATTTCTGAGAGGAGACGATCAATTTAGTGGCTTTTTCGAGAGCCGGGCCAAGCCTAAGGTCATTAGTAAGACCATATGCTTCCGCCAAGGCAAGAGTGGCAAAACCGTGATTGTACATAGATTGTCCAATATACCCCGTTTCCTGATTCTGCTGATTGAGCAGGAAATTCATAGCTCTTTTGACATGCAAACGGTACGGGCCGAACTCAGGATCGTCACCGCGGCCTAGAAGTGCAAGGATCGCCATGCCTACCACTCCTGGTTGGGAACTGTAAGAGTTGTCAGTCCAGCAACCTGTCTCGTCTTGGTTTTTGGCTAGAAACCCAAGACCTTTACGGTATGTTTCGTCAATCTCCTGAACCAGAGAATCATTTGATTGTTCGAAGAGATCTTGGCTAAATAATGGGGAAAACAGCGAAGAATAAAAAAGAAGAATAAGCGAAAGTTTACTCTTCATTCCTCTATACTTTTGAAATAATTTTCCATAATTTTTTTGAATTCTGGGGGAGGAGATTGTGACACTCCTCCACTCTTGCGAGTTTTCCTTGAGTCTTTGGGTAAGTTCAGGACTTCACCTGCATTATTATTAAGCTTGCGGTTGGATGTTCCTCCCTGGTTTGAACCACCACCTGACTTTCCGGGCGTCATGGCCGGAGCTTTTCCTTCTCCCCCTTTTCCGAGTTGCTGCATTAGAAACTGCATAGCTGTCATATTCATTTCCTGAGTATTCGATTGAGTGGAGCCAGTTACCTCTAAAAGCAAGTTAATTAGGTCGGTTACAATCACCTTGGATTCAGCTTGTGCTTTTTGAGTTTCTTGTCCAGCTTCCCCTTTTTTTAAACCGGCAGCCGATACAGACATCGCGGTATGGGCATCATCAAATAGTGGATTAAGACTTTCTTTCGCTAGCTCAATTTGAACATCGGTGAGATCGAGCATGAGTTCTTGCTGTTGCTCGTTAAGGGTGCTTGTCCAACTTTCGCGGTTAGATTTAAAGTTTTCACTGTCTAGGACTTTGGTCTTTTTAATGATACCTTCTTGAACATCGCGGATTCTCAAAAGGGTAAGAATTTGTTTGGTGATGTCTTTTCCCATTCCCTGACCCTGACCTTGATCTGAACCGTTCCCCAATGGTGAGATTTGTGCATCTAGCATGTCTGCCCATACTTTGAATTTTTCTGCCCATAATTCGAGCTCATCCATAGCTTCAAAGGATACATTACGTTCAATTTTTTGAGATACTGTAAGTAGTCCGACTTGGGTTTTTTCCTTCTTCATCAATTTGCTTACTTCTCCATAAACCTCCGTGCCGGTTCTTTCATAAAAACGGCTAATTTCCTCTTGGATTTCTCCTGCTTCCAAATGAGTTTCAAGTTGAAGCATTTCCATCTTGTCTTTTTCTTTTGAAACCTTCGGCGTTAGCTGTTCAGTATTTGCTCCAATGGATGAGGGAAGTATTTCAAGCAGTCCTTTAGTTAATTTGTTTTCAGTTTTCTCTATTTTTCGAAGTCGTTGGGCAAAATTAAGAGCTTCGAGCCTATCGAGTTGTTTCGAGCTTTCAGCTAGTATTTCTTGAAGTTCGCTAATAGCTTTGCGCTCGAGTTGTTCGGCTTTAGCGAGTGATTCAGAGGCCAAGGAGGGTGGGGATGCTTGAGCCTGGCTCATCTTTGAACTGGCGACATTCATCTTACTGGAAGCGACATTTTTCATTCTTTCAAGAGTTTCTGAAAAATTCTCAAGCCCTTCTCTTTCAAAAATCGGATTTCTGGCGGCCTCTTCAAGGATATTCATTCCTTCTTCGGCATTATTGCTGAGCATGCGTGCATTCGCTCTTTGCATTTCTGCCAATTTTGAAAGTTTTTGTATTATCTTAGAATCTAAAGCTTCTTCACTGTCTTCCACCATTTCTTCAATTTCGATTGTTTCTAGTAACAGGCTTTCCTGCTCACGAGCAATTTCGGATGTGAGTGAAATAACTGATTCCATCCTTTCCCGAATCAATTGAGCATGCTTTTCGGGACCTACGATTAAAAATCTTACTGTGCGCGATGAGCTAAATTTCCGATTTGGCATTAGATCAAGAGCTTGTGCACTAAACTCAGCTATGTCACCATCTTCAAGTTTAAAGAGTCTTGGGTCGAAGGGAAAAACAAAATTGGTTGCGGTAAGGTTACTATCTTTTTCGTTTTGAATGTAGGGCGTACTTTTGAATATAATGTCTCCCCCGCGTATGACTTTCATATTAAGGCGGCTTTGGGTAACTCCGAAGTCATCCTTTGTCAACACCTCGAGGGTCTTTGTCTCGAATAAGAGAACGGAAGATTCGGGTGGCAATTGACTTATATTAACAATTGGAGGAGCATCTGATTGAGCAATTAAATTAATGAAATGACTTTGTTCCGGTTTTAAATTAAATCGATCAACAAAAGCAATTTCTAATGATTGACTTTTAATCACATTGTTTACTTTGATAAGGAATGAATCCTTATTTGTTTCGGAGTCGAGAAGTTCGGTATTTGAGGAAGCACTAACTTTCGATAGAGCCCTATCAATTTGCCCTTTGATAATCAGATTCGAACCAATAGGAAAAGAGACAGATCTGGTAAATGTACCGGTTTTATAATCAGAGAGAGCAAGGTATTGTGGGTAGGAAACAGTTACCTGTGATACTATTATGCTTGGTCGGGCAAGAGGAACTAAGGTTATTTCCCCTCTGTAGTCACCCGCCTTGAGCTTTAATCTCTTGGTACTCTGCTGGCCCGGAATGAGGAATTCATAAAAGTTATCCTGCCTATCGGCCTTGAGAATAAGATCATTGGGTCCACTCAGTTGAATCTGATCGGGTTTTTTTTCTGAATCATTAGCCAAAATAAGCGAAAGGATAGTTGTTTCCCCTTTTGCGACATAGAGTGTAGAGGGAACTTTTGAAAACCGCGTGAGAGTTACACGCTGATGGTCTGACCAAGGTGATGCCCATCGTAAAGAAGTATTTTTGGCCAACCTCGGGTAGGTATAAAAGCAGGCGGTTGTTGCGAGCAGGCAAATTATTGCTGCAAGGCTGGCACATCTGCCTGCTTGGCGATTAAAAGTATCTGAAAGCGTGAGTTTAGAAATCTCTTTTTCGACCCTTTGAAGAGCAGCGTTGTAAAGTGATTCTGAATAGTGTGGGGAATCTACATTCCTTTTTTCTGCCAATTCAATAACACCTAAAAAACGATCACCCGGTCCGCCGAACTTAGTCCTTACTTGCCGAGCGAGCCACTTGTAGGAATTGGATTTCAAAAAGGCATTTCTACGGATCATCCATATGAAAAAAACTGCGCAAAGCCATCCAGAAAGACTCAAAAGTAATTGAACACCAATCGGAGTATTCCATAACCGGTCTGAAATAAAGAAAAATAGCCATGAAAGGCAGAGAGAAACCAGTAGAAGCGATCCGAAGCGGATCAAAAAGATTTTACGGGAGAGGTTTGTTAGATCGGCAAGTGATTCAATTAAGGAAGCGGGCAGGGAGTCATCTTTTTTTAATTGATTCGTTTCTTTGTCTTTATGCTCCAATTTATCCATCTTGCTAAATCATCCCGACTATTTTTCTTCCAGTCCAGTAAATTACAAGTAATCCAAAAAGAAAAAGTCCCCATGTGGTGTCCGTACGGAGACGATGGATTTGAACTACTGCTTGTGGGTCGGGAAGAAAGGAAAGTGCCCGGGTTACTTCTTCATAATTTTGATAGTTGACTGATTTTCCTCCCGTTAATCTGGCTAACTGGAGCAAGTCGCGTGAAACCACCGGCTGACCTAGTTTCTCTTTCGTTTGCTTTTCAACTTTAAGGGTCAGGTCCAACTCTCTTTCTGCAGGGGAAGCCTTAACCTTCATTAGAAGGTCTCCTGGTTCACGGGCTTTGAATGAGGCGAGGTATACGCCTGCTCCTTCTTCTTCTGCAGAGAAGAGAAGACTTTCCCTTTGTCCGTTTGGATGAATAATCAGCCCGTCCACCTCACCATCTTGCATGGGAAAACCGGCTTTATCCAAAACAATACAGCGAACGAAAATATTTTCCCCGGACTTGGGTCTCTCTGGATCAGGGATCAAGCGAATACCCTCTTTTTCAGCCAGATATCTACCATGAGCCATCCAGCGTACAACTTGGCTCCAGAAACGGTAGTGGTATTTATCCTCGACTCCTCGTCTCCATCGCCATGCCCCGTCACTTCCAAGAAAGAGTGTTTTTCCGGCTCCGACATATCGAATGGCCAAAACGGGCATTTGTCCCCAGTCATTTCGGAAATTGGAATGAACGGCTAACACTTCGGAACCGGGTCTGCTTTTATTTACAATTGCAGACCAATGAAAACCGGGCAGTTTATCCCAAAATTTCCGATCTGGTTCACCCGCTCCACGAAGGTTGGTTAGCCAGTGATCTTTTCCGCGTGCCGTTAGCTCTAAGTTAGATGGGCTTAAAGTTCCGAGACCGGTTGGTTTTTCAGGGTCGTAAACGATAGGCAAAAGATCGGATATTGGAGAATCAGTAAAGGTTAATTGCCTTCCTCTTCGACCCGGAAGAAAAACCAATCCAGAAGCTTGCAGGCGAATGAGTTCGTCCAAATTTTGGCATTGTTTCTCGTTAAGTTCGTTTTCACCCAACCCTACATCTCCAAGGAAAACGACATCAAATGAAGCAAGCTCATCTTTACTGTTAGGGAATTCGGGCAGATAGTCCTTTCCTTCACCAACGGAAATGCCAGGGTGAAAAAGAGTGCATTTCATATCAATCCCAGGATCTCGGTCTAAGGCATTTCGTAAAAAACGATATTCCCAACGCGGAAAAGAATCGACGATAAGTGCTTTGATTATCTTATTTTCAACCCGTGTAGAGAGTATCTTTTGGTTATTTCCTGACAAACTTTCCCCCGGGATTTCTTTAACCGAAACTTTTAGCTCGTAGTTACCTTCGATGGGAGGCATCCACGCGATGCTCCCGACGGTGTCTTCGGAAGCGGGTATTAGCAAGGGTTTTTGAGTTACCAATTTATCGTTTGCAAAAAGCCTGAGGGTAGACTTCTGCCGTTTTTCGAAGGAGTTACTGACTCGATAGTTAATAGTAATTTTCTCATCCTGCAGTGCAAAGGAGGGGGCAAAGGCATCATCAAGTGAAAGATCGGGGAGAGGCTTGGGGGCACCGATTTGTATGCTATATACAGGAACCGAAGCCGCACGACATTTTCCAGCTAAAGAAAGAACAGAGGGACCCGTATTTGAGTCTCCATCGGAAAGGAAAAGAACAGCCTTGATGTTATTTCCTTTATCTAAGGATTCATTGAGTGCATGGGCGAGATCTGTTCCATCAGAACCTTCCTTAGATGAAAACGGTTTTAGGGTTATGGTCGAATTAAGTTCGAGTCTTTTTTTCCATTCTGAATCGATGGCTTTCCGAGCCCATTCAACTCTCGATTCGATTGAGCCATTTGAGTCTTTTGTATCTTGGGTATTCATACTTCCTGATACATCAAGTAGGCAGACGATTTCAGGAGGGTCCTTTTTCTCCTGCTTATTTACTTTTTCAGGGTTGAACAAGGTAATAAGGAGTAGGGACACGATCGAAAATCGAAAGGTTTCAAGAACTAGAATACTTTTCTTTTTTCCAGATCGCTTCCAAGTACGCGAAGACAAAAATATGCTGAAAGCCAAGACAAATAGAGCCAGCAAAAGGTCAAGCCAATCCCAAGTAAGCCGCCAGTTTGAAAATTCAAGCATTGATTGAAGTGATTTTGTTTCTAGGGACTATTGGCGGTTGACCTAACAATGCTTCGCCCAAAAGAAGGAGGAGGCAGAAAGTAAGAAAGAGAGACCAGACTTCCGACCGGTTAGTTGATTCCGATGAAGCTCCGTCCTTTAAAAGGCGGGGTGAAATATTTGGGAGTTTCTCGAGGATCTGCTTTTCTTTAAGAAATAGTGTGTCATTTTCACTCTTGGGTCGGTTTACCGCAGTGAGCCTTCCATTTATTTTGTAGATTCCAGCATGGAGGTATGGGACATTATCTTTTGCATCGCCAATGGGTTCAAATAATAAGTTGTTTTTAGTTTCCCTATCTCCGCAGACCCATGATTGAATAAAGGAATTAGATGTTGAAGATCCCTCGATCAGTCGTTGTAGGGCAGGAACTAAAACATAGCCATCAGAGATACTTGACCAATTATCTAGCGGAAGGGTGGAAAAGGAATAGATCACCCCTTTTCCAAGAGTCAGACTTGTTAGGAAGGGCTTACCATCAGAGTAATAGGCTAGAGTCTCTCCTTGTTTTGGAGTCCGACGCCTTTTGATTTCAAGACGATCTAGGGGGAGACGGTTTCCGTCTGAAGAATTTGCAAGTATTCCGGAATCTTCCATCCAGTTGCTGACTCTAAAAATTTCATTTTTGGTTTTCTCCTCCATAGGATCCCAGGAAAGCAATGATGAACTTTTTGAACTTGTTACAGCGGGTGGGAATAGAACAAGGCACCCGCCTTTGAGAGCAAATTCCTCTAGAATTTGCTCCACCTCTGAATTGATTTCGCCTTGATGAATGAGAATGTTTCGAGACAGTAAGTCTTCTTGAGCGAAACCATTCAAAGGTAAAAGGTCAGCAAGTTTTCCTTGTTCGGTTTGGGATGCTGACCGAAGAATTAGGCTGCTTCTTGGGTTGTACGCACGTACCGCAACTTGCGGTGGTTCGGTAGATCCATAGGTCAGATAGCAGATATTATCGAATTGACTAAAATCGTTTGGACAAATGATAGAAATCCAACCTTCTTCCGGTTCATTTTCAAGGTTAAAGGATGGTCGCCAGAGTACACTTTGTGATGCCAATCTAACATCAATTATATCAGGTTTACCATTTATTAAGGTTGATAATCGAACTGCTTCTTCCCCCCGTCCTTTTCTTTGCAAGTTCAAAACTGGTTCAACCTTTTTGGGCATTCGATTAATTTGATCGACTGACAAACTGAGATTGTAGGGTGGTGGGTCCGCCATGTTAAGAAAACTAAGTTTCCAAAAATCCTTCTTTTTTGAAAGTGTATGGTTAATTTGTTTCAAGATATCTGAATTACGCTCAAGTTCCCAGTTACTGCTTTGCATGTCCGAGACAAGGAGGATTTCAGCTGTTCCAACTCCTGTTTCCTCTAGCCATTTCAAGGCCTTCCAGATGGATCTAGGCAGATCGGCCGCTGTATCGGTCGGTCCGAAAAATCGAATCATGGCTTCGTCCTTAAAGAAATTAGCACGATCGATGAAAAAAGGTTCTTCCAAAGCGGAGTCAAGAACCACGAGTCGGCTTTCCGTCCATGGTTTTGCAAAGGATTGAAATACTTCTAGGGCTTTCTGCCTTTTGGTTAGGGAATCTTTTTCAGTAGTTGTTTCCATACTCGCTGATCTGTCAAGAATGAGGACAAGGACTTCTGGACTTCTATTGTCTACAGAGAAAAGGGAGTCACCTCCAGTCATGGGTCGGGCGATCATAAAAGCGAGTGCGGATAAGGCCAGTACTCTTAAAAGAAGCGTGAGCCATTTTTTCAGTTTCGAGAAGCGTGAAGAACTTTTTCGTGCTTGGAAGAGAAAACGTGTCGCTGCCCAAGGTACGGTTCGATGTCTGAGCAGATTCAGTAAATGAATAATGACAGGGGCCAAGGCAAATAAGAGCCCGAGTAGGGCAATCGGTTGGAGGAAAGTCATGCTGCTTTTCCGCCAATACGGCCGACGGAGAAATCATCAATTACTTTAACCACTGGGCTGTCTGTGCGAATATGGTGATAGCGGGAGTGGGATTCCAAACAACCTTTTCTGAGTTGATCCACATGAGCGTTTAAGCGGGAGAGATATTCTGCCCTGATCACAGTTGGTTCGGTTATGAGTGAACCTCCTCCCTCCATGTCCACAAATCGTGTTGGTCGGTCAAAGTTGAAGCTAAGCTCCTTAGGATCGAAGATATGAAAGAGTACGACTTCGTGCTTGCGATCTCGAAGGTGTAGAACTGCATCCAGTATTTCTTCTGGTTCGTCTAACATATCTGAAAGAATAAAGACCATGGCACGCATACGTACGCTCTCAGCAATTTCATGAAGCGATGCAGCGAGGCGAGTTTCTCCATTTGGTTTTAGAGGACCAATGATTTCTAGGATTTCCTGAATTTGTGAGGGGTTTCTTTTTGCTGGTAAAACTTGGGGCTTACGCTCCCGGATAGTGTGTACTCCAACGGCATCTCCCTGTCCGATATATAGGTATGCAAGCGTACTTAGCAGTTTTTTTGAGAACTCAAATTTGCTGATGTTATCACCGAAATTCATCGAACCACTACAGTCGAGAGCAAAATGAGCTCTTAGGTTTGTTTCGGCTTCGTATTCCTTGAGATAATATCGGTCTGTTCTAGCAAACACCCGCCAGTCCATTCTTTTAGGATCTTCTCCCTCGGTGTACTCCCGATATTCAGCAAATTCTACACTCGATCCTTTATGGGGGCTTCGATGGTGTCCTGATATTCCTCCTTCCATGTGAAAGGGAGTAAGCAAGGGTTCTCCGGAAATTCGGTTTAGAGAATCTTGATCGATATAATGAGAGTAAGCCTTTCTGCGTCTTACCATTCCTTATCTTTGTTCTTTCCGTGCATCTTCGATCAAACGGTCGATAACTTCTCTACTAGTCATACCCTCGGAGCGGGCATGGAAATTAGTCAGAATTCGGTGAGAGAGAACGGGTTGGGCAACTTTTTCAATATCTTCCATAGAGGTCATGTAGTTACCTTCTAGAACGGCTCGTGCCTTAGCTCCTTTAACGAGATACTGAATTGCTCGTGGACCGGCACCCCACTGAACCAATTTCTTTAGCCAAGACGACGATTCATCGGAGTTGGGTCGAGTCCTACGAACCAAATCGACCGCCAATTCGTGAACATGATCGGGTACGGGGACTCGTTCAACGAGTTGCTGGAATTCTTTGAGTTTCTTACCCGAAATGATCTTCTTTAGCTTGGGTAGGGATCCAATAGTTGTGTGCTTAGCAATTGCAATTTCTTCATTTCGTGTCGGGTAGTTCATTTCAATAAGAAACATGAAGCGGTCCAATTGGGCTTCTGGTAGTGGGTAAGTTCCCTCCTGTTCGATCGGGTTTTGGGTGGCGAGTACGAAGAAGGGTTCCTGAAGTTGATGATTGGTTCCCGCCACGGTAACCCTTTTTTCCTGCATTGCCTCCAACAAAGCAGACTGAGTCTTAGGTGGCGTTCTGTTGATCTCGTCAGCGAGGATCACATTAGCAAATATCGGACCCTTGATGAATGCAAATTCCCTTCCATTTCCATCCTTTTTGTTCTGTAGTATTTCGGTGCCGGTTACATCGGAGGGCATAAGGTCAGGAGTAAATTGAATTCGTCCAAAGGATAATGAAGTTACTTGGGCAATGGAATTAACGAGAAGAGTCTTAGCCAAACCGGGTACTCCCATTAGAAGAGAGTGTCCTTTAGAAAGCATGCAAAGGAAGATGCGTTCAATAGCATCCTCTTGCCCGATGATGACTTTACCGAGTTCACTTTTTATTGATGAGAAGGTGTCTTTAAGGTCGCTGATTGATTGAACATCATTTTCAGATAGCGACTCTGTTTTTTTATTTGTTGGAGTTTTACTTACCATAGATTTGTATTTTCATTTGTATAACTTCGGTTTAGGTTTTGTTTAGAAAATAATGAGAATATTTTAGTGTGCGTAAATTTTAAGAATTTAGATTAAAAATTGATTAAAAATTAAATTTAAAACCTATTCGATTTTCATGGCATTGATCAACAGGAATGGTGATTCTCTTTGAATTGTATTTTTCTGATTTAATTTACAAGCTCAGACCTAAACTTCTTTCAAAAAAGTATCATTAACATAAACAACTCTCAGAAATATTAGGGGTAAACTAATGGTCAAAAACATTCGTTAACTATCTTTAAAAAAAATCTAAATAGAAATGATAACAGTTCAAAGGAAGTACAAAATAATTAAAGCACTTACTGTAAGAGAGCTAAGCGAACAGGTTAATGATGCAATTCAGAAAGAATACAAGGATACAGAGGGTTTTATATTTCGTTCCTCTGCCCGTTGGCAATGCCTTGGTGGTCCAGTGAAAGACAATGAATTTTGGTTTCAAGCACTTGTTTTTATTCAAGAGGAAGAAAGCTAGGTGAATTGACTTATTCTATTTTTTGTTTATGTTTGTTACATTATGCGCATTTACGAGATAAAAAAGGTAAATTCTTAAACTTTCCTTTTGCCTTAACTCATAGAATATTTGATTGTTGAGACTTAGCACGGATTAATTGTGCTTTTGCACAATCTAAAAAACCAGCCGTCGACTTGGGCAAGGTCGACGGCTTTTTTTTTAACAATTTAAACCTTTTAGCTTTGAATTTAAACAAAAACTGGGGTTGTCAATAAATAGCTTTTTTTATTAGTTTTAATTAATCCGATCAGTTTACTTTAAAATATGAAATTCAAATTCAAAACAATCTTATCCCTTCTTTTTATTTTTCAAATATTAAATCTTGTTTTAATAGGTCAATCAGAAGCACCTTCGGGTCCTCCATCTATGCCTAACTTACCAATGAAAATTCCTCCTCCGCCAAGTTTTGGGTCTTTGGCAAGTAAGAATGGAAAATTCCAAATAATAAGTGCCGAATACTATTCTGAGGATGCCAAACCTTTTCTATACAAAAGATTGGTTAAGCTTGATACCACAACCGGAGAAGCATGGGTACTTGTATCAAAAATTGGACTGAAGGGAGAGCAACGGAAATGGGTTCCTTTAGAAACAAAGTAAAATCTTAAGGAATTTTATTGCTTAATTTATTCCTTGGTTGCTTCGATTGTCTTTTTAATTTGCTGAAATTTAAGATCTACAGCTTCGATTTTTTTGCTCAGTTTTTTATTTTTGAGTGAGAAATGTCCTATTAGAAGGAGGATACTGAAGCCAATAATTGCGATCCTTCCTACTGGATACTCTCCCCAATTTTTATTCCAAGCGACATAGAATGCCGCTGTGCCCATTATGGAAAGAGATAAAGTTAGTCCAATATTCCATATAATTCGACCTTTCCCAGTTGGCATTTCTCGACCTAAAACCTTTTTACTGTTTATCAATAGGAAGAAACTAAGATAAGCAACTGGAATCAGGGTGAAACCCAGAATCGATGTGGGAACGGCAAGCCAAAACGAAGCTTCATTCCATACAAATGGTCCTAAAACTCCAATTCCAGCGATGTATGCTCCTGCTAAGAAAACTGGTCCTTTGTGTGGTTTCCCCAGTATTTCGCAGACAGCATGCCCGTTTATTGTCATTAAAATTATAATGGTAGATAGAGCCATACCGAGAACGCCTATCCCGAAGATGTAATGAGAAAATGTTTTGTTCTCCATAAGGGATTCAAGGGATGAAGCTAAATTGAAAGCATCTCTTTTAACAAGCATAGCCGCTAATTCTTTATCTGGTCTGGGGACATCAGCTAATTTTTCATCGATTTGTACCGGAGCTAGTTTTTCAAGTTCGGCTTTTCCTAATTCAAGTTCTAATCTTTCATTGATAAAGGAATTAAACCCTTTAACCAGATTTTTGTGGAGAATTTGATTCTCATAATCTTCATAAGCAGATTCAGGTTTACCATTAAACTGAGATCCTGCGGCAATAACGACGCAAGATGTTGCGACTATGTAAGGAATAAGAAGTGCTGTCCATAAATCAAACTTGGCCAATCCTCTATGCTCTCTTCCCCATTTTCTATTTAGTAAAACAAAAGGCATAAAGAAGGTCATATTGATACCCACAGCGGTTGCAGCAGCAGCAATCATGACATCTTTTTGCATATTGATTATTTTATTTTCCCAAAAAGGTCGAAATTCTCCTGTTTCTTTCAAGAACGGAAGATAAACTTCAGCAGGTTCAGAGAGAAGAGATAAATCAGGTACAAAACCAGATACAATCTCGTTCCAGGGCAATTCTCCTTGTGTAGCCATTTTGATAACGACTCCAAAAAATGAAAGAACTACCAAACCAACCATTATTTTTAGAATCCAATCAAAAATTTTAACCCCTTTATTTCCTTTTTCATAGCGCCAAATAATAATGCAGGCGAGAATAAGGAGCGTAATGCATATCCCAACTTTTCCCCCTGTATGATTAAGCGATGGAATCAAGTTTTGGGTTACTGCAGATGTTCCTAATGTGAATTGAGGTAAACACCAGACAATATTAGCAATTATAGTGGCAATTGCCCAACCCCATCCTAAGACTGGGTTTATTTCAGTATTCATCGAAACAAAAGGGCTTTGTCCAGTGGAAAGAGTAACATGGCTAATAGCACTAAGCATTATAATACCTAGAATAATAGCAACAGGCTGCAGCCATAGAAGTGAATAACCTGCTAAAACACCTAGGAATAAACTGGAGGCAAGTGAACCTCCGCCCAGAGTGATTGCACTTTGCAGCCAACCAGGACCAGATAATTTAGTGTATGCAGCTAAACACGAGTAAAGCCCTTTGGTCTCAGCTTCCTTAAGGTATTTTTTTTCTTGTTCTGTGGACATTCCCTGATATTTCGCTGTAGAGCAAAATTGTCAAGGCATCAAATCAAGGTGTATGAATATTTCAAATAAGTGTCATTTAACGGTCATTGTACCACGCATCATGGCAAAGTGACCGGGAAAGGTGCATACATACTCATAGGAACCTTTCTCCTTGGGTGCAGAGAATGAAATGGATTCCTCTTCGCCTGGTCCAAGAAGTTTAGTGGCAGCAATAACATCCCCTTTAAGAGAATCAGGGAGGGGATTAACAGCGTTAGCACCAGCTCCAAGTGCTTTCTGACCAAAAGCGATGGCAGTAATTCCCTTTTTAAGAATAACCAAATTGTGTCCCATGGCAATCTTCGGTAGCTTACCAGAATTTTTAAAGATTATTTTCACACTTTTTCCACAGCTAACTTCAAAATTTTTGACATCAAATTGCATGGTGTCATTACCGGAGATGGTGACCACATGATCGGCTTTCTTTTCAGCATGTGCAATAACTGAAAAAATCTGAAGGATAATAACAAGTGAAGAAAACAATTTCATATTACTCTTTATACATGAGATTTAATTTAGGACAAGAATAGAGACAAAAATACTTAGATGATTTTACACATTACCAGTTGGCATGTAGCGATAATAAACCTCTAGCATTAATATTGCCATTGTGGTGCGATATATATCGGTATCCCCATGAAAATGATTACCATGAGGCCAATGACCGTCCGGTGCCTGATTTGCACAAACAGTTTGTTGAAAATCCTTATTCCAAGCTTTCCAAAATTTTGACCCACCAGAAACACCAGTTGCTTGGAAGCAAGCCTGTGCGTTATAGTACCAACCGTATACATCAACTTTACTCCACTCTTTTATCACGGCTTGATTTTGAACGATCCATTCGAGTCCTTTTTTAGCTTCTTCTGATTTAGCATTTTTCCAAATTTGAAGGCAAAGAACACCTGCACCAGTCAGGCTTGCTCTTCCTCCTTTGCCACGCTGATAAGCAAACCTGCCTTGGGTATCCTGACATTCCTTAACATATTTGATGGCTTTATCCATGGCCTCATCTAGTCCAGAAATTTCAATGCCAGTGTAAGCGGCGGCCTTGAGAGCTTGTATGTTCCAACCAGTAACAGACAGATCAGTGTGTGCGGCAACGCCTTTACCATATCCGTAAGCCCATCCACCATTTTCATTTTGTCCTTTAATAATGTGGAGAGTTGCCCGTCTTGCGAATTCTTCCAACTTTTTAATTTTAGTCATGGTGTAAGCCTCGCAAAGCGCATATGTGCGAATCGGATGTGAATAAGATCCTGGTCCACCATTTATCGTAGGCTCGGGTGTTGTAGAGGTAATATAATTAATAGCTTTTTGTACTGTGGGACCGAAATCGGGAGAGTCTTGCAATTCACAATGTCCAAGATAGCAAAGCAATGCCATGCCAGTCATGGCATTTTTATCAGTTGATTTTGGGGCTCCTTTGTCGTCTTTATCTTTACCTCCCCACGAACCAGCGGGATCTTGCATGGTTTGTAACCATTTTAAACCTTTAACTATGGCTGCCTCCGTCATGGTTTTACCACCACCAGATTTTAATCTGGCAATTCGCTTTTGTGGATCGCATCGTTGTTGCATGGTTTTGGGGAGAGCTAACCCAATTCCTGCCATAGCTTTTTTCATTTGATTATTGTTCATTCCCGCATCCGACATACTGGGTGCAGCAGCTTCAACCACCGGAGCTAAATCTTTAACATCCAACTCATTAAAGTCGGGTAGAGTAATATCAGAGATTGCGGTTGTTCTAAAAGTTTGTTGCGTGGTGGGCTGTGCTTTTTTCTGCCGTTGCATAAGTTTTACCACTTTTTGCTTCTCTTGTTTTTGAGCTGCAGGTGCGGTTCCTCCGTCAGAGAAATCGGAGTTTCCTTCTCCGCTGAGAGCTAATCCCATCATCATTCCCCATATTGAAGCCATGACAAGAGTTAAGAAAAAAAGTGAGAGCAGCAAACTGTTTAGCAGACGATATTCACGCAGATATTTACTAAATGCACCTTCCAGTGGCGGAGCAACAGTCACAGATTCTTGATCTAGATATTCTTGTTCAGCATATTGCTGGTCGAGAGTTTGGTTATCTGGTGGGTAAATTTCTTCTTGGTCCATGGTGAATTTCTTGGAATTAATTTGCTATCAATACTATTAAAACTATTAAAACTGAAAAAACTGTAATGTAAAGTGTTGAACCATATCTAAATTTTCAATAACAATTTATAATCATCGAATATACCGAACAATTCTTATTTTTTCCATTTGTTGAGAAAGAATAATTATCAAATTTGAGAAATCATGATTTTTTTTGTCCAAAATTGCAAATTTTTGTGCCTTTTGACTCTCTACAGCTCTACACTATTGATTGCTGAAAATAACGCAACTGAACTTGATGTTCCAAAAATTGTTAAAGTCAAGGAAGGGGTTTATACTTTTGGTCAAATAACAATCGACAGAAAAGAAGAATTTCTGATTTTACCTGCGATCTCAAACCAAATAAACGGACTTGTTGAGTACGGCATTGTTCATGAAAATGGAAAAATTCATGAATCTTTATTCAGGACTACTGTTAGACCACAAAATTTTCATACCTCTCTGCTTCTTTTAAAAGCGAAACCCGAGAAATCATTTTTTGATAACCTATGGTCGGAAAAACCTGAACTGATTGATTATTCTCAAAACTGTTTTAATATTGAAGTCTCTTGGGAAGTTAATGGAACAAGGAAAAAGTCTATGATTGAAAAATTATCCATTAATCAAAACCGCAAATCACCAGTTTTAAAAAAGTCTTTTCTTTTTACGGGATCAAGGATTGTAGAGGGCACATTTTTAGCAGAATCAACGGGTTCCATTCTTGCCATTTACGCGGACGATAACGCAATAATAAATAACAGTGATTTTGATAGTAACAATGATGATGTTTGGATAGCCAACGAGAAAGAGATGCCACCATTGGAAACTCTAGTTATGATTAGCTTCCACTTGCCTAGATGAACGAAATCATCTAAATTTTTAGACATGAGTATTTTCAAATTCAGCTTTTTCAAAATAAGTTTATTAACTTTTACTGTTTCGTCTGTGCTTGGTAGTGAAATAACTTCTCTTAAGCTTGAAATTGATCGGGCTCTGACCCAAGGAATTAAGTGGTTGAATCTTGAGCAAAATTCAAGTTCTGGACATTGGGGGGAAGTGGAGTACCCCGCTCTTACTGCATTAGCACTACGAGCAACTATGGGACACCCAGACCCTTCAGTTGTTGAAAAATATGATTTACAAAAAAGAAAAGGTTTTTCTTTTATTCTTTCTAAAGTTCAGTCAGACGGTGGGATTTATGGAAAAGGTTTAGCTTCCTACAACACATCCATATGCATGATGGCTCTATTACAGGCTAAGAATAAGGATTACGAAGAGACCATTAGGAAGGCTCGTAGGTTCTTGGTTAATCAACAGTCTGATTTCGATCGCAAGGGAGAATTGGATAACACTTTTGACGGGGGTGTGGGATATGGTTCTAGATGGGCGCATTCTGATTTATCTAACACTCACCTCGCTATGGAAGCTTTGTTTTATGCACGGAAAACGCTTCAGGCAAAAGAAGACCAAGATTTAGACCTTGATTGGGAGGCTGCAATTAGCTTCGTGAGTAAATGCCAAAACCTATCTTCAACTAACAAGCAAGAATGGGTCAGTGATCACAAAGAAGACAGAGGTGGTTTTGTTTACTTTCCCGGAAGTAGCATGGCAGGAGAAAGAGAAAATGAAAATGGTTCCAAAGCACTACGGTCATATGGAAGTATGAGTTATGCTGGATTGTTAAGTTTCATTTATGCTGAAATGGATGAAGATGATCCCAGGCTTGCTTCCGTTCGTTCATGGTTAAATCAAAATTATGACATAAAAGAGAATCCAGGAATGGGACAGCAGGGGCTTTATTATTACTTTCATACAATGGCAAAAGCTTTATCTTTGAGCGGAATTGATGAACTGATTGATCAAAATGGTAAAAAACGAAACTGGAAAAAAGAGTTAACCCTTGAACTGCTAAATAAACAGGATGCAAAAGGTTATTGGATCAATGAAAATGGAAGGTGGTGGGAAAAAGATCCTGTCTTGGTGACCTCCTATGCCCTGCTAACTCTCGAACGAATTTACTACAGTTTATAATCTTTATCTGAAATTAGTTCAATGAAAGCATTATCCTGCTTTGCCTTACTATTTTTCCAATTCGCGTTTTTCCTTAGTGGCGATGAGGTAAATTCACATTTCGTACCCGAAGGAGCTGATTTTATCTTTGCTGATTTAAAAAAGGGCGATTCAAGGATAGAAGTAATGAAAAAAATGCGAAATCTTGGATTTCTTCAAATTTATGAAGAGCGAGATAAAGGTTTGGTCAAGTGTACTCTTAAGTTAAATGGCTTCAGGTACGAATTAGCAGCCAAATTGAAAGAAGATAAATTAGATTTATGTCTCATTGATGGGCAAAAGGGTTGGCAAACTTCTTTTTATTTTGATGTTGTTGAACCGCAGTGGAAAAATCTTAGGGAAATATTGATTAATACCTATGGGGATAGCAGAAAACATCGGACGTTTCCAGAACTAGCGGATATACCATTTAACGATGAGGGTGGATATGTTACGGACACTTGGGATTTACGAGATCGACTAATTATGCTAACCGTTCTTTCTTTTGAAGTTAAGGATTGTTGTACAAATCAGATGGTCGAATACTCCTGCTGTACTTTGCTTATCCAACCGAAAAATAATAATTAAAATTAATGGGTATTTTTTCTAAATTTAAGCAAGGATTTCAGAAAGGTGCATCTGTTATTCAAGGTGCTTTTGATGTTATCTCGGGAAAGGGGCGGTTGGATGCTAGTTCGCTCTTAGATTTAGAAGAAGCATTTTATGCTAGTGATTTTGGAGTTGAGACCACCGAGGAAATTTTAAATTCTATAAAAGAAGAACATCGAAATAATAAAGAATTAAGGGCCGAAGGAGTCGGAGAAATTGCCCGTACGGTTTTAAGAGAGGCTCTTTGTGGTGCTGAGGGTGGTGATAATCTTGCAACTTCAGGTGAAAAGCCAGAGGTGTTATGTCTAATTGGTGTAAATGGATCAGGCAAGACCACTACTTGTGCAAAACTAGCGTATCAATTGAAAAACAGAGGAAAATCTGTTTTGTTGGGTGCTTGTGATACTTTTCGTGCAGCTGCGACTGAACAACTGAAGGAGTGGGGTAATCGTTTGGATTTAGAGATTGTATCAGGACATCATGGAGCAGATTCTGCAGCGGTTGCTTTTGATACATATTCTGCTGGGCATTCAAGAGGGCGTGACTTAGTTATAATCGATACTGCAGGTCGTCTACATGTGAAGGAGGGGTTAATGGATGAGCTTGCGAAATTAAAGAGAGTTTTAGGTAAGAGGAACGAAAATGCACCCCATCACTCTTGGTTGGTGATTGATGGATCGACTGGAACCAACGGGATTGAGCAGGCTAGGGTTTTCAATGAAAAGTTTGGCCTTACGGGATTGGTTATCACAAAGCTGGATGGTACATCCAAAGGGGGTGCACTTGTTGCTATATATAGGGAGCTTAAATTGCCTATTTATTTTATAGGATTGGGAGAAGCGCCTGGTGATTTGCAACCCTTTAAAATCGATCAATATTTAGAATCAATTTTGCCAAGTATTGAAGTTGATACTGCAAGCTGACCCTGTAATGCAAAACCAATTTTCTAGGAAATTAACTGTAGGGTTGGGAGAGAGGTCCTACCCAATCTATATCGGAAGTGGTATTCAATCTATTATCGAAGAGACTTACTCGGGTTATATTGATAATGGGCAAAAAGTGGTCCTTCTAATTGATGAAGGATTTTACAAGGCTAGTTCTAAAATGGATTGGGGATTTATAAATATGTTTCCCCATTTAATTTTGCCCAGTGGAGAGACAACTAAATCAATCGAATTCTTATCAAAAGCATGGTCATTCCTTGCAGAAGAAGGAATTGATCGAACGGGAGTTCTTTTTGCGATTGGAGGAGGTGTTACAGGAGATCTTGCCGGATTTGCTGCAGCTTCTTATCTCAGAGGGGTCGATTTTTTTCAGGTTCCTACGACTCTTCTCGCGATGGTTGATAGTTCAGTTGGAGGGAAAACCGGAATCAATCTAAAAGCAGGAAAGAATTTAGTTGGAGCATTTCATCAACCACAAACTGTTTTTATAGATTTGGACTGCTTGAAAACATTACCTGAAAGAGAATTTTCAGCAGGAATGGCAGAAGTAATCAAATACGGGCTTTTAGGGAATCAGAAGCTTTTTGAAAGATTGATTAATCTTTCAGAACCGTTGTGTCCAAGGTCACCAGAATTGGCAGAAATTATTGAAATATGCTGTTCGGATAAAGCAAATGTTGTAGAGGCAGATGAAAGAGAATCAATTAATTCATCTGGTGGTCGAGCTTTGCTCAACTTAGGGCATACTTTTGCTCATGCAATCGAAGCCGTTGCAGGATATGGTCAATATTTACATGGTGAAGCGGTTTCAATTGGTCTTGTTGCGGCACTTCGACTGTCAAAATCCTCAGGTTTTTCTTTTGGGGATGCGGAAGAGAATCTTTCCAAATTATTGAAATCCTACTCACTGCCCACTGAGCTTAAAAGTCCACTAGATATAAGCTTGTTGATCGAAGCTATGCGGGCAGATAAAAAAGTGTCTTCCGGCAACTTAAGATTTGTTGTTTTAAAGGAAATTGGAGATGCTTTTGTTAGTGCGGATATTGATATGGATGATGTGACCGAAGTTTGGAGATCGGTTGGCGGGAGTTAAAAACTCAGTTTATGGATGTAGAGCATGACTTAGTGGAGGCTTATTTCGAAAGTAATGGCTTTTTAGTGAGGCAGGCAGGTAAATTAGGAGCTATTTCAAATAAGAAAAATCAGCACTCGTTGCGCACAATAGCCGTTTTTAATCCAACAGTTCTTCAAAATGGCTTATCCTTAGGGTTTCGATTGTATACTGGTGATTTATTAAAAATCCGCTTTAGTTTAGTTTCTATTTTGAGTTGGCAGAATACTGAATTTAGTAATGGAATGCTCTCAAACGATCGTCTTTTGCTCAAGTATTTTAAAAAGGAAGTGAAAGAGAACCGAGTAGAAGAAGGATTTAATCCAAGTCCAGATTTACCAGAGTATGGAGCCGAATCTTTTTTACGTCTTTTGGTTGTTCCATCATTACCAAAATCTGAGTCAAAAGTAAGTGAAGTTTTTACTTTGCTGAAAAGTATTCGAGTTGATGGAGTTTTAACTTTCCGTTCAATATTGGAAAATCTACTTCGAAAATCTGAACCGTCTAAGATCTATCAAGCAAAGCCCATTTTTGAAATTTTGAAGTACTTAAAAGCTTATGGGCTTGCTAAGGAGCCGCAACTGGAAATGTTTCAATAGAATGCCTGCTGAGATTCATCCAACCGCTATTGTTGATTCAACAGCAAACATTTATAATGCTTCAGTAGGTCCCTATGCGATCGTCGAGAAAGAAGTCGAAGTCGAGGATGGATGTAAAATTGAAGCCCACGCTGTCATTAAAAAAAGAACTATTTTAGGAAAGAATGTTAGAGTGGGGCATTTTTCGGTAGTTGGTGGTGATCCTCAGCATGTAGGTTTTGATCAATCAATCTTCTCCCGAGTTGTGATAGATGATAATGTACGAATTAGTGAAGGCGTTACCATTCACCGTTCGATTTACTCAGATGGAATAACTAAAATTGGACGAAAGTGTTTCTTAATGGGAAATTCACATGTTGCACATGATTGTGAATTAGGAGAAGAGGTTGTTTTAGCAAATGGAGCATTACTTGGTGGTCATGTAGTTGTTGATAGTTTTACTTTTATTGGTGGTGGGGCAGGAGTTCATCAGTTTACCAGAATAGGTGAGGGAGCCATGATTGGTGGATTGTCCGAGATTTCAAAGGATATTCCACCTTTCACTACTGTTTCAGGGCGCAATGAAGCTAGTGGGCTTAATTTAATTGGAATAAAACGAAGGAAATTCGCCCAAGATGATGTGAAAGCTCTAAAATGTGCTTACAGATATATCATGATGAAAAAAGGAGATCCTTCAGAAAGCGCTAAGTTATACCTTTGTGAAACGGAAGAACTGAAGAGTCAAAAGGCGAAGGAGTTTGCAGAATTTTTTATAACTAAAGGGAGAGGATTTGTGCGAAGCCGATCGCAAAAGTCAAAGTCATTACAAGTTGAATAAGGATTAGAATCTTACTAAACTTATCAAATGAAAAGCATGTCAAGCAATACGGTCAATCTTCGCGAAGGAAATGAAAAACTGATAAAAGTTTCGCCTTCAGCTTCTGAAAAGATTACTCAATTGATTGAACGTGAAGCGAATGGAGAATTTCTAAGGATACGAATAACAGGAGGAGGATGTAATGGACTATCTTATAAAATGAAATTTATTAGAGAGCCCAAAGAAGGAGATATATTTGTTTTAAGTGAAGGAATAAAAGTATTAGTTGATACTAAAACCGCACTATATTTAAGAGGAACATTATTGGAGTATTCTGATAAACTAGTTGCCGGAGGATTCAAGTTTTCGAATCCAAACGCCAAAGCGAGTTGCAGTTGTGGAGAAAGCTTCAATATTTAGATTCCTGTAAAGATTGTGCTTGCTTAATTGAATTAACTTAATCAAATATTGAATTTTAAATTAAATTTATTTGTATATCTTGATTAACATACATTTCAGCTAAGCCGCATGGTTAAAAAACCAAGTGGAAAAAATAAAAAGCGGTACAATAACCGTGATTATATTCGAAAAAACGATAAGATTCGTGCAAGGGAAATTCGAGTAATTGGTCCAGACGGGGGTATGCTAGGTGTAATGCCACCAGAGGAAGCTCTAAAAATTGCCAAGTCTCACCATTTAGATCTGGTTGAAGTTGCATCAAATGCTCATCCCCCAGTTTGTCGGATTCTTGAATTTGGTAAGTATAAATACGAACTTAGTAAGCAAAAGAAAAACAAAGAAAAAAGTGCAAAGCGGGTTAAAGAAGCAAAGTTCAGACCGCGTATCGAAGAGCACGATTATATTACTAAGCTAAGACGATCTGAAAAATTTTTACATCAGGGTAACAAGTTAAAAATTACTTTAATGTTTCGCGGTCGAGAAATGGAGCATATTGATCTTGGCATGAACTTAGTGAAACAAGCAATAAAAGATCTAGAAGGAGTAGGAAAAGCAGATGATACTCCAAAATTGAATGGCCGTTTTATTATCGTGAGCTTGTCCCCGCTTCCTCAACATCTTCGTGTTTTAAAATATAATTCTCTGGACGAAATTGATGTAGAAGAAGAGGATGATTCGAACACTCCGGATGAGGATGATGAAGAAAAAGAAGTACCTGTTGTTGAATCTTCAAATTCTAAAAAGTAAATTTTTTTTGGTTTCTGATTAATATATGGATTGGAAGTTTTTCCTTCTTGTTGGTTTTGGTGGAGGAGTTGGGTCCATTCTTAGGGCTTTAGTTGGATATTTTTTTCGCGGAATTCTTCCTTGGCCAACTCTTATAGTTAATTTGTTCGGAGCATTTTTAATCGGTATTTGTATCAAGTATTGGCAGCAAAATAGTGAACAAGAGTTTTTTAGGGCATTTTGGATTTTGGGAGTTTGCGGCGGATTTACAACATTTTCAGCTTTTGGAATAGATGCGATGAACTTTTTAAAATCTTCTCAGTGGTTCCATGGAATATTATACATCACATTAAATATTTTTGGAACTTTTTTGGCCATATTTGCTGGGTTTCGCTTATATTCGATAATTAAAGCTTAATTGTCCTTCATCTTGCTTCCATCACTCCTTTATGTAAGAATAAATTCGTGCCTCAATTATTCAAATGGTTCATTTATCTATTCTTCTTTACTTATTTGAATGGTTCTGTTGTTCCTAATCCTTTTCTTAAGCCTGGATCTAATCAAAAGCGTCCTGCTCCCGCCAAACCAGTTTTTAAGCCTAAGCCATTAATTCGCCCAAATGTTGCAAACGAGTTAGAGTTTAAAGGTTACTTTATTATAAAGGGTCAGGTTTTTCTATCGCTTTTTAATAAAAAAGTTAATCATGGAGAATGGGTAACAATTGGAGAAAAAACATACGAAGAGTTTTCTGCAGAAAAGTTTGATTTAGAATCTGAGACTCTAACAATCTTATACGAAGGTCAGTCTTTTGACCTTTCATTGATCGGACCGAAAGCATCTTCCGGAGCACCTTCCTTACCCTCTAAAAATCCTGTTTTGACCAAGCAAAAGCCGAATTTGAATCAATCAAGTTCTCCTAGATTTATGCCTCCAAAACCTAAGTCTAATCCAGTAATTCCCGCTTTTTTGGTAAACAAACCTGCGGTCAATCCTTTTTCCTCTACTGGAGTAAATCCTTCATCCACAAGTTCTAGTGCAAGTGGAATAAGATCAAGGATTTCAGGACTGCCTTACCCCGGGTTTGTACCTCGAAGAACAAATCCTGAAAACCCAACTTCAATCGTTTCTACCCCTAATCAGGGTCAAACCATTAGTTCTTCAAAAGGTAATAGTGGGATTAATTCTTCTAATGCCAATCAATTCTCTAATTCAATTCCCACTACGGAGAATAATAAGGGAACAACAAATAATTCAAACAACGAAATAGATTTAGATAGCCTGCCACCACCCCCTCCACCTCCTAATATTCTACCCCCGAGTCCTCCGCCGAATCTTGTTCCATCACGTGACGACTAAGATATTTTTTGTCCTCCTTTTCTTATTCATTTCCATTTTTCATTCTTTTTCAAAAGAAAGGAGAATTGGAAAACTTCACAACATCACATGGGATCAATATTTTAACTTAGGTTCAAATATTTTTCCATTTCACGAGTCATCCAGTTACCCTAGCTTTTCTTGTGTCGGTGCGATTGTGTCAGAAAATCTTTATGGTACTGCTACATTAATCGCACCAAATATAGCAGTTACTGCCGCTCATGTATTAAGGAATACTTTATACGATCCAACTCCCAACCCTTTATCTTGGAAATTTATTTTGAATTACGATTATGAGAATGTCGATAATGATAAAATTTACGAAATAGAATCAATAATCCTTCATCCTGCTTGGAATAAGCGTTTAAAACAAAAAAATGGTCTGGGTGATGGCGATGAACTAGGAGTTGATATTGCATTAGTTATTCTAAAGGAAGAAGTTGTAGGAGTTTTTCCTGCAAAATTACCAAGTGGTGAAGAAGAAACGATGGGTAGCAGGTTGATTTTAACCGGATATGGTGCATTGGTTGATGGACAAAATGGAATTGTTGATGATAGGAATAGTAGAAGGGTGGGGGGTGAAAATATTTTAGATAGAGTTGTTTTGGAGGTTGAGGAGTCCGCAGTTGATTCTTCTCAGAAGGGAGGTTTGATCGCTGTTGATTTTGATTCACCGGACAAAAATAACAACACTTTGGGAGATGAGGCATCCATTGTTGGTTACTTAGGGCAAGGGACTAGCTCACCATCTCCTCTTAGTATCGAGGCTAGTTCAGCAGTTGGAGATAGTGGAGGTCCAGCCTTTATGTATCAAAATCAAGCATGGAGAACAGTTGGAGTAGTTTCATATGGGACTTCTGATTCTACTTATGGAGATATTACAGTATATACTAGAATTGCTAATCAGTTGGAATGGATAAAACAAAATTTACCGAATTGGTATCAATCTAGAAAAACCATTTATAATGGTTGGTATGAGGTTGATTGGCTTGGAACCTTTTACAGATCAGCTAATGGATGGATCTTTCATCCAGTTCATAGTTGGTTTTATGTTGGGGAGACCGATGGGGAATCCTTTTGGGCATGGCAAGGTGAACTTTTGGGGTGGTGGTGGAGTGGGATGGGAACTTATCCTTATCTTTACTCCAATAGTTTAAAAAAGTGGATTTATGTAAATACATTGAATTCAAATAAAGATCTTTTTATCTATTACGATTTTGCTATTAGAGATTGGATTGAGTTGGCAATATCAGACTAAAATACAACTCGTATTTTTAGAAATTGGAATTATTGTAAGTATACTCGATGGAACCAATAACTAGTATATTTAAAAAGCGTGAACTACTGTGGCAGTTTTTACTTCGTAATGTAAAACAAAGGCATCGAGGCAGTATTCTTGGAGCTTTTTGGTTAATTGCCAATCCGTTGCTCATGCTAGGACTATATGTTTTTGCATTTGGGATTGTTTTTGGTGGTCGCTTTACAGATTCCCCTGATGAGTCGACTCTTGATTATGCCTTGGGGGTTTTTTTGGGGTTAAGTGTTCTTGGATTGGTTTCTGGAACGATTGGAGTTTCTCCAGGAATTATTGTTGGTCAGCCAAATTTTGTAAAAAAAGTAGTTTTTCCATTAGAGATTCTACCAACAGCAATGATTGGAGCTTTAAGTTATGATTTACTTATAGGTTTAGGACTCTGTTTGACCGGTGTTTGTTTTTTAGGTTCAGGGATTTCTCAAAACTTTTTACTCATTCCAATTATTATTGGACCAGTATTTTTAATTGCTCTTGGTTTTTCATGGTTTTTTTCTGCGTTAGGCGTTTTCATTCGTGATGTAAACCATCTTGCTTCATTTCTTGGTTTAGCATTACTGTATGCAAGCGGCGTTTTCTATTCTGCAGAAAAGGCAAAAGTAGCTGCACCTGAATTATGGAAATTTTTACAGTGGAATCCACTTTTACAAATTATTGATTCCTTACGAAAAGTAACCATTTGGGGTAGTCATCCTGATTGGGGAGCAGTTGGATACGCTTGGTGTTTTGGGATTGTTGTTTTGCTGGGTGGTTCTTGGTTTTTTTATCGGTTGCGCCCAGCTTTTGCAGATGTGCTCTAAATTTAGAGGGAATAAATTTTCTTGGCTACTGTCTCCCAGCAGTGCTTCTTCGCCCAAATTTTGCCATCCTGACCCATTTTTTTTCTTAAATTAGTATCAGTCAATAATTGCTCCATGGCATCTTTTAATTCTTTTGGTCTTTTAGGATCAGTTAATATTCCTGTTTTCCCGTTTTTTACTGCATCTTCGACCCCACCAATTCGATGGGCAATGATGGGTAAACCATGAGAGGATGCCTCAAGGTAAACAAATCCAAATCCTTCTACGCTTTTAGCTCTGGGCATGGAGGGAAGAATGAAAATGTCGGAGTTCTGATAATGTTTTTTTAGCTCTTCGTCCCGTAAATCACCGAGAAACTCAACTTTACAATCCGAATTCTCGCTTAGATACTTTAAATCATTATAAAATTTTTTCTTTATAATTGGTCCAACGAAAGTAAATTCAATATTCATCCTTAAATCTTTGGGTAATTCTTTGATTGAATTTAATACCAGATCCTGACCTTTTCTGGGGTGAATTCGAGCAACGCATAAGATTTTAATTTTTTTACTTGAGACTATGTTTTTATTCTGATCATCAGTTATGAGTCTTCGTGCTGGTGCTCCTGGAAATAGAAAAATTTGATCTTTAACCTCGGGACATATTTTAAGTAGTTCATTTTTATTAAATTTGGACAGAACATGAATTCTATGTACTCTTTTTAAAATTTTTCGAAAAAACATTTTTTCAATTGGATTCGTGCAAAAGCGAATCAGTTCAGTCCCATGTATTGTAATTATAATCTTAGGGAGATTATTGATTAACCATCCAAACCTAATTAAGGCACGTAAACTTCCTGGTTCCGCGAAGTGGAGTAGGGTAGGGATATGGAAAGAATTTTTTTTATTATATATCTCCTTGAACATTCGATAACTGCAAATCCAATCTTGTGTTCCTTTTAGTGGAAGCTTTCTGAGATTATCCCTTTTTTTGACATACTTCGGCACCCAGGCTTCGATTGAAAGACCAAGTTTTTGGGAGGCATATACTAACTCCTCACAGTAAACACCTGCCCCTCCTCTTTTTGGGGGGTATTCGTGACTCAGCAAGATAATCTTTTGGTTGTCCATTTTTGATCCGTTTTCTATTCTTCAAATTGATGAGCCAAACTGCAAAGCTCAAATTTGGCTAAATCACCATTGAATGAAAATTAGAAAAGCACTTGTAACCGGAGGTACATCTGGAATTGGACTGGCAATTTGCGAGGAATTATTGAGTAGGGGTATTGAAGTTTATTCAGTTTCACGAAACCCTGAAAAAATTAAACCTCGAGAAAATTTTCACCTATTAAAACTTGATTTATCTGATCTTGGTG
>CBFIBI010000015.1:45027-46234 GCA_965660725.1 Opitutales bacterium
TTAAAAGAATATGGAACTCCTGACCTTTTGGTAAATAATGCTGGCTACGGAGCATTTTATGAATGGAAACAATTTCCCGAGGATGAAATTATTAATCAAGTAAATGTCCTTTTTTCTGCACCTATATTATTAAGCAGGACAATTAGCCCGCTAATGGAAGCTAATAGGAAGGGCACAATCGTAAACATAAGTTCACTTGCGACAATTTATCCATTGCCATATATGCCACTTTATAATGCAGGTAAGTCGGGTCTTTCATCATTCACTCATTCGATGATTCTTGAGTCAAAGTTTGTAAAATGGATTGATTTTCGCCTTGGTGATATTAAGACCGATTTTAATCAATCTGCTCCCAAACAAAGCCGAGTTAGCCAAAACAAATCAATGAAAAGGGCTTGGGGTCAAATAGAAAAGCAATTATATGAATCTCCTCCACCAAATCTCGCTGCTAATAAAATCCTGAGAATTATATCAAGGCAAAGATCTGGTAGGTTTTACGGTGGCGGTTTTTTTCAATCCAGACTTGCTCCTTTTTTGGAGATATTTTTATTGAATTCCATGGCTACAAAAATTTTAAGATACAGATATGGAATATAATATAATTTTTTAAAATAATATTTCCTCTTGATAGAAATTACCAATTCATACTATATTGTTATTATGAGAATGTTTAAAATTACCCTTTTACTTGCAGTTCTTTTGTTTTTTATCTCACGACTATGTGCTCAACCAACTACATGGGTTTCAACTTCCAGTTATTCCTCAGGGCAGTTGGTTGTCAAAGATGATAAAACTTACTTAGCAAAATCTTCAGTCCCTGCTAACCAATCCCCGCCCAATACAACCTATTGGATTTCTCTTGAGGATGCTGCAGCATCTCTTGGCATCCCAGCAGAGTCAGTACCTACCATTTTAACAAATGAGATTTTGGCATCTCTTCCAGGTTCTGCTCCTGATTCAAATTCATCATCGAGTACATCAATCCGCTTTCTAGGAATTTCAACTAGAGGAAGTGTTTCAAGTACAAAACCTATGTATGGTGGAATCGATATTTTGGGTTCAGGTAAAAAGAAGATAGCATTTTTTGGTCGTGGTGCATCAATGCCAAATGTTTCTAATTATGTAACTGACCCTAGATTAGAGGTTTATAAAGACACAACTGGAAATGAAGATTGGGAATTAATTACCATAAATGATAATTGGGGTA
>CBFIBI010000016.1:0-43880 GCA_965660725.1 Opitutales bacterium
AAGTTTAAGAATTTGACAGATCAGCCAGGCGCCTAACTTGAGAGATATATTTTTCCAATGATTCTCTCGGTTTTAATGCATGAGAGCGTTCAAGCAATTTGACTGCGGTGGAATATTTCTTTTGTCTTACAAGTATTTGACCGTGTCTCATTAAGGCGGATGATTTTATTGAAGAGTCTTCAAGATTAGCTGCCCGTTCATAAAGAAATATTGCTTTGGCGGCTAGTTCATCTGCAAGCAGAATATCCGTTTCCAATTTTTCCTTAAATGAGCTACCATAATGTCCAGCAAGGAGGATAAGAACCCGTCCATTCATTGGATCTCTTTCCACCAAGCTTTCAAGTGCTTTAACTGCTTCCTCTTTTTTATTAAGAGCAAACAAAATCTCAGCCCGAAGTGAGTCGAACTGATTTGCTTCCTGAGGTGAAAAACTCTCAGCAAATTTCTCAGCCACTTTAGGAGTAATTTCAGCCGCTTGCTTCCAATTTGTGGATCGGGCTAAAACTTCAACCATCCGGATTGCTTTTTCAGATGATAATTTTTCTTCTGAAGAAAGAACTTCAATATATTGAGGAATGGCTAACTCAGGCAGTCCCATTGTTACATAAATATCTCCCAATAAAAGTTTGGAGTTTGCATCCGCTTTGTTCATTTGATCAACAATGGCAAGATTTGCGGCAGCAAGTTCCGGTTTTTCACTGGCAAGATATGCATTTGCTTGAAAGAGCCAAAATTCCTTCTGGTTTTGATTAAGCTTAATTAATTCCGAAAGGAGTGCTATGGCATCATCGAAACGTTCCAGTGACAATAGGCATTGTGCTTTCCCCAATCGCCAATCTTTGCTGCTTGGTTCGAAAATTAAAGCCATTCGATAGGCGTCCAATGCAGAGGCAAAAAGTTCCTGATTTAAGTAGCAATATCCAATTAAACCGTAAAGGTCACCACCGGCACCTCCAAGCTCCACACATTTTATTAAATGGGGCAGAGCGGAAGAAAAATTACCATCTTGTACTTCAAGCAATCCTAAATTCTTATGGGCACGTAAGAAGCTGGGAAATTTTCGGATAGCAGATTTATAGTAAGCTTTTGATTCTCCCATTTTTCCCTCCTGAACGAGAAAATTTGCAAGAGTAAAGTCCACCGCAGCATTGGAGTCAATTTCATCAAATTCCTCTTTAAGCTCATTAATGACATCTTCAATCCGCTCGTCTTCAATCATTTCTGCAATGTCTTCAAAAAGAACCTGTTCTTGACGCCCAATTTTTGGCTCAACTTCTGACATGACTCCGAAGGAACCCATAAAACTTTTCACAAAATCTGGGTTGGACCAAACTTTTTCCTCTAGCGGAGCTATTTCAATGTCCTTTGAAAAGAGGGTGAAATTGATTGATAGTAAGGAGAATAGAATTATTTTTTTCATAGTATTATTTCATTCGAAAGGGTACGGGTAAAAGAAACTTGGTTCTTACTGGCTGACCGTTTTTTTTAGGGGCTTCATAACGAGATCTTTCAACTGCCTTAGTAGCTGATTCAGTAAATTCTGGATGAGAAGAACTCAGGACTTTAAGGACTTTTACGCTGCCTCTTTCGTTAATTAAAACGAGCAATCTTACCTCACCCTCAATTTTTTTTCTTTTGAGAGATACAGGATATTTAACAGCAGGTTTTCGAAGAAGTCTAGGCTTGCGGTCCAGCTCGGAAAGGTTGAAAATTTTCATCTCTGACATGGCATTCGATTTTGCCGCAAAACCCTTGAATGCAAATGCACCTGACATTACATTTCCAACACCTGCATTCAGGGAGAGGTCTAGTTGAGAAAGGTCAATATCCATCGCTTGTTCCGGAGGAGGAGGAGGTTCATCGGGAGTATCAGGTGGGGGAGGGGGTTCAGAAATAGGAGGAGGTGGAGGAGGCGGAAGTGCAATCTCAACAGAGCGAATTGTCTTTTTGCCGTCACCAGGATTGAGCAATTGAGTTAATGGCAAAAGAATTCCAATGGCGAAAGCAATAGCTAGTGCACCTAATCCTAATAAAATGGGATTAGAACCAAATTTTGGAGGTTGATATTGTCCTTTGGCCACAGATATATGTGTTTTACCTAGGATTCGGTTGCGATACTGACAGTTTGTGCACCGCCCAATTTTGCTTCGTCAATCACGCGTACAAGAAGATCAGTTGATACAGTTTTATCCGCTTGTACAATTACTGGTAGAGCATCTTCTTCACCTTTTCCTTCGTTTAGTCGCCTGACGATTGCACGTACTCCGCTCACTCCGACTTCTCTTCCACCATAGACCACTTTGCCTTCTCCAGTTATGGCAATCAGTACGCTATTCTTTTCAAGCATACTTGAAGCCGCAGCCTGCGGTTTATCAACATCAACGCCTGTCTCTTCAACAAATACGGTGGTTACAATAAAAAAGATTAGCAAAATAAAAACCATATCAATCAAAGGAGAAATATTGATCTCCTCAGCTTTATCTCCAGTCGAAAAACTTCTTCTTGCTCGGCTCATAAAATAACTTCCTCTTCCTCATCAGTTTCCAAAATACCCTTGTAGTTTTGCATTGTCAGGCTTTCAAGAGTGGTAAAAAAAAGTTCCAGTTTATCTCTCTGAGAGACAATACGGTTAATCATAATATATGCGGGAATGGCTATAATTAGACCGGTCTGAGTTGTTATAAGTGCTTCAGAAATGCCACCGGCAACAAAGTCAATAGTTTTGCCACCTGAACTAGTTGAAAGTCCCTTGAAGGTGGTAAGCATACCCATCACAGTTCCTAATAACCCAGCAAGTGGTGCAGTACTAACGAGCAAACTTAAAAATGTGATCCTTCGATCGATTAAGGGTAAGAAACAGGCACGTATTTCATCAAATCGGCGTCTTGCTTCACCAAGAGTTTCTTTTCCCTCCGAAACATAGGAAATCATTTTAGAGGTTTGCTCATCAGCTTGATTGGGATTGGATAACCAATTAATTAGAGAGGCTTTGGTTGTGTCCTTGAACATTGTTTTAGTTTTAAGGAACCAGTATGTATCCAAAGTTGCATAATATAAAATCAGTGCAATGAGCAGGAGCATAAACATGAGACTTCCACCTTGGACCCATAGCCCCCAAACATCTTCTTGGAACCATAAGAAAAATGAGTTCATTTTGAGTCGTTAAAAGACAGGTTTATTAGGCTGGATTTGGAGACAAATTTGACTCGGGAAGATCGCCGTCATTGGATTCTGTTTTATCCAAACTTTCTTTTTTCTTAGACATCCCATTGAGGAATAATGATGAGAGTCTTTCCATTTCCGCTAATATGGCCTTTGATTTTCTTGATAAGATTGCATACAAAACTAGGGACGGAATGGCTGCTATTAAGCCGAGCTCCGTGGTAATCAATGCCTCAGAGATTCCTTCTGATAAGCTCTTGGCATCTCCTGTTCCAAAAAGAGTAATTTGCTTAAAAGTTTTGATCATGCCAGTAACGGTTCCCAGCAGACCCATCAAAGGGGCGGTTGCAGCTGTTACCTGAATAACAGGAAGATAACTTTCAAGTTTAGGTTGTGTCGCAAGAAGTTCTTCGTACATGGCTTCATCGACCATTTTCTTTCCCTCATTGCTGCAATGGATTCCAGCTGAAAACATTTTACAAAAGGGATCGGACATACTTTTTGTTCTTTTCAGAGCCGATTCTTCCTCTCCGTTCTTAATAAAATTTAAAACATCGTTAACAGCAGAGTTTCGTGGCTTTGTTATTTTACTTAGTTGAAGATATTTTATCAGTGAAATAAGAAATGCAATCAGTGCTGCAATAACAATTGGGTATGCCCAGGTTCCGCCTTTTTGGATGTGTTCTAGAATAGTATCTTCGGCGGCGGCAACTTTAACAGCATCTCCTAGCGTTGAATCAATTGGCAGAATTCCTTCGGAACCTGGTTCGAGATTAAAGTATGCAGAAATGGCAGAATTATTTTCACTATCCAAGGGAAAAATTCTTGGTTTTAAGTCTCTTCCCGTTTGAGTTAAACCTGAAAGTGGACCGTTTATCTCTTTGAAATAGGAAATTGGACCGGATAATAAAAATGTTCCCTCACAAACATTACCATTTTCATCCAAAGCCTGACCATTGAACTGTAAACCTCCAATAAGATCCTTAGTTCGCTTTAAAGAAAGTTTTAAGAGTTCAAGTCGGGCATCTATTTTTTCTTTGTCACTACTTTCACCATCCAAAACATTCTTAATTGAGGATAACTTATCTTGATGTTGGTCAATCTCTGATGAATGGAGACGTGCTTCAAAGTTGGCGAGATAGTCATTCGAAAGAGTACCAATGAATTGTAGTTCAGATTTCCTTCCCTCCACTTCTTTTTTAAGAGAGTTTAAACCAACTGATTTGTTGTCTCGTAGCCTGATTAAACGATCAAGCGATCTTCTTTTTTCGGAAACTTTTCTTTCAAGGGCACTAAGATTTGATGCAAGGGGAATTTTTTCATCTTGTATTCTTTTTCTAGTCTCCTTCAGTTTTTCCAGAGAAATCTGATTTTTTTTAAATAGATTTTCTCTGGCATCTTTAAAATCCTGAGAATATAAATTGCATGATAATAATGCAAAACTCGCCAGTAAAGTTTGAAGGGTATTCTTGTTAAGAATTTTCATCTAATTATTTTGTGCGGAATGGAAGATTTACAAAAGTTGCCTGTTTCTGAGCAGTTTTTTGGTAGTATGAAATTGTTTCCAAAATACTTTTTCCAAGCCCCTCTTTAGGGAATTGTTTCCATCCATTTGACTCTGGAAGCAAATAACCTGAATTTTCTGCCTTTTCGTCGGAATAGTAGGCGATACCAAGTCCAAAATATAAGACCAAAACTTTCTTTTTACCAGACTCGTAAGAGAGTAACTTTTCGTCCAACACGATAGAATTGTTAAATTTGTCAATCTTAACAAGGGCACCAACAATTGCCTGTAATCTTTGGCTACTTGAATAGTTTTCTTTATCTTTTTGATTTGAAATGCGATTTATAAAAGATGCTAGATCATCTTTTAAGGGGTCAGGTAAAGATGACGAAATCTCAATAATTTCGGCTTCCAATTTGGATATTTCTGTTCTGAGAGGTGATATGGCATCTTTATAAAGTTCGTTTTTATCATTCAGTTTAATTCTCTCGTTTTCTCCATCGTTATTTTGTTTTTCAATTTCTGAAAGCTTTGCTTCGATCGTGGTTAATTCTTCTTCAAGAAGCTCAGTAAGATCGGAAAGTGATTCTTTTTCAATATCCCAGTCAGTAGATTCTTTTGATTCAATCTTTTCTGTTGAGATCCACTCTTTGAACAGAGATTTAGTTTCAGATATTTCCGAAGTGTTACTTTGACCCCAAAGAATTGGATCAATTAGCAAAAGTAACAAAGCACCAGCTATATTTTTGAAAGTATTTAACGATTTCATGATTAAGCAAATAATAAGTATTTTAGCTCAATCAAATCTCACAGATCGCCCATTCTCAACAAGCGTAATCATTAAATATGACTTATAAATTTACACTTCTGTTGCAATTTTGGCGCAAAGGTAGAGGATCAGTACTTTTAGGTGGAGATCAAGATCTATGATATTACAGATCTTTTCTATCTTCGCTAAATTTGATCGTTGTTATTTTAACAATTTGTGGAATGATTGTTGGTCATGTATTTAATTCTTGGCTCGACAGGATACCTTGGTTCTCATTTTTTAAGCTATCTCAGAAATATGGGAGAGGTTGTGCGGGGATTATCACGTTCTGAAATCGATTACACTGATTTGGAGCAGTTGAGACAGCTTTTGAATGATATAAAACCAAGATTTTTGATAAATGCTGCCGGATATACAGGAAAACCAAATGTAGATGCTTGCGAGTCAGATAAAGCAGAATGTTTGTTTGGAAATACAGTTTTTCCAGGTCGAATTCGGATTGCCTGTGAAGAAGCGAACATTCCCTGGGGTCACGTATCAAGTGGTTGTATTTATTCAGGAAGAAATAAAGATGGAGTTGGGTGGGGAGAAGACGAAGAACCTAATTTTTCTTTTCGCAATAGTCCTTGTAGTTTTTACAGTGGTACCAAGGCGATGGGAGAAGAGGTGTTAAAAGACGCCGAAAACTGTTACATTTGGAGGCTGAGAATACCTTTCAATGAGGATAGAAATCCTAGAAATTATCTACAAAAGCTCTTGAATTACTCAAATTTATTGGAAGCAGAAAACTCGATCTCTCATATTGATGAATATGTAAGGAGTTGTGTGAGTTCGTTTACAAGGCAATGTGAGCCAGGTGTTTACAATCTAACTAATATCGGCTCGATAACCACAAGCCAGGTTGTTGAGTGGATGAGAGAAGAGGGTGTAACCGATAAAGAATTTCAATTTTTTGAGAATGAAAAGGATTTTATGGCAAAAGCTGCAATTACGCCTCGCTCTAATTGTGTAATGGACACTAAAAAATCCGAGATGGCCGGAATTGGATTAAGGCCGGTTGAGGAAGCAGTCCGTGACTCCTTAAGTAAAATGAGAATGCAAGTACCGGAATGAATAGAGTGATTGTTACAGGCGGTCTAGGATTTATCGGATCCAACTTCATACGATTACTTTTAAATGAAAGTTTGTGCGATGCCGTTCTAAATATTGACAAACAGACCTATGCCGGGAATCCCGAAAACTTGTCAGGGTTAGATCAAGATCCTAGGTATGAATTTGTTAAATCTGATATCGGAGACGAAGAGGTTGTAAGCAAATCATTAATCGATTTTGAGCCTACTTCGATTATAAATTTTGCGGCAGAAAGTCATGTGGACCGGTCAATCGATTCACCTGAACCTTTTGTGGAGACCAATGTACTTGGTACTCTTCGGTTACTGCAGAGTACGAAGAATTTTTTCAGTGGCCTAAATGAAGTGGCTAAAAGCAAATTTCGGTTTTTACATGTTTCAACAGATGAGGTTTATGGTAGTTTAAGTAACACAGATCCGGCTTTTTCTGAAACGACTTCTTATTCACCGAATAGTCCATATTCAGCATCGAAAGCGGGTGCCGATCATTTGGTAAGATCCTATCATCATACATTTGGAATACCTACACTTACGACTAACTGTTCAAATAATTACGGACCTTTTCAATTTCCAGAAAAATTGATTCCGCTGATGATTCTTAATGCATGCGAAGGAAAGAACCTTCCGATTTATGGAGACGGTGCGAATATTCGTGATTGGCTTCATGTTGAGGATCACTGTCGAGGCATTTTAGCAGTTCTTGAAAAAGGTAGGGTAGGAGAAACCTATTGTATTGGTGGTGATTCTGAAAAAACCAATCTAGAGGTAGTAAATACAATTTGCGATGCTTTGGATAAAGATAGACCTGAACATGCCCCTCACCAAAACCTGAAAACTTTTGTTAAGGATCGTCCGGGACATGATCTTCGTTATGCAATCGATTTTTCCAAGATTCAAAATGAGTTAGGTTGGGCACCTCGTTTCACTTTTGAGGAGGGGATGGCTCAAACTGTTGATTGGTATCTAACCCATTCCGAATGGTGTGACAATGTAACCTCTGGCAAATATCAAAGAGAAAGGTTGGGAAGAGATGAGTAATCGTAAAGGAATTGTTTTGGCTGGTGGCTCTGGAACCCGTCTTTATCCCCTTACGATGGCTGTCAGTAAACAAATTATGCCGGTTTATGACAAACCAATGATTTATTATCCAATCTCTATTCTCATGCTTGCGGGAATCCGGGAAATTTTAATTATATCCACACCTCGGGACCTTCCTCTCTTTAAGGAATTACTTGGAACAGGAGATAGATTCGGGGTAAAATTTAATTACGCGGAACAGCCTAGTCCGGATGGTCTGGCACAAGCGTTGATTATTGGGGAAGAATTCCTCTGTGGTTCCCCTTCCACACTTATATTGGGAGATAATGTATTTTATGGGCATGAACTCGAGCAAACTCTTGCCGATGCCAATGATCACGAAAATGGTTCAACTATATTCGGTTATCATGTTTCTGATCCAACCAGTTATGGTGTAGTTGAATTCGATAACAAGGGTTTGGCTATCTCTTTAGAGGAAAAACCTGACCAGCCACGTTCTAACTATGCCGTGCCAGGACTTTATTTTTACGATCAACATGCTCCAACTTATGCAAAGGATTTAAAGCCCTCTCCTCGTGGAGAATTGGAGATAACTGATCTTAACCGTGTTTATTTAGATGCCGGATCCCTTTCGGTTGAAGTGTTGGGACGAGGAACAGCCTGGTTGGATACAGGCAGTCATGATAATCTTGCATCTGCCACTGATTTCGTTCGCGTCATAGAAAAAAGGCAGGGCTTGAAAATTGCGTGTCTGGAAGAAATTTCACTTTATAAAGGTTGGATGGATCATGAAGATATCGAGCGTGCAGCCAAAGCTCATGGATCATCCGGCTATGGATTATATCTCAAGAATTTGACAAAAAAAATCCAGAATTCTTGAAAAACATATCAACATATCATGATATGTTGATGAATAAACTTGATTTCCATTATTGATTTTGTTGTGATTGAGTCATGTCAAAATCGTTTATATTTTCATCTGAATCAGTAGGGGAAGGACACCCTGATAAAGTATCCGACTCCATTTCGGACAGTGTCTTAGATGCTTGCCTTGAGCAGGATCCTTCTAGTCGTGTTGCCTGTGAAACACTAGTTAAAAGTAATTGTGTAACTATTGCTGGTGAGATTACCACAAATTCTAAATTTGATTACGAGCAGGTCGTTAGGGATGCAATTCGAAAAATTGGATATATTAATGATGATGATATTTTTCATGCTGATCAGGTTTTCATCACAAATCAACTTACTGCCCAATCCCGTGATATTGGACAAGGAGTAGATGCTGCTTCTGCTGATGGTAAAGAAACTGCGGAACAGGGTGCGGGTGATCAGGGCATTATGTTTGGATATGCCTGCAATGAAACTGATGAGTTGATGCCCGCTCCAGTTATGTTTGCTCATCGAATTCTACGCAAAATGGCGGAAGTTCGTCACGCAGGTGAAGCAGCAACTTGGTTGCGTCCCGACTGTAAGTCACAGGTTGCTCTTAAATATGAAAGTGGTGAAATGGTTGGCATTGAAAATGTGGTGGTATCAACACAGCATGCCGCTTCTGCAGACAATGAAACAATTCGTAGTTTTATTACCGAAGAAATAATAAAGCCATCTCTTCCATCCGAGCTTTTATCCACAGACACTCAATATTTAATTAATCCAACAGGACGTTTTGTTATCGGAGGACCACAGGGTGATTCTGGTCTTACTGGGAGAAAAATCATTGTTGATACCTACGGAGGTTGGGGGAGACATGGTGGTGGAGCGTTTTCCGGAAAGGACCCAAGCAAAGTTGATCGTTCTGCTGCCTATATGTGCCGATGGGTAGCTAAGAATATTGTCGCAGCAGAATTAGCTGATAGAGTTGAAATACAGGCAGCATACGCTATCGGATATCCCGAGCCTACCAGTATTACAATTGACTGTTTTGGTACCGAAAGAGTTTCTGAGGAGTCGATTGAAAGAGCAATTTTGAATGTTTTCTCTTTCAAGCCGGCTGATATTGTGAGTCAGTTGGATCTTTTACGTCCGATTTACCGGAGAACTACACATTATGGTCATTTTGGAAAATCCGATTTGCCATGGGAGCAAATAAATAAAACTGATGCCCTAAAAAATTCAATAAATTAACACTTTTATTGATCCATTTTTAATTTAAATTCGTTATACCCTCAACATGACAATTATGACAGAAACACTAACACCTACCCTAGATTATAAAGTCGCAGACATCACACTCGCAGAATTTGGAAGAAAGGAAATTTCGATTGCCGAGCATGAAATGCCTGGATTAATGGCAACCCGTGAGAAATACGGTCCGTCCAAACCTCTCGCCGGCGTTAAGGTCATGGGGTCTTTACACATGACCATACAAACAGCGGTTCTCATTGAAACACTAGTTGATTTGGGTGCAGATGTTCGTTGGTGTTCTTGCAACATTTTTTCGACTCAGGATCACGCCGCTGCCGCCATCGCAGCTGCTGGCATTCCCGTTTTCGCCTGGAAAGGTGAGACCCTTGAAGATTATTGGGATTGTACTTACAAAGCCATCACATGGCCTGATGGTTCTGGTCCTGATCAAATTGTGGACGATGGCGGAGATGCAACCATGCTCATTCACAAAGGTTTGGAATTAGATAACGGCAGTGATTGGGTAAATTCTCCTTCAGACAACGAGGAAGAGGGGGTAGTCAAAGGTTTGCTGAAGCGTCTTCATGCTGAAAATCCTAATCGCTGGCAGTCCATTGCTGACAATGTTGTAGGTGTATCAGAGGAAACCACCACTGGTGTACACCGTCTTATACAAATGGAAGAGAGCGACCAACTTCTTTTTCAGGCAATAAATGTTAATGATTCAGTAACCAAGTCTAAGTTTGATAACAACTATGGGTGCAGACATTCTTTAGTTGATGGAATCAAGCGTGCTTTGGACGTATTAATTTCAGGCAAAGTTGCTATGGTTTGTGGTTTTGGTGATGTTGGAAAAGGGTCTGCTGATTCGCTTGCAAACGAAAAAGCACGAGTGATCGTTTCTGAGGTTGATCCGATTTGTGCTCTACAGGCATGCATGGCAGGATTTGAAGTAAATACGGTTGAAAATGCTCTCGAAACCGCTGATATTTTTGTAACGACAACCGGAAACAAAGACATTATTACTGCTGAGCATATGAGTAAAATGAAAGATCAGGCAATCGTATGTAACATCGGCCATTTTGATAACGAAATTCAAGTAGCCAAGCTTGAAGCTATGGAGGGTGTGGTAAAAGAGGTTATCAAAGAAGATTCTGTGCCTGGCGGACCTGTAAGCCGTTTTACTTTTCCTGATGGAAGAAGTATTTATTTACTTGCTGAAGGCAGACTTATCAATCTTGGTTGCGCGACCGGTCATCCGAGCTTCGTCATGTCCAATAGTTTTACAAATCAAACAATTGCTCAAATTGATATTCGTAATAATCCAGATCGCAAAGTTGGAGTTTACAGGTTAAGCAAGGAACTTGACGAGGAAGTCGCCCGCTTACACTTAGACAAACTTGGTGCCAAACTAACTCATCTAAGTAGTGAACAAGCTGACTACATTGGTGTTCCTGTTGAAGGGCCTTATAAACCTGAACATTACCGCTACTAAATTTTAAGATTTTTATTTTAACGAGGGAAGTAAATGATTTTTGCTTCCCTCGTTGACCTTTGGTCTGTTGCAAAATAGGCTGTTTCTCTTAGAAATGTTCTACGATGAAACAAGAGTGTATTTAAAAGCAGGAGACGGAGGAGACGGTTGCATGAGCTTCCTTCGCCAAAAATATATGCCAAATGGCGGTCCTAATGGTGGAAATGGTGGTCGGGGAGGAAATGTTGTTTTACAGGCGGACGAAAATATTGCAGACCTTCGTGCTTTTCATTTTAAAAAACATTGGAAAGCTAGAAATGGTGAGCCAGGTCGTGGTAGCGATCAGAATGGAAAGGCTGGGGAATCATGTATCCTTAAACTTCCTTTAGGGACTGAAATAAGAATACAAGGTGAAGATAAAGTATTTGCAGAGTTATTGAATCATGGTGAAGAACTTGTTTTGTTAGAAGGGGGAAAGGGTGGTCGTGGCAATGCCACATTTAAATCTTCTGTCAATCAAACTCCCAGGCAAACTACCGAAGGAAAAACTGGGAGTGAAGAAAACTTCATTTTTACTCTCAAGACCATTGCAGATGTTGGACTAGTTGGATTTCCAAATGCCGGTAAATCGACCTTGTTAAATGTATTATCGAACGCAACTCCGAAAATTGCTTCATATCCATTTACTACTTTGGTGCCTACAGTTGGAATTATTGATTATCCTGATGATTATACCACAATTTCTATGGCCGATGTGCCAGGGCTCATCGAGGGAGCAGCTGAGAACCGTGGTCTTGGACATCGCTTTTTAAGACATGTTGAACGATGTAAATTGCTTTTGTTCCTGATCGACTTGGCAGCAACTGATGGACGCGATCCTTGGAATGATTTTATTCACTTGCGCCAAGAGTTGGTAGATTATGACCCTAAAGTTGCTGAGAAGCCATTTCTTTTGGTAGGAAATAAAATTGACGAGCAAAACGGTCCTGAAAATTTTTCTGTATGCAAAAAGAAATTTCCTGAAACGGAAGTCCTTTCAATATCTGCTATTTTGGAAGAAGGCTTACCCGAATTACGTAAAAAACTTTTTGAAAAATTAAAAAATTAAGTTTCTTTTTTTTTAGGCTTGTTTTACACAAGCGTTTGTGCAAATGAATACATTATGGGAAATTCATTAGAAGATTGGGGTAGTCAGGAAATTGAATCAAAAACTGAGGAAGACGAGGATTTCAAAGAGGAAAAGATTTCGAGGTTCATACATTTAAAAGAAAAGGATGAGGTACGGGTAAATCGTATTCTTCAGGATATGGAAAATTCATATCAACGACTTGAGAGAGTCTTGAATATTTTCAATCGGATGTAATGAAAAACTTTTTACAAAATGACTAGTAAGAAAGTAATCCAGTTGAATGAAGTCGCCTCGTTAATGGGAAAAAAAGGCGGAAAAGCGGGAACTGGAAAATCTAAAAAAAGAGGGAATGCAAGTTATTATCGCGACATGCAGAGAAAGTCAGTCGCCTCTCGTCTTAAAAACTCTGGAGCAAAAGATGGTAAGGTTCCTTAATCTAACCAACTTTTCTTAGCCAAAAGAAATTGCCATTGACCACGGTATCGTGACAAGTAACCATACCCTGAAATTGTTTCTCCGGTGGATTGAGAAAAAAGTTGCTTACGAACATTTGCATCGTGGCTGTACAATCCAAATGAATAGCCATCGATATTTATAGTAAGAGGTTTCTTTTTTTCTACTTTTCCATGAAATTTAAAAGTTTTACCAAAATTTTTTGGGTGCAATTTTAAATTATTCCAAGGCGTAGCAGTTTTCTTTGCTGACTCATAATTAATAGCACGTTGTTGATCTTCGATGATTTGAAAATTATTGCCTTTTTTTGTAAGCTTATTTGAGATTTGAAATAAGGCTGAAATTGGAAAATGGTCACTACTCCCAAAACCGCTTAGTTCGTTTGACCAGGAAAAAGGTATTTCTAATCCCTCAATTTGATTCAATCCTGCATATCTTTCCACCTGAAATGAATCGGTTATATAATTGATCCCTTTTGCATCATATAAATTTCCAGGAAGAAGAATATGCATTAGGGTACCCCAATAACCTCTCCATGCATCCGATCCTCTTTGGTTGGGAGGTAGCTCATGCCAAAGGTTGTAGAGAAGTTTTCCGTTCTGTTTTTCAGCAGGTTCAATTGAAGAAGAGAGTAAAATATCATTTATCCCTGTTCTGTTCATCAAATTTTGATAAACAGTAGATTGATTATAATGAGAATTTAAATCTCCAGCGACGAGGAAGTCTGCATGCGGTTTTTCGAGGCACAATTGATCAATTCTTCGATGCAATATCTGTGCATTTTGAATTCGGTGTAGCTCCATTTCTGGTGAGGATGCACCTGATTTCCAGTGATTATTGAACAAAGTAAGATCATGACCGTTAATAGAGAGGGTGGTTTCGAGAATAGGTCGGGCTTTTTCTATAGCGTGTAGTTTACTTTCCTTAATTGGGAATTTAGAAAGAGTGAGGCAGTGAACAGATGGCCAAGTTTCGATTGGAGCTTGGGGATTGTAACCGATTTTATAATGATAAGGTCCAAGCCCATTTTGCCTTAATTCGAGTAACAATTGCTCAGTTGCGGATTTTTCATTTTCAGGACTTCGATCAACTTCAATTTCCTGAAGCAAAAGAATATCAGGTCCTGATTTGCCACCTATTTTTTTTAGAATCTTGGAAATAGTGTTTAGTTTTTTTTCAAGTTCCGGCATTCCATAGTTATCGGATTGATAATCTTTATATAATGAAATTCCATCGATATCGAAGAGGTTTTCTACATTATATACAACCACCTTAAATGGTTGATGATCGCTGATTTTTGCATAGTTATAATGCGAAACTTGAATAAGAAAAATGAAGCTGAAAAAAGAACGGGCAAGTACTAACATTGCCAGTAGATTGTTTTACTCTTGGTTATGCCGCAATCCGATTTTGTACAGATCGAAGAAATACTGGTTGGAGGTCAGTTGATTCTGATGGTTCGAATTGATAACCTGAATCGTTGAATTTTTGGAGGTCGTCCATTGATTTAATTCGGTTTTTGATTAAGAAACTTGCCATCATACCCCGGGCTTTTTTTGCATAAAAACTGATAATTTTAAATTTCCCATTTTTTTCATCCTTAAAAACTGGGGAAACAATTTTACCCTCCAGATTTTTCGGCTGGGTTGATTTGAAATATTCCTGGGATGCCAGGTTTATAAGGAACTTTGATCCGGATACTTTTAAATCTCTGTTTAGGGCTTTGCATAATCGATCTCCCCAAAATGCATATAAATCTTTCCCCGCAGGATTTGCATAAACCGTTCCCATTTCCAGACGGTGTGGTTGAATCAGATCAAGAGGGCGCAATAAACCATACAGCCCGGAAAGCAGGCGAAGGTTTTCCTGCGCATAGTTGAAGTCCTCTTTTGTGTAATCCCATGCTTTCATGCCCTCATAAACATCTCCCTTAAAGGCGAGTATAGCCTGCTTTGAATTTTTAGATTCATGCTTCACATTCCACGATTTGTATCTTTCGGAATTTAATGCGGCTAACTTTTCACTGATCCCCATGAGATTCGAAATCTCTTCGTTAGACATTTTGGATAACCCCGAAATTAAGCTTTTGGATAAAGCGAGGAAATCTGGTTCGGTGCATGTTTTTTCTACAGCAGGGGTTTCAAAATCTAAGGTTTTAGCGGGGGACAGCAGGATTATCATGAGAATATTTATCTATAATTAATCATGACCTATTCAAGAAAATAAATAATATAATATTTGCATAAGTACACTAAATATTTAATTAATGTATTTATGGGTATGAATGAAAAATTATTAGATTCGGAAGAGTTCTTGTTTGATGTTGTAGTTCTAAGTCAGAAAGATTTAGAGATAGATTATGAAAAAAGGGTTCTGTCTTTGAGAAGGGCCAGTGCTTCCAAGTTCACTCTTTTAGATGGGATTAATCTGGTTACTTTTTTTCAGACATTTCCTCAATTATTAGTGAACATCGGATTACAGATTTTATCCGAAGAAAAACCGCCTTGATTAAGCTGTAGAGTTGGGTGAAGCTTTAAACTGAAAAAGTCGTTTTCAGGTGAATTCAGCGGTTGGAAAACATTAAAAGTCATTTTTTTTTCGTTCGTGGTTGCACCAAGTGAAAAATCTCTTTTTCTGTTAATTTTATTTTCTTTTAATGTACCCATTGGTTGTATTTGTACTTCTTCTTTTGAACTGGATTGTTTTTTCGGGTAAGTTTGATGCGTTTCATTTGGGGCTGGGTGTTGTTTCTTGTTTTGTGGTTACTTGGTTATCCCAAGATTTTCTATTTCATGACCGAACAAAAGGACTTCGTTCTCGAATGCATGAAGTGTGGGCTTTTATATGCTATATCCCGTGGCTTACCTGGGAGGTCATTTTGGCAAACATTCATGTTTTTAAGTTGGCAATGACCAACAAAGGATATGTTGAGATGGCTCCTCGTGTGGTCACTATTAAGACAATTTTAAAAACCGATTTTGCCAAGTTTGTATTTGCGAATTCGATTACCCTTACTCCGGGAACTATCACTATGCTCATTAGGGGAGATATTATTCACGTTCATGTAATGAGTCAGTTTTTGGAGGATGATTTATTACAAGGTGCGATCGAGCAAAAAGTGGCAGAAATCTTTGAACCCGAGGTATTGAAAAACGCATGATTGAATGGTTTGCCATAATCGTTGGAGCTACGCTTTTCATTCTTATGATTCCGATGTTTTATAGGATTTGGGTGGGGCCAACTGCATACGACCGTATACTCGCGGTTAATGCAATTGGTACAAAGACAGCAGTCTTACTGGTTATTATTGGAACTCTTTTCGATCGGGTTGATATGTTTGTGGATTTTGCGATTGCCTATTCATTACTTAATTTTTTGGCGTCGGTTGTGGTGTCACGTTATCTAAACCGTACTGCCTCATTGAAAGAAATGGATCAAAAAGCAAAGGAGGCCAAGGCATAGGATGGAATATTTTGGAATAAGTCTTGTGCTTGCAGAAACGGTGACTTCATCAGCAGATAATATTGGGTTGCTACAAATTCTAGGCATTCTGTTGGGTATTTTGGGATTGGTTTTCTTTCTCGGATCAGCGGTGGGTATGGTTCGATTTCCTGATTTTTACACCCGTATGCACGCGGTCGGGAAAGGAGATACATTATCCACTATGCTTATGCTTATTGGTTTTGCTTTATTGACCATGGAGGATTATTCAATCGTGAGCTGGATGGTCTTTATTAAAATAATGGCAATTGTTCTGTTTATCTACATGACCAGTCCAACCAGTACACATGTACTTATGAAAGCTGCGTTTGAAGATAATCATATGCCTCTCGATGAAAAAGATCTGAAGAAAATCAAGGGAGAAAAAAAGTGATGGGTTTGGAGCTTTTTAATACTTTTATTCTTCTGCTTCTCGTGGTTGCCGCAATTTTAGCGCTAAGGGTTAAGGATTTACTAACCGCTTCAGTCGTTTTTGCGGTTTACAGTTTTTTAATGTGTTTGCTTTGGGCTGAAATGGGAGCTGTGGATGTAGCTTTTACTGAGGCGACAGTAGGTGCTGGGATTAGCACGGTTGTTATGATTGCTACCATTTTTAACCTGAAGAGAAAGTCGTCTGATTAATGAAAAAGCTTTCTTTAATCCCGGTTTTAATTGTGGGTGCTTTGCTTATTTATGCTGCCGATGATTTTCCGGAATGGGGTAATCCTTCTGCACCGGCTTCTGCCTCGCCCTTATCATCCCATTTTATCTCCAATACGGGGGTGGATACCGAAGTTCCCAATATGGTGACCGCAGTACTGGCAGATTATCGTGGCATTGATACGATGTTTGAAACGGTGGTTGTTTTTATTGCCGGTATGGCAGTGCTGGCCATTTTGAAAACTTCTTCCAGACAGAATACGCAGAGGAAAAATTTTCATATCGAAGCAGAGCCAGATATCATTGTTACCAATACGGTTCGCTTGCTTATTCCAGTCATTCAAATCTTTGCATTCTATGTACTGGCTCATGGTCATGTAAGTCCTGGAGGAGGTTTTCAGGGTGGCGTGGTTATGGGTGCAAGTTTTATCATGATCGCATTGTCCTGGGACTTGGAAAAAGCACTCGTCCGTTTTCCCATGGATCGTTGCTTTACTGTGGCCGGTCTTGGTATTGTTCTATACGGGGGTATTGGTCTTCTTTCTATGTTTATGGGTGGTGAGTTTTTGGATTATGCCGAACTGGCCAATATTTTTCCGGTTTCCCGTGAAATGGCGAGATACCATGCGATGCTCGGTGTGGAGATCGGTGTTGGTCTTACCGTCACTGCAATTATGTTTGCCCTGTACGCAAATCTGGCCACTGAGGGCCGATTGAAGGGCGGACTTTAATTCAGATTATATAAGCAATGCTTGAAGACGGAACCATAATAAATGAATTATTCATCGAAAGGTTGAATTATGTTATTTATGTGGTTTTGCTCCTGATTGGATTACACGGGATGATCGCGAAGAATAATCTGATTAAAAAGCTTATAGGGATGTCTATTTTTCAAACGGCGATTATTTTATTTTATGTCTCCGTGGGCGTAAAAGAAGGAGCAACTATACCCATATACCTGCCTGAACATGATCCGCATGCTTCCCATGTCGGGCATGGAGATGAAAATGCAACGGATGAAACTGGGCACAGTCCGGTTGCATTAAAGGCGGGTTTGGTCAAAGGATATTCTAATCCGTTACCGCATGTTTTAATGCTCACAGCGATAGTTGTGGGAGTGGCCACATTGGGTTTGGCACTTGCTTTGTGTCTAAAGATATACCGGGGTTACGGTACAATTGAGGAAGATGAATTATTAGCTAAGATTGAACATCAGGACATGAGGTCGGAGTCAGGGGCACGAACTATTTCCAAGTCCAAGGCAGGCACCACAAAAAAACGATCATCTTCCGAGCCTAAGACTGTAGGGACTTCGGGAAAATCAAATAGTAAACCAGCTACTAAATCAAAGTCAGTTAAAAGCACTGTAAGATCAACAACTCAGACTAAGAAAAAGACTACGGTTCATTCTAATAAAAGCCCCACAAGTCCAAAAACCCGATCAACAAAGCCAAAGCCAAAAACCTCGGAGAAAAAGGTAACTTCAACCACAGCCAAAAAATCCACAACTCAAAAGAAGAAGGCTCCAGTGACAAAAAAGTCGACTTCTCCATCCCAGAAAGCACAGCCTGAGAAATGATGGAAAACGCAATTGCATGGATTTTGATATTTCCACTGTTTGGATCGGTTGCCTGTGCAATTTTTGGAATGGGAAACAGAAAGATTTGTTATCCAATTGCAGTTTTCTCGATGGCAGGTTCTTTATGGGCTGGAATTGAGACATTGACCCAGGTAGTTGCCTCGGAATTGCATACAGTTTCTTACATATTCGGCGGTTGGACACTGGATAGTTATCCAAGGGGGGTCGGTATTGAATTTCATGTGGATATTTTAGGAATACTTATCACTTTAGTTGTTCTGGGCGTTGGGTTCATAGTTGCTATTTATTCAAAATTACCAGTCCAGGATGAAACTCCGGACAAGGTACCACTTTTTTATACATTATTTTTGTTACAAATTACGGGATTGGCAGGAATTTGTCTTACTGGAGATGCCTTTAATTTGTATGTGCTAATTGAAGTTGCAGCATTGACCGGTTACGGTTTGATTGCCATGGGTTCCAAGCGAGCCGCCGCCGCTACTTTTAATTATGTGATTCTGGGAACAATCGGAGCCTCGCTTTATCTGCTTGGGGTCGGATATATCTACATAAAAACCGGCACACTGAACATGGTGGGAATTCACGATGTAATCGTTGCGAATGGGTTAGCAGATTCCGCAACTATGCAGGTTGCTTTTGTTTTGGTTGGGGTGGGAATTCTTATCAAAATGGCTTTTTTCCCCTTTCATGCATGGCTTCCCAATGCTTATTGTAATGCACCAACAGTTACCTCCTCATTGCTTGCTCCACTCGTCACCAAGGTGATGATTTATGTGATGATTCGTATGTTATTGTCTGTTTTTGGGATCGAGTTCTCTTTTGAGTCCACTTTATGGGTTGATGTAATGCCTTGGTTGGTGGTTGTGGCAATCATATGTGCGGCCGTAATGGCATTGGCTCAACGAGAAATTAAACGAATGCTTGCCTATTTGATAGTGGCTGAGGTCGGTTATATGGTAGGCGGTGTATGGATTTATAATTATTACGGATTAATCGGATCAATCTTCCATGTGATCAGTGATGCCTGTATGACTCTATGCCTTTTTTTGGGAGCAGGTTTGATCTTGCGTAAAGCAAAAACAACACATTTTGACGGATTGCGTGGCTTGTTTTCAAAAATGCCTTTGACTATGACTGGATTTTTTATCGGAGGTTTTTCAATTATTGGACTTCCGCCAACCTGTGGGTTTTTCAGTAAGTGGTATCTGATAACTGGTGGTATGGTTTCTCAGCGATGGGAATATATGGTCGTGCTTATGTTTTCAACTATGGTGATGGTTGTGCTTTTCTTCCGTCTTATAGAGAGGATTCATTTGGCAGTTTCTGAAAGTGGTAAGAATCTTGGCCATGGCCATGGCGACTTGGGATTGACCAAGGAACAGACTCGTTTTGATGAGGGGCCCTTATCGATGTTGATTCCTCTTCTTCTTGCGGCAACTGTGGTACTGGTCGTCGGTATATACAATCAGGATGTTGTTGATTTAATTGAAATCTTCCTTTCTGAATTCAATCTTCCGAAAGGGGTGAGTCATTAAATGAGTGCACCTGAAGTTACAGTTGTTGAGGATATTCGTCCACTGATTGCTTTTGTGGTTCCATTAATTGGTGTTCTGGGAATTACATGGGCCGGAGAAAAAAGAAAAAACCTTAGGGAAACATTTACTTTTTTGGTAGCGATCACACAGGCAAGTGCTGTGCTTTCCATGATTCCCATTTTACTGAGTGGCAAAATTGTTGAATTTCATATTTGGCAGGTTTTTACAAATGTTCCCCTTTTACTAAGGGTGGATGGATTTGGCTTGCTCTTTGCGTGCGTAGCATCGGTCTTATGGATTGCAACTACATTATATTCAATCGGATATATGCGTGGCTTGCATGAGCATGCACAGACGAGATTTTATTCGTTCTTTGCAATATCTCTTTCGGCGACCATGGGGGTAGCATTCTCAGCTAACCTGTTGACCATTTATTTCTTTTACGAAATGCTTTCGGTTTCCACTTTTCCCTTGGTCACGCATATGCAGGATAAGGAAGCTCGAACAGGTGGTCGAACCTATCTGGGGTATCTGTTATTCACCTCTCTTTGCTTGCTTTTACCCGCTATGAGTTGGTGTTATGTTTGGTTGGATGGTGGAGATGTAACCATGGATTTTTTGGCGGACACCGGAAAGGTAGGGGCATTTAGTCAGACAACACAGATTGTATTGCTGTCACTTTTCACTTTTGGGTTTGCGAAGGCAGGAATTATGCCTTTGCACTCCTGGCTTCCCGGGGCAATGGTCGCACCAACTCCAGTTTCTGCTTTATTACATGCAGTTGCGGTGGTGAAGGTGGGTGTATTCTGTATCATTCGCATATATTCAGACATTTTTGGAATTGAGGTTTTACAGAATATGGACGGGGAAGACTGGTTTATTGGAATTGCCTGTGCCACCATACTGATTTCTTCCCTGATCGCACTTTCTCAGGATAATCTTAAAAGAAGACTGGCATTTTCGACGATTGGACAGCTCGGATATGTAGTCCTAGGGGCAACCCTGGCAACTGAGCAGGGAGTCGGAGGATCGGTCCTGCATATTGCAATGCATGCCTGTGGAAAAATAACCCTCTTCTTTTGTGCCGGTGCAATTTTTGTGGCCAGTGGAAAGAAGTATGTAAGCGAATTGCGTGGCTTGGGTAGGAAGATGCCAATTACAATGGGTGCATTTATGATTGGTTCTCTCAGTGTAATAGGATTGCCCCCGTTGGGTGGATTTATAAGTAAATGGTACTTGGCACTTGGGGCGTTGGATCGGGATGCAGTCTGGGTTGTGGTAGTTTTGTTAATTAGTTCCCTGCTCAATGTTTTTTATTTGTTACCGGTTGCGGTTACCGCTTTTTTTCGGAATGAGGAAGATGGCGAAGATGAATCTGGAATTAAAGAAGCACCTGTGGCTTGCGTGGTTCCATTGGCGTTTACTGCCCTTGGATGTTTTATACTCTTCTTCTATGCTGATCCACTTCTTCAACTTGTGGGCCTATTAAAATGACTAAGAAAATTGTCAGATGAGCGAAAAAAATAAAGGAAATGAATCTAAGAGATGGCTCGATCATTCCACAAATGTACGCCTTTTAATCAGAGGATTATATGTTCTGTGTATTTTGGTTTTTTTGATCGATATTATTTTTAGTCTGGGTTGGCATAAACATGCTGCATTTGCTGAAGATTTAAGCCTTCACTCTATCGAGACACTACCTGCTTTTTATGGAATTTATGGATTTGTAGTCTGTGTGGGGCTAGTTTTTGTGTCAAAATGGTTGAGAGCTTGGAAGGGTGTGAAGATTCTAATGAGAGAGGAAGATTACTGGGACAAATAGAATGAATGTGTTAGCAGCTACTATGGATATAGGATTTCATCCTGCATTTGCTCTGATTGTTGGTGGATTAGTAGCGGCTGTTCTTCGAGGTCGTTTTGCTTCGATGGCACTGGTAATTGCTCCTGTTCTTGGTTTTTGGCAGGTTTATTCTTTGGAGATTGGAAATGTTTCCAGTATGTCACTTTTAGGATATGAAATTCTTGGGGTTGTGGTTGATCAGCAGGCTAAACTTTTTGGATACCTTTTTCATTTGGCTGCCTTAATTGCAGGGATTTATTCTTTTCATGTACGAGATCCCTGGCAAATTTCCATGGCTCTTTTGTACGCAGCAACCGCAGTTGGAGTTGCCTTTGCGGGAGATATGTTATCCCTCTTTCTATGGTGGGAAGGATTGGCGATTACCTCGGTTTTTCAGATTTGGGGTCGAAAGACAAAACAGGCTGAGGAATCTGGTTTCAGGTATTTATTTTTCCATATTTCTTCCGGTTTATTATTATTGGCAGGGATTTTATTCAGATATCACGGAGAAGGTTCATCTGCATTTTCTCTTGAACCTTTAACCCGTGAATTGGAAAGGGGAGAATTAGGTACCTGGCTTATTTTCTTAGCGATTGGAATCAAGGCGGCATTTCCCGGATTACATGTCTGGCTCAAGGATGGTTATGCTGAGGCAACACATACAGGACCGGTTTGGCTTTGTGCATTTACGACGAAGTGTGCGGTGTGCATACTTGCCCGTCTTTTCCCGGGGGCAGACATTTTGATTACCATTGGTGGGGTTATGGCGATGTTTCCAATTTTTTATGCCGTGATTGAGAATGATCTCCGACGTGTGCTTTGTTATAGCAAGATCAATCAGATTGGATTCATGGTAGTGGGAATTGGCATCGGTACGGAATTGGCTATTGATGGTGCAATTGCTCATGCATTTACTCATGTTATATACAAAGGCCTCCTCTTCATGAGTATGGGTGCCGTGCTTTATCGAACCGGCGAAACTCGTGGTTCTCATTTGGGTGGTCTTTATAAATCAATGCCTTGGACAACCGGGTTTTGTATTGTGGGGGCGGCATCAATTTCAGCGTTCCCCCTATTCAGTGGCTTTATTAGTAAATCGATCATTATTACCGAAGCGGCAAAGAATGGACATATGATCATATGGCTGTGCTTGCTATTCGCTTCGGCCGGAGTCTTACACAAGACTGGTATAAAAGTCCCGTATTTTGCATTCTTTGCCAAAGATTCTGGAAAACGCCCAAAAGAAGCCCCATTAAATATGCTTATTGCAATGGCTATTTCAGCTTTTATGTGCGTATTTCTCGGGTGTAATCCACAATGGTTGTATTCAATGTTACCAAACGGTGCAGCAGGTTATCATCCTTATGATGCAACCCATGTAATCACCCAGTTTGAAATTCTGTTATTCTCTGCCTTATCTTTTACAATTTTAAATTTGCGTGGAAAGTATCCTCCTGAATTACCAGGAATCAATCTTGATGTTGATTGGGTTTATCGAAAAGCTGGTCGTTCATTTCTTCGATGTATGGATCTCTTTTGGAATAGCCTGAATAAAAAAACACATTCTTTAGTTGTGCTGGATTTCATTTCGAAGGTTGGGGCCTTTACCAAAGCAGGGCAAGTCCATGCTATGACATTTTTCTTTGAACAGTTTCGTAATCTTGGCCTTGTATCATATTCAAATGTAAATAATGCAAAAAATAAAATGGAGAAGCGGGCAAGCTTAGGTTTGCATCCGATTGGATTGACCGCATTTATTGCACTTAGTTTTGTGGGTGTTTTACTATTTATTGTTGCTTTTTAGTTTTGTAAAAATTTCGTCTTCTAAGTATTCAAGTCCTTAAGCTGATGAGTTTATAAAACTTAGTTTTCCTAATTATAAACAAAATATTTGTTTTGTTGAAAAGAAAATTAAGAAGTCGAGAACCTGAGAGATAAAGACGGGTAGTTGTTGTTCTTAGGAATCTTGCTGATAATTTGTGTCGGTAATTATTAATAAATCTTTGTTTTGATTCGAAATAATTTTCATCTTTATTCCCAGAACTTAAATGTAATATATGAAAATCAATCACATAACAAGAAAAGCCCCGAAAAATTGCTTGTTGGCAAATATCAGTGCCATAAAAGTGAAACCCTTGCATATCATTTGAGAAAGCCAAAAGGGAAGAGGATTTTAAAACGAGAAAATTTTCGTCTAAAGAATTAACAACTGTCGGAAAGGTACCAAGTGAAAGATTTTTGTTATTTGGATCTGAGATTCGGATAAATTTTTCTCCTAAATCAAAATTGCCACCAGCATTTCCTAGAACCCCCCAGTGAGGATTTTTGTTTTCCATATCTGTAATGCGTTTTTTTAGTATTTCAATTCCATCAAAATTCAATCGAATATCTTGATGTGCCAAGATAATATATCTTCCTTTCGCAGCATGAATTGCTCGGTTTAAGCCACTAAAACCATCGTGATTATTATTTTTTGTATTATCTAGGTAACAAAATTCTGAATTATCATGATTAAACCCTGCATCTTCACATGATTGAATGAATTGTTTGTATTGAGCCGAATCATTAACAAGTGTAAAAATCGAAAATTCAAAATCATACTTTCCGAAATTACTAGAGGCGTTTATTTCAAATGGTTTTATTTTCATTCCTAGTTAAATATGTTTTTTAAGAATTCTTAATTATCTAAAAGGCTTGAAGTTAAAGATTTGCAAGGTTTAACCTATTAAGGTGATAAATTTTCAGTTATCTTTTTTACAAAAACTATTTTTTTGCACATTTTTTTTTGCAATATCCTGCAAATACCTGGATCGTAATGCTAATTTTATTTCCAAAGAAGAAGTATGGAAAAAAATTAATAAAGAAGTCCAAGGAAAGGGATTAAATCCAAATTTCGTATATGCTGTTTGTCACGCAGAAAGCAGTTTAAATGCAAATGCTGAGTCATCTGTTGCTAGAGGGATGATGCAATTAACCGAAGGTGCGTGGCAGGATGTCACAAAATTGCATTACAGGCAGGCTTTTGACTGGGAAACGAATGTGGAGGTAGGAATTCTTTATTTGGAAAAGTTAAAGTCCATGCTGGAAAGTGTGGATTTGTTCTCCTATCCAAGACTTGCAGCAAGCTATCGATATGGATATGGTGCACTTCGCAAGGAAAAGTTTATGGTTAGCCGAATGAAGACACCTGTAAATCGAATTTACCGAAAATTATTTGCTGGTGAACTGTCTCCTATAGAACCCCCGTCCTAGAATTTTGTTCTGGTGGGAGCAAAGAGTAAAGTAAAGCGGAGAGAAAGAGGTGAGGTTCCTGCTGAGCCTCCATCTGCATTTGAAAAAGAAATTAGTGATTTCCTTGCCTGGGTTCAATTGGAGAAAGGACTGGCTAAAAATACCGTGAGTTCATATGAAAATGATTTAATTCAGTGTGCCCTTTACTTAAAAGAGCAAGGCGTTCCTTCTTGGAAAAGCGTTGAGCTTGTTCACTTATCTGGATGGTTAGCATCTTTAACAGATGGAGAATATGCGGTATCCAGTCTCGCGAGAAAATTATCTGCAGTTCGAATGCTTGCAAAGTATCTTGTGGGTGAAAAGCTTCTTTCTGAAGATTTTACAGAACTGCTTGCTAATCCAAAAAAACGAAGGCATTTACCTGATTGTTTATCGATAGAGGAAATGGAGAGATTTTTATCTGCACCTGATTTAAATAAACCATTGGGTAAGAGAGATCGTGCGTTGTTTGAATTAATGTACGGAAGTGGACTGCGTGTTTCGGAAATTTGTTCTTTGCCTATGAATGCTGTTGACTGTGAGGAAGGATACGCCCGGGTTTTTGGAAAAGGGGCTAAGGAAAGAATTGTTCCGGTTGGTCGTCATGCTGCCGATGCAATTCGTAATTATCTTCATGGGGGACGTCCTCAATTAGTTAAAGACGGAACAGGTGGTGAATTATTTCTGAGTATTCGAGGAAAAGCGATTTCAAGAAAAATGATTTGGGTCTTGGTTAAGGATTATGCGCGAAAGGCTGGGATCGAAAAAAATTTGAGTCCTCACGGTTTGCGACATTCTTTTGCCACTCATTTATTGATGGGCGGGGCAGATGTACGAGCGGTCCAGGAAATGCTTGGTCATGCGGATATTGGAACCACTCAGATTTACACGCAGGTGGAAGTCGAAAGACTGCTCGATGAGCATGCTAATTTTCATCCGATGTCGCGGAAAAAAAATTGATTTTATAAACTTTTTTTCCACGTGCGCAAAATAAGGTTGCTAGTGGCGGGATTGCACATTGTTTAAGATGAGTTGTGAAAGTTACTGTATTTGTTTCACCCAAGGCATCGGTCTTGGATCCCCAAGGCGCAGCGGTCGAGCAAGCGATGAAAAGCTTAGGCCATCAATCCGTGGGGGGTGTCCGAGTGGGCAAGACCGTCACTTTTGAGATCGATGGAGAAGACACACCTGAAATGCGTGCCCAAATTGATCAATTATGTGACGGCTTACTTAGCAATCCCGTAATTGAGGACTATCGTTTCGAGATCGAAAACGGGTGAAGATTTTTCGATACCTCGATGATGCCGGCAAAATGGGCTTTGGTCGGTTTGACGAGCAGGGTCAAATGTACCTAATTTTAAAAAAAGATAATGGCGACTTTGAAGCAACCGAGCAAAGTATTTCACCATTTCGTTTTCTTACTCCTATTGATTTTCGATGTATTTATGGCGTGGGCTTAAATTATAAGGAACATGCAAAGGAGACTGGAAAAGAAGCGCCAAAATATCCGATGATCTTTATGAAGGCACCCACATGTTCACAAAGTGCGGGTGATCCAATTGTTATTCCACGCTTTATGCGAAGCGATAAAGTGGATTATGAGGGAGAATTGGGAGTCGTAATTGGTAAACCTTGTAAAAATGTGAAACCTGAAGAGGCTCTTTCCTATGTTCTAGGGTATACCTGTGCGAATGATGTTAGTGCAAGAGATTGGCAAAAAGAAAAAGGTGGAGGACAATTCTGTAGAGGTAAGAGTTTTGATACATTTTGCCCAGTTGGTCCCTGTTTGACCACAGCAGATGAGATTCCTGATCCTTCCAAATTAATGTTACGCACATTTGTAAACGAAGAAAAGATGCAGGAATCAACAACGGCAGATATGATCTTTGATGTGCCCACTTTGATTTCTTTTTTGAGTGGAAGCACGACCCTTCTGCCTGGCACCCTCATTTTGACCGGTACTCCATCCGGAGTTGGTGAGGCAAGGGACCCGAGAAGATTTTTGGTTCCTGGGGATGAAGTCACGGTTGAAATTGAGGGAATTGGAATACTAACCAACCCGGTAGTCGAAGAAGTTTTTGAAGATGAAGAATCCGAAGTTTCAAAAGAAACATAATTCAGTCAAATTTTTATGAAAGTAGCAATTTTACAATTTCCTGGTTCTAATTGTGATTGGGACGCAGAACATGCGGTGAAAGATATTTTGGGTGTCGAAGTAGGTAGAATATGGCATAAGTCTGAATTGCCCGCGGATACAGAAGCGGTAATTGTTCCAGGTGGCTTTTCTTTTGGAGATTATCTGCGTTGCGGTGCAATTGCCCGGTTTTCTCCAATAATGGATGATGTGAAGACTTTTGCTGAACGAGGTGGACAGGTATTGGGAATTTGTAACGGATTTCAAATTCTTTGCGAGGCAGGTTTGCTTCCCGGAGCATTAATCCGAAATGATTGTTTGGAGTTTCGTTGTGTAAACCAAGAGGTAAAAGTTGAGAATTCTAATGATCGATTTAATCCTCAAAAAATTGGTGATCGTCTGATTTTACCCATAGCACATGGCGAGGGCAATTATCGATTGGACACGGATGCCTTGGTTCAATTGGAAGCAAATAATCAAGTTTTGCTTCGCTATCAGGGTAATCCCAACGGGTCAATGAATGATATTGCGGGAATACGTAATCAGCAGGGAAATGTTTACGGAATGATGCCACATCCAGAACGTGCCGTTGAAGTGTATCATCCAAGTACGGATGGATTATCGATATTAAAATCTTTTTTAGAACCGATTCAAAAACCTTCTTCTGTTGAACTTTCTGCATCATGACGGAAACACAAGCCAGTCCTCTTCCCCCTAATCCGGATCCTATTCTAAATGTGGAGATTACTCCAGAACTTGTTGCTCAGCATGGTTTGCTACCCGAGGAATATGATCAAGTGCTAAAGATCTTGGGGCGCACCCCTAATTTAACTGAGCTTGGAATTTTTTCGGTTATGTGGTCTGAGCATTGTGCTTATAAAAACACCCGGAAATTACTTCGCCTTTTTCCCACGGAGAAAAAAGATAAGGAGGCAATTGGGCAGGTTTTAGTGAAAGCAGGTGAAGAAAATGCTGGAGTTATAGATGTAGGAGAAGGCTGGGGTGTTGCCTTTAAGATTGAGTCTCATAACCACCCAAGTGCAATTGAACCTTTTGAAGGGGCGGCTACGGGAGTGGGTGGAATTGTCAGGGATATCTTTACTATGGGTGCACGTCCAGTGCTTCTTACGAATTCTCTTAGATTTGGTTCCCTCGAATCTGAGCAGGTTAAAAGACTTTTTCGGGGCGTGGTTAGTGGAATTTCACATTATGGCAATTGCCTTGGCATTCCTAATATGGGTGGTGATGTTTATTTTGACGATTGTTATGAGGGGAATCCATTAGTTAATGCGCTATGTGCTGGGATTCTTAAGCATGAGGAAATTCAAAGGGGTGCGGCTACTGGGGTGGGGAATCCAGTTTACTATGTTGGGCCCGGGACTGGTCGCGATGGTTTGGGCGGTGCAAGTTTTGCATCACGTGAATTAACCGAAGAAAGTGCGGCAGATCGCCCGGCTGTTCAAAAAGGGGATCCATTTATGGAAAAGCTTTTGCTTGAAGCATGTCTTGAAATGATGGCGATTCCAGACTTGGTAGTTGGAATTCAGGACATGGGAGCAGCTGGTTTGACTTGCTCGACTTGTGAGACAGCATCCCGTGGTAATTCTGGAATTGAAATTGATCTTGATCTTGTTCCTCAACGTGAAACTGGAATGAATTCGTATGAAATTATGCTTTCAGAAAGCCAGGAGAGGATGCTCGTGATTGTAAAGAAGGGAAGAGAGCGTGAAATTGAGCAGGTCTTTGAAAAATGGGATTTGCATGCGGCTCATGTTGGCGAAGTGAAGGACGGCGACCGAATGGTGGTTCGTCATAAAGGAGTTGTGGTTGCAGATTTACCTGCCAAATCTCTTACTGATGAGGCACCGATTTACGACCAACCTGCAAAGGAGCCTGCTCATATTGGAGTTGCCCGTGAATGGAGCATGAATTCCATCCCGGAACTGTCCAGTGAATCTGTACAATTATCCTTAGAGAAATTATTGGCTCATCCAACCATTGCCTCGAAGAGGTGGGTTTGGCAACAGTACGACCACATGGTGATGTCTGGCTGTACGGTTGAGCCTGGAAGCGATGCGGGTGTGGTGCATTTGAGTATTGCAGGAATTGATAAAAGATTGGCGATTTCAAACGACTGTAATAATCGGTTCTGTTACTTGGATCCGTACAAAGGAGCTCAAATTGCTTTTGCTGAGTGTATGCGTAATTTGGCCTGTTCGGGAGCCCGTGCTCTCGCTGTAACCGACAACCTTAATTTTGCTAATCCCAACAAGCCGGAGGCATACCATATGTTAAAGGAATGCGTCAAAGGCTTGGCAGATGCATGTACATTCTTTGATGTCCCAGTAGTTGGGGGGAATGTCAGTTTATATAATGAGCATGGAGATGGTGCAATTGATCCGACTCCCGTAATTTCTATGGTTGGTTTAATCGAAAAAGCAGAACGAGTCACCCGAAGCTTTGTTGAGGAAGTAAACCAGTCCATTATTTTGCTCGGTGGATTACCAGACGAATTAGGGGGAAGTTATTTTCTGCAAACCGAATACGGAAAAAAAGAGGGTACTTGTCCTGATGTGGATTTAGCCGAGGAGAAAAAGATTCAGGATTTTCTCATTTCAACTATTGACTCAGGAAATATTGATGCAGCGCATGATATTGCCGAAGGTGGTTTACTCGTTGCCTTTGTAGAAATGTTGTTTGAAAACCCAAAACTTGGGGCTGAGTTGACTATAGATTCGTTAGGAAATTCTAATCGATTGGACACCCTTTTATTTGGTGAAAGTCAGGGCCGTGTTTTGATTTCCGTTTCCAAAGACAATGTGGAGCTTGTTACGAATGCGGCAACTGAGGGTGGATTATCTGCATATGTGCTAGGTACCACGACGGATACGGGTCGCTTAAAACTTTCGGTGTCTGGAAATGAAATTCTTGATTCTGAAGTAAATGAATTACATAAGATTTGGAACGAAGCTATTCCTCAAAAAATGAACCAAAATTAATTCTCCATGAGTGACGAAATAGGCCATTACTGCGGAATTGCCCTTATCCGCCTTCGAAAACCATTGGCTTATTATGAGCAGAAATATGGTACGCCGTTATGGGGATTTAATCAATTGTTTCTCTTGATGGAAAAACAGCATAATCGTGGGCAGGATGGTGCTGGAATTGGTTCGATGAAATTAAATATGCCTCCGGGTGAAGCCTTTATGTTTCGCGAACGGAGCACAAGTACCAAAGCTTTGTCTAAAATTTTTGGTGGCCAGCATAAGAAGCTCGAAAAAATGATAAAGGATGGGGTTGCATTTCCTGAATTTCCGGAAACTTACAAAAAACATTTCGATTATGGAGGAGAGGTCTTGATGGGGCACCTGAGATACGGAACTTCTGGTGCCTACGGATCAACCACATGTCATCCTTATTTTCGTAAGAGTAACTGGCCTGGGAAAAATCTCATGGTGGCGGGTAATTTTAACTTAACCAATGTTGAAGAACTTAATCAAAAACTCGTTGAAAGGGGACAGCATCCAGTTTTTGATACAGATACACAGGCAATTCTTGAGGAAACTGGTTATCACTTAGATGCAATTAATGACAAGCTTTCAGTAGAAGCTGCCAAAGCAGGAATTCCTGGAGACGAGCTTTCAAGTTGGATCGGGGAGCGGGTTGATTTACCCGAAGTTTTTCGAAAAGCATCGGCGCATTGGGACGGTGGATATGCATTGGCTGGGATTATAGGTAATGGAGATTCCTTTGCCATGCGCGATCCCTTGGGCATTCGTCCGGGTTTTTATTTTGCAGATGATGAAGTAATCGCCATAGCATCCGAGCGTGCTCCTCTGATGACTGTTTTTAACAAAAAAGCCAATGAGGTTGAAGAAATTAAGCCCGGAACTATTGTAGTGGCTAAAGCAAGTGGCGATCTTCTGGTTGAGCGATTTGCAGATGACCCAGCTCGTCAGGCTGGTTGTTCATTTGAAAGGATTTATTTTTCACGAGGAAATGATCCTGATATTTATGCGGAGCGTAAAATGCTAGGATCGCTCCTTGTTCCCGCAGTTCTAAAATCAGTTGGAAATGATTTTTCGAAGAGTGTTTTCAGTTATGTTCCGAACACTGCAGAGAGTGCATATTACGGCTTTATGGAACAGCTTCGATTAGTCCGTCGTGCCGAAGTTCAACAGCAATTAATTGATGCAAAGAATAAAGGTGAATTAACTGACGATCTGATTAATGAGCTAGTAATGGATAATTGGCCAAAGGGGGAAAAGATTGCTAACAAGGATATTAAGCTAAGAACATTTATTTCTCAGGAGTCAGGTCGAAATCAGCTTGTTTCTCATGTTTACGATATCACCTATGGTGTAATACGGGAAAAGGAAGACGCTCTTGTTTGTATTGATGACTCGATTGTTCGCGGGACTACATTAAAGCAGAGTATTTTGAAGATTCTTGGGCGTTCCAAACCCAGAAAGTTAGTCATTGCATCTACGGCACCTCAAATTCGTTATCCTGATTGTTATGGAATTGATATGTCTGAACTTGGAAAATTCATTGCTTTCCAGGCGGCTGTTTCTCTGATTCAAGAGCGTGGATATCATGGACTTCTCTCTGAAGTCGCCCAGAATTGTCGCGATGCCTTAAAAGAATCACGACCCGTTTTAATCAACCATGTAAAAAAGGTATACGAAAATTTCTCACCGGAGGAAATTTCTTCAAAGATTGCTGAGTTGGTTAAACCTGAAGAGTTGAATGGTGATCCTGCGGTGGAGGTCATTTATCAGGGTATTGAAAATCTTCACGAAGCCTTGCCTGATCATTCTGGAGATTGGTATTTTACAGGAGATTATCCTACTCCGGGAGGATACCGTGTTGCTCACAAAGCGTTTCTTAATTTTTACGAAAACAAAAACGGACGAAGCTACTAGATTTTAAAATATCTCAGACAATTTTAAATCCAATCGTACTATTTTACTTCGTTGTTACAGGATTGTGGATAAAAATCCTTTGACAGATGTCATTATAGTTTTCTTTAATTGATGAGGATGGAGACAAATTATCAGACTCTTGTATTAAATAGGCTTTGGCAGGCGGTTAATGTTATAGGAGTAGAAAGAGCATTTAGTCTATTAGCTCTTGATCACGCTCAGGTTATTTTCGCTGAGGATGGAAGTTTTCGAGTTTTTGATGCAGCAACATGGTTTGAGCATTGTCGTGAATCTGAATTTGAAGCTGGTGCTCGTGTTGTGCGGACAGTAAACCAGTCTGTTTTAGTACCGTCTGTTCTTTTGCTTCGTGGTTTTGATCGAATGCTTTTACAGGAAATGAAATTTAACCGACAAAATTTATTAGAGAGAGATGATTACAGGTGCCAGTATTGCGGAAAAAATTTACCTAATAAGGAATTGAATATGGACCATGTAATTCCCCGGGACAGGGGAGGGGGAACATCCTGGGAAAATGTAGTTATTTCCTGTATTCGTTGTAACAGTAAAAAGAGTAATAGGTTACCAAAAGAAGCTGGTATGAGACTATTGAAGGAGCCCAAAAGACCGGCCAGGCGGCCATTTGTATCTTCTTTATATGGAAAACCAGTAGAAAAATCTTGGGAAACATTTCTACAATCTAAGGATAAATAGTTTTCAGAACTCGCATAAGGCAAGTATTTTGCTATCTTTGCCTTAATGGAAAATAAGGAGGATAAGGAGTTTTCAGAACGAACAGCCGTAGATGCTCTATACAGAATTAGTACACTTTCTGGGAATCAGAAAAACCCTGTAGAAGCACTTCAAGGAATTTTGGATGAGGTAATTGATTTATTTAATGCAAGCTCTGCTTCCATTAGTTTGATCAATGCTGATTCAGATAAATTGATTATTGAAGTTGAGCGTGGTTTATCAAAAGAAAGTAAGGGTTTTGAATTGCCAATGGGAGTTGGTATTACGGGGTGGGTTGCTCTATATGGAGAACCTTTTTTATGTCGCAATGTAAAGGAAGAAGAAAAGTATTTTCAAATTGATGATCGAATAAAATCAGAAATGGCTGCTCCTCTTATTGAAGGTGGGAGGACGGTTGGGGCTTTGAATGTGGATGCATTTGAGGAGAATGCATTTAACGAAAGTGATTTACGATTGCTTGTGCTTATGGCCAATGAAGCAAGTCGGGTGCTTGAGAATATGTGGATGATTCAGCAATTGAGAAAAAAAGCGGAGCAGCTGCAGACTTTAGTTCTAGTTGGACAGGATATGGCAGGTAAACGTGAAATTGAAGAAGTTTTACGTACAATTACAAGAGAGGCTTTATTATTACTGGACTGCAAATTATCTGCTTTCTTTCTCTATTCTGAAAAAGAAGATTTGCTTCATTTACATTCCTTGCAGGACGAGAATGGTTCGCGTTCGATGGAAGAATCTTTGAAGCCTTCAGACAGTATTTTAGGAACATGCTTAAGAGGGTACAGACAGGTTCAGACAAGAGATCTACTAAGAACGGAGGAGCATCATTTTGTCACTCTGATTAGGGAAGAAAAGCTTCATTCCATGTTAGTTACTCCAGTTGTTTATGAAAATGAATCAATTGGAGTCTTATCGCTTTATGTTGATAGATCTCATCGTTTTAACGATGATGAAAAATTAATTGCCAGAGCCTTGGCTGATTTGGGTGCAATAGCAGTGCAAAATGCACGATTATACGGACGCGTTTTTGACTCCGAGGAAAGCCTCAGAAAGAGCGAACGACTTACGACATTGGGTACTTTGGCCGCAGAGATTGCTCATGAGATAAGAAATCCTTTAATGGTGATTCGTTTACTTTTCGATTCACTTAATTTGGAAGATGCCGACGAAGGAAAAAGTAAGGATTTATCAGTAATTCGTGAAAAGTTAGATCACTTAGAGCAAATTGCTGGTCGTATACTTGATTTTGGAAAAAGCAGGGAAGCGTTTCGAACAACCTTATCTTTGAAGGAAATTATAAAAGACGCAGCATTACTTGTCCGATTAAAGTTGGAACAATGCCAAGTGAATCTACAAATCGATGAATTTGATGGTGATTTAGTTGTATATGTGGATAAAGGACAAATCCAGCAGGCATTATTAAATTTGATGCTGAACGCGTTGGTCGCAATGCCAAGTGGTGGACAATTAACATTAACAGCTGGGCGGAATGATGACGGAAAAGCACAAGTTTTAGTAATCGATACAGGGACGGGAATACCAGCGGAACTGCAGAGTAAAATTTTTGATTCTTTTTTAACAGGAACTTCTGAAGGAACGGGTTTAGGCTTGTCTATTTCCAAAAGAATTTTGAGAGCCCATGATGGAGACTTGTACTTAGTTGATTCAGGCCAGCATGGAACCACTTTTAAGATCAGTCTTCCGCTATCAACTTAATAAAATTAAACTTCGAGATAATATTTACCAGTATTAAGTGCTTCGCTTAATTCTTCCCTTAATTCAAGAAATTGAGAAGGTGAAGATTGTTTTTCGTTTGATGCCCTTTGAATATTAAAAATATCTGTAGCTATACTTTGCTCAGTTGCAACTCGAGCAAATTGAATACTAAATCCGCACTTTGAAATGGTTTTTGCGATAAGGTGGAGAAGACCGACTTGATCTGCTGCACGGACTTCAACAATTATTCTGCCAAGTGCAACATCATGATAGACATCAACTTGCGGCGGAATTTTTTCTCCGAATCGATCTTCGTTTGAAAAGAGTCGTGATTTATCAGATCTTTTTCTCTTTTCCTTAATAAGTTTTTCTGGAGAATTCTCGTTTTCCAAGAATGAATGAATCGATGCTTCGCATAATTTTCGCGTTTTGGAGTTACTAACGACACCCCCCTCTTCACCTTCCACATAAAATACATCGATTGCGATACCATCTTTACGGGTGACAGCACGTGCACCAAGAATGTTCAATCCTGCGACAGAAAAGCCTCCTGCGATCTTTTCAAATAGTGCTGGCCGGTCATTTGTTACAATATCAACAATTGTCAACGAACGCCGTACATCATTACGCCAACTTAAAATTGGTTTACTTACAGTGTTGATAATTGCTTTAAAGCTATGGACCATTTTGACATGCAAGGCCACTTCCTCTTTGCTTGTGTGTGAAAAATATCTTTCAGGTACATTTTCAAGATGATCAATGAGTTCATTTCTAGGTACATCTTCAATTTGAATCTCCATGTAATCGTTCTTTAATATACTTGGATCTTTACGTGCATGTTTGCCCTCAAGTACGCTTAAAGTATTGGTAAATAACTGAGTATGAAGTTCTTCTTTATGATCGTTCCAAAGATCAGGTGCGGTAGCATTTGCATCACAATAGGTATGTACATATAGGAATCTCAATCGTTGCTCTCCCTCGATAAATTGAGCAAACGAATCGATAACTTCTGGATCCTCGAGGTCAAATTTATTGGCATACCGACTCATTTCAAGATGGTTACGGATCACAAATAATATACGATCATGCATTTCACTGGAAATTCCCAATCGATTCATCAAGGTTCTCGCGATTTCTACCCCACGCTCACAATGTCCTTTGGGTCCTTGATCCTTTCCCAGGTCATGAAGAAAAAGGATTAAATAAAGAAGGCCAGGCACTTCATTTTTACGCAGTGCTTCTAAATAATGTTTGGTTTTACCTTCTTTTTCCTGAAAAATTTCGTCTAGTTTTTTAAGGCAATGCAATACATGAACATCAGCAGTAAAACGATGATAAAGATCATGCTGAACTTTACAGGATAGTCGGCCAAATTCTGGAACAAATCGATTTAGGACACCTAGCTCGTGCATCTCATAGAGGATCGGGCTAACATTTCCAACCTCTTGAAGTATTGAACGAAAGGTAACATTTGCTGAACTTGAATTTATGAGAGCTGAATCGATTAGGGATAAGCGATTTCGTACAAGGGCACGAAGATCTGGTGAAAGCTTGGCGTTTAGTCTTTGGGCATGTCTGAACAGACGAATTATTCGTTCGGGGTCGTTATCGAAGACATCCGTATTAGGACAGGATAAAATATCATCAGATAAATCAAATTCATCAACTTTTTGGCTTGGTTTTGATCGATAAGCATTAAGAACATTTTTGAAGCTCAGTCTCGAGGTGTTACCGATATTTGCATGCACCAATCTTTCTTCCAGAATGCCACAAATTTGGTGTATTGTCTGCGATCTTGAATAGTAGTCACCCATAAAAGCCTCAACACGACGGAAAATATCTTCCTGTTCATATCCTAATCCAGAAGCAATCTCCGGTTGTTTTTCCAAGTGTAGAGTATCAACTGGTCGTGTACTTCGAAAATGAAGTTCGTTTCTTACTCTAAGTAGAAAAGAGTAAGATTCCTCGAATGACTTTGCCTCCTGTTCGGTCAGATATTTTCGATCAATTAATCCTTCCAAACCTTCAAGGTTAAACTTGACTTTTGCCATCCATAATACCCCTTGATAATCACGTAAACCCCCTACTCCGTTTTTGACATCAGGTGCTTGAAGGAAAACCGTGCTTCCTTTACTTTCTCGCCTTTCAGTTTGATGTTGCAGGAGTTCGTTTAAATAAAGTGCAGGCTGGTTTTTTCGGCAGAACTTTAAAAATTTTAAAATAAACTTTTTCGCAGTTTTGCGGTCTCCGCATACAAAACGTGCGTCCAGCATAGAGTTTTTATTACGAATATCCTTTTGGGATTCAATGAGAGCTTCTTTTATTTCCCTAGATGCATGACCAACTTTTAATCCAGAATCCCAAAGGGGGTAAAGAATTTCACGAGTCATGATCTCTTTGAGATTCTCGAGTGATTTACCGACCGATGACTTTGGGTAAAGAAACATTATATCTATATCACTTAAAGGGCTGAGCTCACCTCTACCATAGCCTCCGGTTGCAAGAATACACATTGGCTTTGCTACCCCCATGCTTTCATCTGCAACCCGGATTGCCCACTTGTAGAGATTTTGAATTAGAACATCCATGATAACTGCTCGAGACCTTGTAACCCTTAATCCGGAATCGCCTTTTTGATGATAACGAAAAAGCATTTCTTTCTCTAATCGCAGAAACTCTTTAATCAATTCCAATCTCTCATTTGCCGACTGCGATATATCGAAGGTTAACCTTCGCTCTGCGTGTTGCCTGGTGCGCCTAAATAACGGATCGTCTTCCATAAACCACATCTCTTTAGTAAAGATCATTTTCGTATTGTGCGAGACAAATCAATAAATGTTTTGAATTGCCGAATAGTGAGATAATGGGATATAAAACGGTCTATGTCTCCAAGTTGTAAAATTATTGTTCTGGGTATTTTTTTTATCAATATCTTTTGCAACTATCTTCTTAATGCAGAACCGTTTTTGGCACCACACGATCCTTTTTTACGTCACGAAATTAGGCTTTTGCAGGATTCAGGCAGTCTCGATTCAACAATTAATACATGGCCTTTTAACTTGGGAGGATTGAAAAGTGAAAATAAACAACTCTCTTGGAATCACGATTTACTTGGAAATACTATTCGAAGAGAAAATCGAGCTGGACTAAATTCGCTTAAGTCATCGATTGGTTTTGCAGATGATCGTGGAATCTCCCGGTCATTTGGTAATGAGCCAAGAGGAGGTTTTACATCTGGACTTGAGACTTCTTGGATGGGCGATGTTTTCGCAGCAAAGCTCTCACTGCTTGCTTTGTATAATATAGAAAGTGATTGGAAAGGAAGAAAGGACGAAGGCCTTCAATTTGACGGTTCATATATTGCTGCCCGTTTGGGAAATTGGTCAACTAGTCTTGGGCAAGTAGATCGTTGGTGGGGCCCTGGTTGGGACGGAAGTCTAATTCTTTCCACAAATGCCAGACCTCTTCCAGCGATTTCTTTAGACAGGCGGATATCAGAACCATTTGAGAATAAGTGGTTGTCTTGGATCGGGCCATGGAGTTTTCATAGTTTTATTGGTCAAATGGAAGAGGATAGACATGTGCCAAGTCCTTACTTGTGGGGAATTCGAGTTGATGTTAACCCAACCATATTAGATGGTCTAGAGATTGGTATGTTTCGAATGATGCAATTAGGTGGCGAAGGCTATCCATCAAGTTTTAGTATTTGGGTTGATTCTTTTCTATCACAAGATAACTACCATTCTTATCAGAAAGGTAAATTGACTGAACCGGGGAATCAATTGGCAGGTTTTGACTTGAGGTGGAAAGTCTTAGACCTTCCTATTGCGTTATACTACCAAGTTGCTGGAGAAGATGAGGACGATTTTCTTCCTGAGGCTCTGTTTTTCCAATATGGTATCGAAGGGTGGACAGATTTCAGTAATTTCACTCTTCGTGTTTTTGCTGAGTATGTAGACCTAACTTCTTATTGGCGGACGGGTGATCCAAATACAAGGAATGTTACTTATTCTCATAGTCGATACCAAGACGGTTATCGTTACAAGGGAAGATCTATAGGACATTGGGCTGACTCTGACTCACAGGTTTTCAGTCTGGGAGCATTTTTGCTTTATGATTCTGGAGTTGCTTGGGGAGGAACTTTTCACAAAGGTAATTTAAACGAAGATGGTTTTGGCTATAATTCAATTTCCAACGGAGTTTCAACTGACTACAGTTCAATTGAAATTAATAATTACCGTTCATACCCAAATCTAGATCTCAATGCTCAGACAAGTTTTGGCTGGGAAAATATCAAAGTTTCTTCACCTTCAAATTCTGCGAAAGGTATAACTTTCTCTGTTTCCTTAATAAAACTATTTTAACATGAAAATATTGATTCTTCTAGTCGCATTCTTTTCAATTATATTAACTTTTTCAAGAGTACCCGCTCAAAATTTATCTCCGCAGGCACAGGCGGTTCTAAATCGTCTATCCCCTGATCAAAGAGCGATGGCTTTAAAAGAAGCAGATCGGTTGCGGGGTGGAAATAAAATTTCAGATAATACACCCGCTTCTGAGATTGATGCAGATGCTCATCAGGATACCAAAGCCGAAAATAAATTTGAAACTCACGAGACAGAAGAAGATAAACTTATCATTTTGACCGAACTTGAAGTTTCTCTTCAGGCTGATATCGAGCAGGAAAAAGAAAATCTTTTGACAGCTAAAGATGTTCTTACGAAGACTGAATTTGTAGAAGTTGAAGTTAGTTACAATGATCGAATTCATGATATGGAAGAACTTCTTAAAATTATTAAGTCCGCTAAAATTAAGTTTATCAAAGAAAAAATAGAGCATTTACAGGAGCAGGAACAAGATGAATTAAAGCCATTTGGGTACGATTTTTTTAATCAATCTATCAAACAGATCTATAAACGGAGCATATCATCCATTCCTGCGAATTACATTGTAGGTTCTGGTGACTATTTGGAAGTTCAGCTATTTGGGCAGGAAAACGCAGGGTATTCTTTGGTGATTGGTCAAAATGGATTGATTCAATTTCCTGGCATTGGTCCGATCAATGCCTTTGAGAAAGGTTCATCTTTCGAAAATCTGAAAAATTTAATTAAGCAAAAGGTTCGTCAGAATTTGGGTGAGGGAGTTCAAGTATCTGTTTCCATGGGCGAAGTTAGAATGATAAAAGTCTTTTTGGCAGGTGGATTTAATCAACCTGGCATCAGACTTTTGCCAGCTACTAGCACTGTCATGGAAGCACTTCTTCAAAGTGGAGGCTTATCTGAATACGGTTCGTTAAGAAATGTAACCTTAAAAAGAAATGGGCAGCCCGAAAAATCATTCGATATTTACAAGCTACTTATTGATGGTGAAAACCAAGCGACAGAAACTTTGCTTGAGGGAGATGTTATTTTCCTGCCAAGTGTTGAAAATCGTGTAATTGTAAAGGGTGAGATCGCTCGTCCTGCTATCTATGAACTAGCAAGTTTAAGTTCACTTGAGGAAATTATTCGAATTGCTGGGGGACTAAGTTCTCGAGCATTTTCATCTCACATTCAGGTCTCGAGGATGGATGAATTTGGAAATCTCTTAATAAAATCTCTTTCTTTTAATGAAGATCGAAGTTTTGAAATTAAAAATGGTGATGTTGTGGAAGTTGGTGCCGTTACTGATTTTACAAAAATGGCTATTGAATTGAGTGGGGAAGTTGATCGGGAGGGTAACTTTGAATGGAAGAAAGATTCAAAATTATCGGATATTTTAAATAATCAATATCTCTTCACTGATGATGCTGATTTAAATTATGCATTAATCCGTCGAGTTAGTGAACTCGGGAGAATAGAAATGCTATCTTTTGCTCCCATTGATATTTTGAATGGTATTTCTGATATTTCATTGGTGCAGAAAGACAAAATTATTATACTTTCAAGATATGATCAAGATAAACGGAAACGGGCTATACGACCTTTGTTAAAAGAGCTTTCTTTTTATGCAAGACCTTCTGTAGGAACCGAAGAAATAACTATTACTGGAGAAGTTCATTTTCCTGGGGACTATCCAAAAGTAAGCAATATGAGTGTTTGGGATCTAATCGTGGCTGCTGGTGGTTTGACAGAATCTGCTTATTCGTTGTCGGCGGAAATTTCTAGAATAAATGTGGATTCTAACAATAGTTTGATAGACGCATCCGTTAATCATCTACTCATTGATTCACTGAGCAGGGAAAATGCGTTGAAACAAGAATTGATGCCAGGCGATGTATTATCAATCAAAAAAATTCCCTCATGGGAAGAGAGTCGAGAGGTTGTTTTAAGTGGTGAAGTAAGGTTTCCCGGGAAATACACAATAAGTAAGAATGAAAGAATTGGAGATGTCATAAATAGAGCTGGTGGATTATCGAGTGATGCTTTTTCTAAAGGTGCTATATTTACTCGTAAGTCTTTGGTAGCAAGAGAAGAAGAGCAGAAAGAAAAACTTATCAATCAACTGGAGAGTGATATTGCCACTCTTTCTTTGTCACCAACATCAGGAGAAACAGCAAAAAATGCTAACTCAGTTGGGCAAAGCTTACTTACTAGGCTGAAAAACTCCGATTCTATTGGTCGGCTCGTCATTGATATTGAAAGTCAATTGAATTCAGATCGTAGTTCTCAGATTATCTTGCGTGATGGTGATAAAATTCACATTCCAATGATGCCATCTGAGGTAAGTATTTTGGGTGAAGTTCAATTTCCAACATCTCATTTGTTCAGTTCTTTACTATCAGTTGAAGACTACATTAACTTGAGTGGTGGGGTTACTCAGAACGCTGATGAAAAACGCATATTTATTGTTAAATCAAACGGTGCCGTTAGAACTAATAAGGGTTTTGGTTGGTTTGATGGGGTTAAATCAAGTAATAATATTGAAGTCGGTGATGTAATAGTCGTACCGATTAATTTACAAAAGGGGAAATGGTTAGAAACTTTAACCTCGAGTACTCAAATAATTTATCAACTTGCTGTTACTGCGGCGGCAGTAAATTCCTTTTAGAAAGCTAGTCACTATAGTGTGAGTTCAGTTTGTTCAAAAAAACTTGAACAACTTGGTCTTTTTGTTTAATTACTGACCTATGGTAAAAGTTTCTAACAATCGAAATTACAGTAAGTCGCTAATTTTAAAACTGGATGATTGGGAGGCTGCAGTTGTAGATTTGTTTTTGAACGCCGCAAGTTCATTTGGATTACCTAAGTCGTACGGTCAAATATATGGACTTTTGTTTTGTCGTAATCAATCTCTTGCTTTGGGAGAGGTTATGGAAATTTTGCAAATCAGTAAGGGTTCAGCTAGTCAGGGGTTGCGAGCCTTGCGCCAACTAGGTGCAGTATCAACGGTCTTCGAACCTGGCGATCGTAAAGAAAGGTTTGTCGCGGAAATTCGTTTACGCAAATTGGTCAGTGGGTTTCTTCGGGAGCAAGCTGATCCACATTTGGATAAAGGAGTCTCCCGCCTTAAGCAAATTGAAACTTTAGTTGATACTTTGGAGGATGGAGAGTCCCGCAAGCGGGGAGTTCTTAGATATGAAATTTTATCGGGTTGGCATCGGCAAATGAGTCGATTGCTCCCCTGGGTTAAGATGATCGTTGGAAAGAGCGATCGTCTGCCCCAAAAAAGTTCTGATTAAACAAAAACTATTGGTTTCCTCTGATTGGCTTTGCTTGTGGCAAACGGCCAAGGGCGGTAGCGTATTGAGGTAAATTCTATGAGCGAAGATCCCAAATCATCCACCAAATATGTCATGGTCGAATCTGGACCCCCATCCGATGAGGACGAGATCGACCTTCTCGAACTAATCCGCACCCTCCTGCAGGCATGGAAAACCATCGTGGGCATCACTATCCTTTGCACCGGACTTGCCTTTGCCTATGCCCTCTATGCCCCGGAGTTCTTTAAGGCGGAAACCTTATTGGCACCCGCTCAGGAAGAAAAATCTGGCGCATCATCTACCCTCAGTCAGTTTGGTGGTCTTGCCGCCATGGCTGGAATTTCAATCCCAAGCGATTCCAATGTCGAGCAGGTGGTTGCTACCTTAAATTCCCGAAAGTTTCTCCGCACTTACATAAACCAAAATAAACTCATCCCTGTTTTATTTGATGAAATTTGGGATGCTGATAACCAAGCGTGGATGGTTCCATCTACAGAGGATGAGCCCACCGAACAAAAAGCAATTGTATCATTTAAAGCCTGTCTTTCGGTCGATGAAGACAAAAAATCAGGTCTCATCACCCTCTCCATTTCTTGGAAAGATCCGGAAGTGGCTGCTCAATGGGCGAACGATTTAGTCAAGCAGTTAAATGAGCAACTCCGCGAGCAGGCAATTGCCGATTCCAAAAAACGGGTAGGGTATCTCGAGCAGGAATTAGCCAAGACCACTTTGCAGGATATGCGTGCCGTTCTCTACAACCTACTCGAATCCGAGAAGCAAAAAGCCATGCTAGCCAATGTAAATGAAGACTTTGCTTTGGAAGTAATCGATCCCGCAGTTGCCCCGGAAACTCGCGAAAAGCCAAAGCGTAAACTCATTGTCGCTTTGGGCGTGGTATGTGGGGGATTCCTTGGTATCTTTACTGTTTTCTTTGCTCAGTTCCTAAAAAAACTAAAATCCCCAAATTCTGAAGTAGCTACCCATTCATGAGCAAGCAATTTTCCAAAATATCGGTCATTGGACTTGGCTATGTCGGTCTTCCCTTGTCCTTGCAATTCGCCCGATCCGGGGTTTCCATTCTTGGGTTCGATCTCGATCAACAAAAAGTCAATTCGATCAATTCCGGAAAAACTTATCTCAAGCATTTCCCTTCGGAAACCATTGCCGAGCAGGTCGATGCCAACCGACTTGAAGCCACCACCGATCCGTCCAGACTATCCGAAGTGAAAGCGATTCTTATTTGTGTACCCACTCCTTTGGACGATCATCGCGAACCCGATCTCTCCTTTGTTTTGGATACCGCAAGAACGATTGCTCCATACCTCGCAAAAGGCGTACTGGTTACTTTGGAATCCACCACCTACCCGGGTACCACAGAGGACGAACTTCGTATCGTTTTGGAAGAAGGGTCAGGCATGAAAGCAGGCACGGACTTCCACTTGGCTTATTCCCCTGAGAGGGAAGACCCAGGCCGCGATGATGCCTCAGTCAAAACCATACCCAAGGTGG